>NZ_CP040244.1:2518249-2819898 GCF_005517195.1 Streptomyces vilmorinianum | reverse complement strand
GGTCGGTGTTCTCGCCCTGTTCCTCGGCGCGCTCTTCGAGGCGGCGGCAGGCCTGGCGTACGAAGGCGTCGACGCCGTTGACGGTGAGGCGGCCGATGTAGCCGTCGTCGGCGAGGTCCTCGGGGCGGGGGAAGGCCATGGCGGCGACGGCGAGGTGGGCGAGGCCGTGCAGGAAGCGGTCGGCGGAGTCGGTGGAGGCGCGGCGGGCGTAGTCGCCCATGCGGACGGCGAAGACGGAGTCCTCGCCGGCGGTGACAGCCATGCCCGCGCGCGGGGAGACCTCCAGGACGACGAGTCCGAGGCCGGTGGCGACGGCGTCGGCGAGGCGGGCGAAGGCGGGGTCCTCGCGGTAGCGCCGGAGCAGCTCGGCGTACTCGGCGTCGCGCGCGGGCAGCAGCTTGGGCTGGAGCCCGAACGAGACGAGCCGCGCGGCGTCGGCGGCGTCGGCCGGGGTGACGGCGTGGGGTGCGGCGGGGGTGTGCGGGGGCTCCGGCTCGCTCCACGCGTCGGCGTGCTCGGCGTGGTGTTCGCTCACGGCTGGGGCTCCTCGGTACGGGTGGTCGGTGGTGCGGTGCGCTCGGGGCGCGGCAGGGGCAGGCGGACGGGGGTGACGCTGACGGCGGGTCGCCGGGGCGGGGTGCTCTCGGCCGCCCGGGTGGTCAGCCGGATCGCCCGTACGTACGGAGCGGGGCTGCGGGGCGCGGGCGCGGAGACCTGTACGACCCCGATCACCGGGGCGGTACGGGCGGGGGCCGCGTCGTCCTGCTCCCGCTCCCGCTCCTGCTCCTGCTCCTGCTCCTGCTCCAGTTGCTGGTCCAGCTGCTCCGCGGCGTCCTGCGGCTTCGCGGCGGGTTCCTGGTCCGGGGCGGACTCGTCGGCCGGGGCGGGCGCCTCCCCGAACGGGAAGCCGGTGTCCTGAGTCGCGCTCATGTCGCCTCCGTACGGTCCGCCGCCATGCCGATCGCGTCCAGCAGGGCCGTACCCACTATCAGGTCGGCGCCGCCGAACTCCGGGTCGTCGAGTGGTGTGCCGTCGTCGACGGCGAAGAGCAGGCGCTCCTCACCCTGGCGGTAGGCCGTGCCGACCGGCGGGCTCGCCGCGTGGACGGCGAGGAGGGCGACCAGGTAGGGCAGGTCGGGGTCGCGGCGGCGGGCGTCGGCGAGCAGGCCGGAGAGCCGCCGGGGGGCGTCGTGCTCCAGGTCGAGCAGCTCCATCGCGCTCGCGAGCTGCTCCTCGCTGAAGCGGCTGTCGTCGGGCGTGGCGATCAGGTCCGGCTCGGGCATCTCCGCGCCGAGGTGCTCGCGCTCGACGGGCGGGGTGAGCAGCATCTCGACCAGGTCGCCGACGCGCACGGACGCCGGGGTGCGCAGTCCCGTTCCCCGGGCGAAGAAGGCGTCCGTGACCTTGATCGCCTGCTCGACGGGCAGCGGGAGGACGGGGGCGACGAGCTGCCCGTACAGATCTATCCCGGTGTACGAGGTGGGGGCGGCGAAGGCCTGCCGGTCCTGCTCCGCGCGGAAGAGCGGTCCGGCCTCCAGGAGGCGGGACTGGAGCTGGGTGTGGCGGCGGATGCAGTCCTTGACGATGTCGACGAGCTCGGCGGCGCGGCGCTTGTGCTCGGCCGTCTTCGAATCGGACGCAGCCTCGGCCTCGTCGCGGGCCTTGCGGATGTTGGTGAGGATCGCGTTCTCGTGGCGGTAGCGGTCGGCGACGTGGTCGAGCGCCTCGGCGATCATGTCGGGGACGGCGCTCAGCCAGTCGACGGCGCGGACGTTGCGCCGGGTGGCCTCCAGGGTCTTGCGGAGGGTCTCGGCGTACTGGACGGTCCGGTACCGCGCCTGCTCGGCGGCGAGCTGGGCGTCGGCGAGGCGGCCCCGGCTGATCAGGACCTCCAGCTTCACCTCGGCCGCGATCTGGGCGCTGGTGACGTCGGTGTCGAGCGCGCCGACGAGGACGTTGACCGCTTCGTCGGTCGTACGGAGGTAGACGCCGCCGCCGTAGCCGGGCACCTCTTCGATCAGCTTGAAGTCGTAGTCGCGGCGGGTGTAGACGCCGTCGGCGCCGAAGGTGCCGTAGACGGCGCGGAAGCCGCGGTCGACGCTGCCGACGTTGATCAGGTTCTCCAGGACCCAGCGGGCGACCCGTTCGTGCTCGGCGGCGGGGCGGGCGGGGGCCTGGGCGGCGACACGGGGCAGGAGGCGGCCGACGATCTGCTCGTGGTCGGCGCCGGTGTCGAAGTCCATGTTGAGCGTGACGAGGTCGATGGCGGCGAGGGCGACCTCGGCCATCCCGTAGCCCGCGTACTCGCCGGCCAGGTTCGCCTTGCGCGTGTCCAGGTCGTGCAGCGGCGCGGTGCACGCGAGCGCGCGGAGGCGCCGCGCGAGCCCTTCGTCGGCGGCCGGGCCCTGCGCGGGCCGCGGCCCCGCGCTGAGCTGGGGCGGAACGAAGTCCGTCGAGGCAGGCGAAGTCACGGAGCACAGATTAGGTCCTCGCAATGACAACGGTCGAAACGGCGCAGATGCGACCGCCTCGGGCCGGGGCGGTACGGGCCCCTCTCCAGGGGACGGAGGGGCCGGAGGGCCGGAGGAGACACAGGAGCCGGAGGAGGCGGAGGAGGCGGAGGAGGAGGCGGGGGGCCGGGGGGCCGGAGGACGGCGCGGCTCAGGCGCCCGGTGCCTCCGGATCGTCGACCGCCTTCGCGTAGACCTCGACGATCCGGGTGCGGGAGTCGTCGAGGTAGCCGGCGAGAAGGCGTTCCGCCGTCGCGCGCTCACCGGCGAGCAGAGCGTCCAGAATCTCCCGGTTTCGTACGAGATAGGGCTCGTGCAGACCACGGGTGTCGTCCACGACGTGGAAGGCGAGGCGGAGTTCGGCGAGGACGCCCCGCATGAGCTCGTCGGTGCGTGCGCTGCCCGCGAGCGCGACCAGTTCGCGGTGGAAGTGGATGTTGGCGGTGGCGACGCCCTTCCAGTTCGCCGCGCGGGCCGCGGTCTCGCCCTCCTCGACGGCGGCGACAAGGCCGTCCAGGGCGAACGGCGGCTGCCCGAGGCCCTGGACGACCGCGCATTCGACGAGGCGGCGGGTGTGGTAGATGTCGGTGACGTCCTCGACGGTGAGGACCCGGACGAAGACGCCCCGGTTGAGCTCGTGGACGAGCAGGCGTTCGTGGGTGAGCAGCCGGAACGCCTCGCGCAGTGTGTTGCGGGACACACCGAGCGCGCCGCCGATGCCGTCCTCGGAGAGCCGGGTGCCGGGCGGGAAGAAGCCCTCGGCGATCCGGGTGCGCAGGATGTCCGCCACCCGTTCCGCCGTGCTCGTCCGCCCGAGCAGCGCCCGGTCGTCCGCCAGTTCGCCGATTCCGCCCACGGTGCCTCGTCTCCTCCGTCGTCCGTGGCCGAGTCAATCGCAGGTACTTCACGGAAACAAGAACGTGACGACATGCCTCTTGTCGGATCGTTCAACAATCCCCTACGTTAACGACACCGCACGGTCCTTCGGTACGTCACTCACGCACGCTCCTCCCCCTCTGCGAGGTGCACATGAGCACGACACAGACCCGGCACCAGACCCAGGGCGAACGGCCCGACGACACGGGCGCGTTCGCCTGGCTGCGGGCCCTCGGGCCGCGCGGCCGCCGCGCCTTCGGCGGCGCTTTCGGCGGATACGCCCTGGATTCCTACGACTTCTTCACGCTGCCGCTGTCGATGGTGGCCATCGCCGCCTACTTCAGCCTCGACAAGGGCCAGACCGGCCTCCTGACCACCGTCACCCTCGTCGTCTCGGCGATCGGCGGCGCGCTCGCCGGCATCCTCGCCGACCGCATCGGCCGGGTGAAGGCGCTGATGATCACGGTCATCACCTACGCGCTCTTCACCGTCCTGTGCGGATTCGCGCCCAACTACGAGACCCTGCTGGTCTTCCGGGCCCTCCAGGGCCTCGGCTTCGGCGGCGAGTGGGCGGTCGGCGCGATCCTGGTCGCCGAGTACGCCTCGGCCAAGCACCGGGGTCGTACCCTCGGCGGCATCCAGAGCGCCTGGGCGGCCGGCTGGGCGCTCGCGGTGATCGTCTACACGCTGGTCTTCCAGTTCGTCGACGCCGACACCGCCTGGCGGGTCATGTTCTGGACGGGCGCCCTGCCCGCACTCCTCGTCGTCTACGTCCGGCGGAACGTCGAGGACGCCCCGCAGGCCGCCGAGCTCCGGCGTACGTCCCCCGAACGCGGTTCGTTCACGGCCGTCTTCAAGCCGCCGCTTCTGCGCACCACGCTCTTCGCGGTGCTGCTCTCGACCGGTGTGCAGGGCGGCTACTACACCCTCGCCACCTGGGTGCCGACCTTCCTGAAGACCGAACGCGGGCTGACCGTGGTCGGCACCGGCGGCTATCTGACCTTCCTCATCTCCGGGGCCTTCATCGGCTACCTGACCGGGGGCTACCTCACGGACCGGCTCGGCCGGAAGAAGAACATCGCCCTCTTCGCCGCCCTGTCCGCCCTGTCCGTCCTCGCGTACACGAACATCCCCACGGGGGCGAACACGCTCCTCCTCGTCCTCGGATTCCCCCTCGGCTTCTGCATGTCGGCCATCTTCAGCGGCTTCGGCTCGTTCCTCGCCGAGCTGTACCCGACGGCGGTACGGGGTACCGGCCAGGGCTTCACGTACAACACCGGGCGCGCGGTGGGCGCCGTCTTCCCGACCCTCGTCGGCTTTCTCGCCGAGAGCTGGGGCGTGGGCGGCGCACTGGTCTTCGGGGCCGTCGGCTACGGCCTCGCGGTGCTCGCGCTCCTGGGCCTGCCCGAGACACGCGGGAAGGAACTGGTATGACCTCCACGGCAGTTCTCGACCCGCGCGACGCACGCGCGCGTGCCCGTGCCGGTTCCTGCCCCGTCCTGGACGTCACCGACGCGGGATCATGGACGACTGAGCTCGCGACCGGCGCCGACCTGCGGACGGACATCCCGCGCCACCGCGTCCGGGAGCACAGGCGACTTGTCGACGAACCGACCGAGGTGAGCGCGTACTGGCGCAGCGACCAGGTGTCGTTCCTCATCGGCTGCGGCTTCACCTTCGAGGCCTCGCTCGCGCGGGCCGGGGTGCCGCTGCGCCATGTCGACCAAGGGCGCAACGTGTCCATGTACGTCACCGACCGGGCCTGCCGGCCCGCGGGACGCCTGCACGATCCGATCGTCGTCTCGATGCGGCACGTGCCGGCGGAACTCGTCCCCACGGCACGGCGGATCAGCGGCCTGCTGCCCGCCGTCCACGGGGCGCCCGTGCACGCGGGCGATCCGGCCGCTCTCGGCATCCGCGACCTCGACCGCCCCGACTTCGGGGACGCGGTCGTGGCGGAGCCGCGGGACGTGCCGGTGTTCTGGGCCTGTGGAGTCACCCCGCAGGCCGCCGTGACGGCCTCACGCCCGCCGTTCGCGATCACGCACGCGCCGGGCCGGATGCTCGCCACCGATGTCCGCGACGACCGCTACCGCGTCGCCGTCTGACCAGGGAGGGAAGGAACCGACACCATGACCTGGGCCACCATCGACCTCAACGCCGACCTCGGAGAGGGCTTCGGCCGCTGGACGCTGACCGACGACGAGGAGCTGCTCTCGGTCGTCACCAGCGCCAACGTGGCCTGTGGCTTCCACGCGGGGGACGCCGTCACCATGCGGCGCGTCTGCGAGCTGGCCGCGGCGCGGGGCGTACGGATCGGGGCCCAGGTCTCGTACCGCGATCTGGCCGGCTTCGGCCGGCGCTCGATGGACGTGCCTGCGGGCGAACTGGCGGCCGAGGTCGCGTATCAGGTCGGTGCGCTCGAGGTCTTCGCCCGGGCCGCCGGCGCGCGGGTCGCCTACGTCAAGCCCCATGGCGCGCTCTACAACCGGGTCGTCCGCGACGAGGAGCAGGCGCGGGCGGTCGTCGACGGAGTGCTGCTCGCGGGAGGCGGACTCCCCGTGCTCGGTCTTCCCGGCTCGCGGCTGCACGAGGCCGCCGAGAAGGCGGGCCTGCCGGTGGTCGCCGAGGCGTTCGGCGACCGGGCGTACACGGCGGACGGTTCCCTGCTGCCACGGGGGCAGGAGGGGGCCGTCGTCACCGACCCGGCGGAGGTGGTGGAACGGTCGGTGTCCATGGCCCGGTTCGGGGTGGTCACCGCGCACTGCGGACGGTCCGTCGCCGTGCGGCCGCGGTCTCTGTGTCTGCACGGGGACACCCCGGGCGCGGTGGAGCTGGCCCGCCGGGTCCGCGCGCAGCTGGAGACGACCGGCGTCAGGGTGGAGGCGTTCGCATGAAGGCGCGGCGGGTGTTCCGGGTCGGTGAACGGGCGCTGCTCGTCGAGCTGGGGAGCGGCACGGAGACGGAGGCGTTCCACGCCGAGCTGCTGCGCCGCCGGGCGGGCGGTGCGCTGCCGGCCGTACGGGAGATCGTGCCGGCGGCGCGGACGGTGCTGCTCGACGGGGTCGACGCGCCGAACCTGCTGGCAGGACAGCTGCGGGAATGGACGATTCCGCCGCTCCACGCGCGCGTGGAGCGGGCCGTCGAGGTACCGGTCCGCTACGACGGTCCGGACCTGGCCGAGGTCGCCGCGCTGTGGGGGGTGTCCGTGGAGACGGCCGTCCGGATCCACGCGGCGACCGAGTTCCGGGTCGCGTTCTGCGGGTTCGCGCCGGGTTTCGGCTATCTGACGGGGCTCGGCGAGCAGTACCAGGTGCCGCGCCGGGCCACGCCGCGCACGGCCGTCCCGGCCGGGTCGGTCGCGCTGGCGGGGCCGTACACGGGTGTGTACCCGCGCTCCTCCCCCGGCGGCTGGCAGTTGATCGGCTCGACGGACGTCGTGTTGTGGGACGCGGCCCGAGAGCCCGCCGCGCTGCTCACGCCCGGCGCGCGGGTGCGTTTCGTGGTGGAGAGCGTGGAGCGCCGGTGACCGATCGTGCTGTCGCCGTCGTACGGGCCGGGGCGCTGACCACGGTGCAGGATCTGGGGCGGACCGGGTACGCGCATCTGGGCGTGCCCCGCTCGGGGGCACTGGACCCGGGGGCGGCGCGGCTCGTGAACCGTCTGGTCGGCAATCCGGAAGGCGCGGCGGTCCTGGAGACCACCGTCGACGGGTGCGCCGTGCGGCCCCGGTGCGCGGTGACCGTGGCGGTGGGCGGCGCGCCGTGCCCGGTCGCCGTCGACGGCCGTCCGGTGGCCTGGGGCACGGCGGTACGGGTCGGGGCCGGGGCGCTGTTCGAGGTCGGCACGGCCGTGCGCGGCCTGCGGGCGTACGTGGGCTTCGGCGGCGGGATCGCCGTCGACCCCGTCCTCGGCAGCCGCTCCACCGACCTGCTGTCCGGGCTCGGCCCGGCGCCGCTGGCGGACGGGGCCGTGCTGCCGCTGGGGGTGGAATCGGGCGTCCGTGGGCCGGTCGACGCTCCCCCGTGGCCGGGTCCGCCGGACGAACTCGTCCTGCGGGTCCGGCTCGGGCCGCGGGACGGCTGGTTCACGCGTGAGGCGCTCCACACCCTCGCCACGCGCGCGTACCGGGTCTCCCCGGCAGGCAACCGCATCGGCCTGCGTACGGAGGGGCCGGCCCTGGAGCGGGCTCTGCCCGGTGAACTGCCCAGCGAGGGCATGGTTCTGGGCGCGGTGCAGGTGCCGCCGGACGGGCGGCCGGTGGTCTTCCTGGCGGACCATCCGACGACCGGCGGCTATCCGGTGGTGGCGGTGGTACGGGAGGCGGACCTGGCCGCGGCGGCGCAGGCGGTGCCGGGGACTCCGGTGCGGTTCGTGCCCCTGCGCTGAGCCGCGCTCACGCCCGGGCGGCGGCGCCGTAGCCTCCGCCGCCCGGGGTGCGCAGGACGAGGACGTCGCCCGGCCCGACCTCGGTCGTGTCGACTCCGCCGAGGTGCTCGACCGTGCCGTCGGCGCGTTCGACCAGGTTCTCCCCGAGCGCTCCCGGCTGCCCGCCGGCCATGCCGTAGGGCGGGATCCGGCGGTGGCCGGTCAGCAGGGTCACGGTCATCGGCTCCAGAAAACGGATGCGGCGTTCGACGCCGTCTCCGCCGTGCCGGCGGCCGCGCCCGCCGCTGCCCGTGCGGACGGCGAAGGAGTCCACGCGGACGGGGTGGCGCCACTCCAGGATCTCGGGGTCGGTGAGCCGGGAGTTGGTCATGTGGGTCTGGACGGCATCGGCCCCGTCGAAGTCCTCGCCGGCGCCGGACCCGCTGGCCACCGTCTCGTAGTACTGCACGCGCGCGTTGCCGAAGGTCAGGTTGTTCATCGTGCCCGAGCCCTCGGCCTGGACGCCGAGGGCGGCGTACAGGGCGCCCGTGACGGCCTGGGAGGTCTCCACGTTCCCGGCGACGGTCGCGGCCGGGTAGGCGGGCGCGAGCATGGAGCCGGGCGGCACGCGCACCTCCAGGGGCTCCAGGCAGCCGCTGTTGAGGGGGATGTCGTCGTCGACGAGGGTGCGGAAGACGTACAGGACGGCGGCCATCACGACGGAGGTGGGCGCGTTGGCGTTGCCGGGCTGCTCGGGGGACGTACCGGTGAAGTCGAGGACCGCGGCGCGCTGTTCGCGGTCGACGCGGACCGCCACCTGGATGACCGCTCCGCCGTCGGTCTCGTAGCGGTACGAGCCGTCCCTGAGGCCGGCGACGATCCGCCGTACGGACTCCTCCGCGTTGGCGCGCACGTGCCGCATGTAGGCGTGCACCACGTCGAGGCCGAACTGGTCGACCATCTTGCGCAGTTCCTCGATGCCCTTCTCGTTGGCGGCGATCTGGGCGCGCAGGTCGGCGAGGTTGGTGTCGGGGTCGCGGGAGGGGTACTGCGCCCCGGTCAGCAGCTCCCGTGTCTCCTTCTCGCGCAGCCGCCCGTCCCGTACGAGCAGCCAGTTGTCGAACAGGACGCCCTCCTCGTGGACGGTCCGGCTGAAGGCGGGCATGGAACCGGGTGTGATGCCGCCGATCTCCGCGTGATGGCCGCGCGAGGCGACGAGGAACAGCAGTTCGTCGCCCGCGTCGTCGAAGACCGGTGTCACCACCGTGACATCCGGGAGGTGGGTGCCGCCGTGGTACGGGTCGTTGATCGCGTAGACGTCACCGGGGCGCAGGCTGTCCCCGCCGCGCCGCAGCACCTCCTTGATGGACTCGCCCATGGAGCCGAGGTGGACGGGGATGTGGGGTGCGTTGGCGATGAGGTTGCCCTCGGGGTCGAACAGGGCGCAGGAGAAGTCGAGCCGCTCCTTGATGTTGACGGAGTGGGCGGTGTTCTCCAGGCGCACGCCCATCTGCTCGGCGATCGCCATGAAGAGGTTGTTGAAGACCTCCAGGAGAACGGGGTCGACGTCGGTGCCGACCGCCACGCGCGCGGGGCGGGGCGAGGCGCGGTCCAGGAGCAGGTGTCCGCCGTCGCCCGCGGTCGCCCGCCAGCCGGGGTCGACGACGGTCGTGGCGTCCGCCTCGGCGAGGATCGCGGGCCCGGTGACGGTGTCGCCGGGCCGCAGATCCTCGCGGCGGTACAGCGGGGTGTCCTCGGCCGTGCCGCCGCTGTGCATCCGTACCGTCGCCCGGGGGGTGAGGGCGCCCGTCCGTGTCCCCGCCTCGACCTCCGCGGGCCCGTGGGGTCCGGCGAGGCCCACGGCCTCCACGGAGACGGCCTCGACGACGAGCGGCCGGTCCATGGTGAATGCGTACCGGGTGCGGTGGACGGCGGTGAACGCCTCGCTCATCTCCTCGGCGGAGGCCAGGTCGACCTGGAGGTTCGCGTCCGTGCCGGCGTAGCGCAGGAGCACGCGCGCGTGGGTGGTGATCGCGGAGTCGGGCAGTCCGTCGGCGCGCAGTTCTCCCCTGGTGCGCTCGGCGAGTTCGGCACAGAGTTCCGTCACGCGCGCGTGGGTCCCCGGGGTGTCGAGCTCCGCCTCCACCGACTGCTCCCGCATGGCGGTGGCGTCGGCGAGGCCGATGCCGTACGCGGAGAGCACACCGGCCAGCGGCGGTACGAGGACGGTGTCGACGCCCAGCGCGTCGGCGACGGCGCAGGCGTGCTGGCCGCCGGCGCCGCCGAAGCTGGTGAGGGCGTAGCGGGTGATGTCGTGGCCGCGCTGGACGGAGATCTTCTTGACCGCGTTGGCCATGTTGAGGACGGCGATCTCCAGGAAGCCGGCGGCCACCTCCTCGGGGGTGCGGCCGCCGCCGATCTCCTGGGCGAGGGCGGTGAACTTCTGGCGTACGACGGCGTCGTCGAGCGGCTGGTCGCCGTCCGGACCGAAGACGGCGGGGAAGTGGTCCGGCTGGACTCGGCCGAGCATCACATTGGCGTCGGTGACGGTCAGCGGTCCGCCGCGGCGGTAGCAGGCGGGGCCGGGGACGGCGCCCGCGGAGTCGGGGCCGACGCGGTAGCGCTGGCCGTCGTAGTGGAGGACGGATCCGCCGCCCGCGGCGACGGTGTGGATGTTCATCATCGGGGCGCGCATCCGTACACCGGCGACCTGTGTACCGAGTTCACGCTCGAACTCGCCCGCGTAGTGCGACACATCGGTGGAGGTGCCGCCCATGTCGAAGCCGATGACCCGGTCGAATCCCGCCTGTCCCGAGGTACGGGCCATCCCGACGACGCCGCCGGCCGGACCGGACAGGACGGCGTCCTTGCCGCGGAAGTGCGCGGCCTCGCGCAGGCCCCCGTTGGACTGCATGAACATCAGCCTGATCCCGGCGAGTTCGCGCGCCACCTCGTCGACGTAGCGGCGCAGGATCGGGGAGAGGTAGGCGTCGACGACGGTGGTGTCGCCGCGGGGCACGAGCTTGATGAGCGGGCTGACCTCGTGGGAGCAGCTGACCTGGGTGAAGCCGAGCGCGCGGGCGTGCTCGGCGATCCGGGTCTCGTGGGCGGGATGGCGGTAGCCGTGCATGAGGACGACGGCGGCGGAGCGGTAGCCGTCGCGGTGGGCCGCCCGCAACTCCCCGGTGACGGCGTCCTCGTCGAGCGGCCGCACCACGTCGCCGTGCGCGTCGACCCGCTCGGGGACCTCGATCACCCGCTCGTAGACGGCCTCGGGGAGCACGATGTGGCGGTCGAAGAGCCGGGGCCGGTTCTGGTAGGCGATGCGCAGGGCGTCGCGGAAGCCCTCGGTGACCAGGAGGACGGTCGGCTCGCCGCGCCGCTCCAGGAGGGCGTTGGTGGCGACGGTGGTGCCCATCTTGACGACGTCGATCAGGTCGGCGGGGACCGACTCGTCGGGACCGAGACCGAGGAGGAGGCGGATCCCGGCCACGGCCGCGTCGTGCGGGCGGGCCGGGTCGTGCGAGAGCAGCTTGCGGGTGACGAGCCGCCCGTCGGGCCGCCGGCCCACGATGTCGGTGAAGGTGCCGCCTCGGTCGATCCAGAACTCCCAGCGCCCGGTCATTCCCCCATTGTGGCCACCGCCGCGTCCAGCGACACCGCCGCGAGCGCGGCGGACAGGGCGTGTTCGGCCCGCCGGTCGAGCCGGGCGGCGGTGCCGTCCGCCCAGTGCCGCAGCTCGGCGCCCGCCAGCCGCAGCAGCTGGGGCAGCAGGTCGTGGCAGCGCCGGGCGACCCAGCCGGTACCGGCGGTGGCGAGCCAGAGCAGCGCCTCCGTGCGGGTGGGCGGGGGTTGCTCGGGTTCGGGCGAGGGCGGCGCGCCGTGGGCGAGGCCACGGGCGGCCAGGAGGGCGTGGAAGCGCGCGGCGATGGCGCGGTGGCCGCGCTCACCGGGGTGGAGCCGGTCGGCGCTCCACAGCGAGCGGTCGTCCGTCCAGAGCGCGTCGGCGAGGTGGAGATGGACGGCCCCGTAGCGGGCGGAGAGCGCGTGGACGAGGGCGTTGACGGCCTTCTGGCGCCGGGCGAGCGGGCGGGCGAGGGGCGCGGGGAGGCCGAGCATGCGGCCCGGGTCGGGCAGACAGGCGGTGAGGAGTACGGCTCCGCTCGCGGTGAGGTCCGCGCAGACCCGGTCGAGACGGCGGGCGAGCTGCTCGATGTCGAAAGTGTGGCGCAGGGTGTCGTTGACGCCGACGACGACGGAGGCGAGGTCGGGGCGGAACGCGAGCGCCTGGGGGGCCTGCTGCTCGGCGACCTCCCGGCTCTGGGCCCCGCTCACGGCGAGGTTCCGGAACTCGACCGGCTGCCGCGGACTCCCGAGCCCCTCGGCCAGCAGCGCGGCCCAGCCGCGCCAGGCACCGTCGACGCGGTCCCCGACGCCCTCGCTGAGCGAGTCCCCGAGGACGGCGAAGCGGAGCGGCGCCACGCCCCCGGCCGGGGCCGGGGCCGGCGGACCCGCGCCCCCTGCGGCGGGCGCCGGCACCGGCGCCGGCACGCGCGGGCCGGCACCGGTGTCCGCGTGCGCCCTCCGGGGCGCGGGAAGCGTGTCCGCGCGCGCGTGGACGGGCGCGGGCGGGCCCGCCTCCTCGGCGGGCGACGGCTTCTCCGGGGTGCCCGTGGCCGGTGGGGCCGTGGTGGTCATGGGCGGACCCCCTGGGGCGGGACCAGGGCCGTGGCCCGGGTCGCGGTCGCGGTGGTGGTCGCGGTCGGCGCCGCGTCGTGGGCGTGGAGGAACGCGGCGATCGAGCGGTCCCAGCCGAAGAGTTCGGCACGCGCGCGTGCCGCCGCGCGACGGGCCTGTTCCGGGCGGGCGAGCAGGGAGCGGACGGCCGCGGCGAAGGCGGCCGGGTCGTCCTGGGCGCAGGCGCCGGCGTCCCCGAGGACCTCGGGCAGGGCGGAGGAGGCGCTGGCGACGACGGGTGTGCCACAGGCGAGGGCTTCGAGCGCCGAGAGGCCGAAGGTCTCCGCCGGGCCCGGGGCCAGGCAGATGTCGGCGGCGGCCTGGAGGTCGGCCAGGGCCTCGCGGTTCGCGACATGCCCCAGGAACCGCACCGGCAGCCGCTCGTCGCGTGCCCGCCGTTCCAGCGCGCCCCGCAGCGGCCCGTCGCCGGCCACGACGAGCCCGGCCCGGACCCCTGCTGCCCGCACGTGGGCGAGCGCGTCCAGGGCCGTTCCGGGCCGCTTCTCCACGGAGAGCCGCGAGCACATCACCAGCAGCACCCGTTGGCCGTCCGCGTGCTTGGCCCGCAGGACGGTGCTGCGCCGCCCGGGCCGCCACCGCCGCAGGTCCACGCCGAGCGGGGCCCGGACGACATTGCGGGCCCCGATCCGTACGAACTCCCGCTCCGCGAACTCCGTCGTGCACACGACCCGCGAATACGCCCATGCCGTACGGCGGTTGAGCCGGTCGGCCGCACGGGCGGCGGCGGCCTGCGGCACACCCCAGGTCCGCAGGACGCCGTCCGCGGTCTCGTGGGAGACCATCACCGAGGGCACCCTGGCCCGCCGTGCCCACTCGCCCGTCCACCGCAGGGTCGTACGGTCGGAGACCTCCAGCCGGTCCGGGGCGAGCTCCTCCAGGAGCTGGCGCACCCGGCGCCGGTCGGCGAGGACACGGTAGCCGCCGGTCCCGGGCAGGACGGGCCCGGGCAGGGTGATGATCCGCCCCTGGTCGGTGACCTGGTCGCTCCCCACGTCACCGGGGACGATCAGGACGGGCTCGTGGCCCGCGGCGCGGTAGCCGCGGCCGAGCTGTTCCAGGGCGGTGCGCAAGCCCCCCGAGGTCGGGGTGACGAAGTTGGCGAGCCGGACGATGCGCAGCGGCCGAAGCGGTATCGCGGGGCCTCTCATGCCGCCACCGCCGTCCGCTCGCGCAGCACCTCCAGGTAGTGGCCGATCAGCTCGTCGCCGACGGCCTCCCAGGTCCGTCCCTCGACCGCCGTCCTGCCCGCCCGTCCGTAGGCGGCCCGCAGCGCCGGTGCCGCGGCGAGGGAGGCCACGGCGTCCCGCAGGGCTTCGGCGTCGTCGGGCGGGACGAGGAGACCGGTGCGCCGGTGGTCGACGAGGTCCAGCGGTCCGCCGGCGGCCGGGGCGACGACGGGGACACCGCTCGCCATCGCCTCCTGCACGGTCTGGCAGAAGGTCTCGTACGGGCCGGTGTGCGCGAACACGTCCAGCGAGGCGAAGATCCGCGCGAGCTCCGCTCCGGTGCGGCGGCCGAGGAACGCGGCGCCGGGCAGGGCGGCGCGCAGGGCAGGTTCGCTGGGGCCGTCGCCGACGACCACGACCCGTACGCCGGGCAGGGCGCACACCCCGGAGAGCAGTTCGACGCGCTTCTCGGGGGCGAGGCGGCCGATGTAGCCGACGAGGAGTTCGCCGCCGGGGGCGAGGGTGCGGCGCAGGTCCTCGTCACGCCGTCCGGGGCGGAAGCGGACGGTGTCGACGCCGCGCCGCCAGAGCCGTACGCGGCCGATGCCGTGCGTCTCCAGGTCGTGCGCGGCGGCGGTGGACGGCGCGAGGGTGCGGTCGGCCGCGCCGTGGACGGCCCGCAGCCGGCGCCAGGCGGCGCCCTCGCCGGTTCCCATGTAGGTGCGGGCGTAGCCGGCGAGGTCGGTCTGGTAGACGGCGACGGCGGGCAGTCCGAGCCTGGTCGCGGCCGCCATGCCGCGGACGCCCAGTACGAACGGGCTCGCCAGGTGCACGAGATCGGCCCGGTGCGCGGCGACGGCCGCGGCGAGGCGGCGGCTGGGCAGGGCGACACGTACCTGGGGATAGCCGGGCAGGGGCAGGGAGGGCACGCGAACGACCGGGCAGGGGGCGTCGGCGCCCTGCGCGTCGGCGGGTCCGGCGACGGCCGGGGCGACGACGAGCGGCTGGTGACCGCGGCGGACGAGATGGAGCGCGGTCTGCTGGGCGCAGTGCGCCACACCATTGACGTCGGGGGGAAAGGATTCGGTGACGATGACGACACGCATACCCGTGTTGTCGTCGTGTCCGGCGTGTTCCCGCCGACGTGGATCTGGACGGGCGTGGAACGTCCCATGAGCGTTTGCCCCGCGCCCCGAGCCCCGGCCCCGAGTCCCGGCCCCACGCCCCGCGCCGCGGCCCCGAGCCTCGCGCCCTGACCCCACGCGCGCGTGAGCCGTCCCCGTCCGCCGGTCCCGGGACGGGGCCACATCGGCGGGTCTCCCCCGCCGCAGGCCGCACCGCCCCGGGCTCCGTACGCCCGGCTTCCCGGGCCCGGGTCTCAGACCTGCAGGTCCGGCCCTATCCGGTTGCGTACCGCCGTCTGGACCTCGGCCTCCTCGGCCGGGTCGGCGGCCAGGCGGCGCAATCGCTCGGCGACCCGTACGTCCCCGGTCTCGGCGTGCAGCGCCGCGACCTCGCGCGTGGTCTCCTCGCAGTCCCAGAGGCATTCGACGGCGAAGCCCGTCGGAAAAGTCGGGTCGGTGGCCGCGAGGGCGCGGGCCGTCCGGCCGCGCAGCTGGGAGGAGGCGGTCTCTCGGTAGACGTGGCGCAGCACCGGGGCCGCGCAGGCGATGCCGAGGCGCCCGGCGCCGTCGACAAGGGTGTAGAGGGCGGTCGCGTCGGGGCCTTCGGACCGGACGGTCTCGCGCAGGGCGCCGAGCACGAGCGGGGCGTCCTGGGCGCCGCCCCGGCCGGCGAGGACCCCCGCGGCGGCGGCGCCGAGCGCGTCGGGCCGGTGGACCCAGCCGCGGGCGCGGTCGACGGCGGCCTCGCCGCACATCCGCTCGAACGCGGCGACGGCGGCCTCGGCGACGGTACGGGAGTCACTGCCGGCCGCGGCCTCGATGAGGTCGAGGACGGCGGGATCGCGTGCCTCGGCGAGGTAGTGCAGTGCGGCGCAGCGCGCCCCGTCGGGTCCGCTGCGGGCGGCCTCGACGATGGCCGGCCGGTCCTCGGGTCCGGCGACGGCGGTCAGACATCGGGCGGCGGGCCCGTGCAGGACGGAGCCGCGCTCCAGACCCTCCTGGGCCCAGTCGAAGACCGCCTGGACGCTCCAGCCGGGACGGGGTCCGCTCGGCCGCATCTGGCGCTGCCAGCGGTCGAAGGAGCCCTGTTCCCGGGCGGCCCTGATCCGGGCGCCGACGGCGTCCCGCTGATCCTCGGCCCACAGCCGCCACGGCCGGGGCTCGAAGGCGTCCCGTACGGTGCTCGCCAGCTCGGCGTCGCCCTCCGGGGTCGCCGGGAAGCGGGCGAGGACCGGGGCTGCGAGCGAGCGCAGTCCCGCGTCGTCGTCGCGCAGGGCGAGCTCGTCGAGCGCCCAGGCCCAGTTGGTGCCGGTCGCGGCGTACCGCCGGAGCAGCACCAGGGCGTCCCGGCGGCCGTAGGAGGCGAGGTGTCCGAGGACGGCGAGCGCGAGCCCGGTCCTGTTCTCCTCGGTGTCGAAGTGGTCCTCGACCCCGAAGAGGTGCGTCTCGATCTCCTCGAGCCCGCCGTGCAGGTCGAGGTAGAGACGTGCGTAGTAGAGGGAGCGGTTCTCGACCTGCCAGTCGTGGCGGGGGTCGTGGAGAACGCAGTGGTTCAGGGCCGTGAGGGCCTCGGCGCGTGGCGCGGCGAGCGCGTGCAGGGTGCCGTCGCCGCGGCCCCTCTGCAGCAGGCCGAGCAGGGTGCCGCTCGGCGCTATGACTGGATCGAACATGGAAGATGCCTCACATCAAGCTGTCGACGCAACCGGGGAGTACCGGGTACTGGTGATCGCCTAGGCCGCGACGCAACATGTGGGGCCGCCCGTCGTCCTTCGCTTGGTGTTGACCATCTTCCTCTGCCTCTCGTCGGTGGCCCCCTGCGGGCCCGACGTCATGATGACCCAGCCATTTCGCCACCGCGACCACATTTACGACACCGCTCTCACCTGGGGTTCAGTGCCCGTTCACCCAGGACGTCACCGGGCGTCGAACAGGTCCAGGAGTTCTGCCTTCCCAAACATCCGAGCAGTATCCACGGCAGACGGAGTCCCCGCTTCCGGATTTGCGCCACCGGCGAGCAGTGCGCGGACGACGGCGTCCTCGCCCTTGAAGACCGCGCCGGCCAGCGGGGTCTGCCCCCGGTCGTTGGCGCGGTCCGCGTCGGCGCCACGGGCCAGCAGGGCGGTGACCGCGTCGGCGTGCCCGTGGTAGGCGGCGAGCATGACGAGGGAATCGCCCTTCTCGTTGGTGAGGTTCGCCGGGACGCCCGCGTCGACATAGGCGGCCAGCGCCTCGGCGTCCCCCGTGCGTGCCAGGTCGAAGACCTTGGTGGCCAGCTCGATGACCTCGGGGTCCGGAGTCTCGCTCATCGGACGTGTCCGCCTTTCCGTTCCGTCGTGCACATGACCTGCGTACGGCGACGAAGGCCGTACGAGTGAATCGACAGGGTACTGCCCGCCCCTGGACATGACGGGGGGCGTCCACGGCAAAGATCAGCTAGCGCGCTCCGCGCATTTCGCCACTCGAGCAAGCCCCCCACATCCGCCAGTCAAGTGAAATCGCCCATCTTTCACCCTTATGCACCTTTAATCGCATAGATACTTCCTGTGAACCTGGAAGGACTCATGGTGACTGTCCCCTCAACCAGGAGAACACCTCATGATCCTGTCCATCTCAGGCGTGGTCCTGCTCGGCATCATCTGCTTCCTGTTCTTCAAGAAGGACGGGATGAAGGCGTCCCACGCCCTCGTCAGCGCGCTGTTCGGCTTCTACCTCGCGGGCACCGCCATCGCCCCGAGCATCACCGCAGGCGGCCAGAGCCTCGCCAGCCTGTTGGGCGGGATCAAGTTCTGACGTCCCACTGCCCCTTCCACAACTCCAGGAGAACGACGTGGCCCGGCGACCACTCCCCCGCATTCTGACCAGCGGCAGCGACCGGATCGCTCGCAGTCGAGAGATCGCTCGCACGGCCGCCGACAGCGCCACCGACGTCCTCCATCCGCTGATCACCATCACGCGTGGTCTGCGGAAGCTGGCCGCGACCGCGCGTGCCAGGTGGGCCGCGACCCCCAAGGAACGGCGCGGTCCCACGCTGCTCCTGGTCGCGGCCTGCGTACTGGTCGTCGCCCTCGTCCCGTACGGGCCGCTCCTCGCCCTCGTGTCGGTGATGGGCGCGGCCGCGTGGAAGGGGCGGGAACGTCCGGTCGTGAAGACCGGGCCCGACGACGCCGAGGTCGAGCGGCTCAAGGGCCTGTACGAGGCACTGGTGCCGTACTTCTCCGTTCCCGAGGACCCGGCCCCGCTCTTCGCCCACGGCGGCGACTGGAGCGGCGCGTTCGGGGACTACACCTTCGACGACGGCGGGCGCCTCACGCGCCTGCGCATCAGGTACCCCGCGTACTTCACCGACGGGGAGGCCGACTCCCGCGCCCGGATCGAGCAGCTGCTGCACGCCAAGTCGGGGCGCGGCCGGGAGTACCTCTTCGACTGGGACGAGGAGGGCAACCAGCTCCTCATGACCGTCTTGGCGGCCCTGCCGACCACGATCGCCGCCCAGCGCTTCGTCACCGTCCCGGGCGAGACCGTCCTCGGTTTCACCGACGCCGACGCCGTGCAGCGGACCGTCCCGGTCCTGGCCGCCGACGGCACGGAGGACGCGCCCCCGGTGGTCTGGCGGACGGGCCCGCGCTCCACGGAGCCGCATCTGCTCGCCGTCGGCCAGCCCGGCAGCGGCACGTCGTCGCTGCTGCGCTCCATCGCCCTGCAGGCCCTGCCGCACGGCGACGTGCTGATCATCGAGGGCAGCGGCACCGGCGAGTACGCCTGTCTGACCGGCCGGGCGGGCGTCCTCTCCGTCGAGTGCGCTCTCGCGGGCGCGCTGGCGAGCCTGGAGTGGGCGGCGCACGAGACCGAGCGACGGCTCATCGCCGCGAACCGGGCACGCCAGGCGGGCCGTCCCGCGCCCGACGACACCCGGCGCCCGCTGTGGATCCTGCTCGACCGGCCGAGCATCCTCGGTCACCTGGCGGCGGCCGACGGCCGTACGGACCCGCAGGACCTGCTGCAGGTGCCGCTGCGGCACGGGCGGGCGGCGCAGGTGACGGTGGTGGTGGCGGAGCAGTTCGACAGCGTGGATTCGCTGAGCGAGACGGTACGGACGCACACGCGCGCCCGGGTCGTGCTCGGCCCCGCGTCCCCGGAGCAGATCCGGTCGGTCCTCGGCGTCGCGCCGCACACCACGCCGACGCCCGTCGTCCCGCCGGGCCGTGGCTACGCTCGCCTCGGTACGGGGCAGGTCCTGCGACTGCAGGTGCCGGCGACGCCCGACCCGTACGACGACGCGACGAGCGAGGCGCATCGCCAGGCCGTCCTGGCCCTCCTGCCGGAACGCCAGGGCGTCACGGCGACGGCGATCGAGCCGGCCCCCGGCTCAGCCCCGGACCCGGACCCGGGGCCCGCCCCGGACCCCGGCCCCGGCCCCTCCCCCCGCCACACCCCGGTCCCGGCGGAGGGCTGACAGCAGCTCCTCCCACCCCCACCCGTGTGGGCAATCGTCCCGCTGGGGCGGGACGGGTGGGCACACGGGACGGCGCCCCTGCGGGCGCGTTCCGCTCATGGCCCCCGCACCCCGAGGCCGTTGCACGTGCGGGGGCCTCGGGGTGAACGCAGGCACACGGAACGGCGGCGCCCGCAAGGGCGCCGTTCCGTTGTGCCCACCCGTTCCGCCCCAGCGGAACGAATGCCCACAACGCGGGGCGGGGGCGAGGGCGAGGGTGGGCACCGCGCCAGCGGGACGAGTGCCCACACGGCGGGGGCCGGCGCGAGGGTGAGCATTGGCCCAGTCGGGCAGGGCGGGGGCCGGGTGGGTGGGCTACGCCACGAAGGCTCGGGGTTGTTCGTTGCCCGTGCCCGCGCCCGATTCCACCAGGCGGGCCGCGGCCGCCAGGCGGACCGCCGCCTCCTCGGCGACCGGGCCGCCGACGGTGAACGGCAGCCGGACGTACCCCTCGAACGCGCCGTCCACGCCGAACCGCGGGCCCGAGGGCACCCGTACGCCCACGCGCTCGCCGACCTCCGCCAGCCGCGAGCCCGAGAGGCCGCCCGTGCGGACCCAGAGCGTCAGGCCGCCGCGCGGCACGTCGAACTCCCACTCCGGCAGCTCGGCCCGCACCGCCGCGACCAGCGCGTCACGGTTCTCCCGCGCCTGGGTGCGGCGGATGGCGACCGCCTGCTCCCAGCCCCCGGTCCCCATCAGCCAGTTGACGCCGAGCTGCTCCAGGACCGGCGTGCCGAGGTCCGCGTACGCCCTGGCCGCGACCAGCGAGCGGATCACGTCGGGCGCGGCCCGCACCCAGCCGATCCGCATGCCCGCCCAGAACGCCTTGCTCGCCGAGCCGACCGTGAGCACCGTCGCGCCCGCCGGGTCGAAGGCACAGACCGGCCGGGGCATCTCCAGGCCGTCCTCCAGGTACAGCTCGGACATGGTCTCGTCGACGACGAGGACCGTGCCGGCCGAGCGGGCCGCGTCCACGAGCTGCCGCCGCTGGTCCTCGTCGGCCAGGGCGCCCGTCGGGTTGTGGAAGTCGGCGACCACGTACGCGAGGCGCGGCGCCGCGTCCCGCAGGACCTGGCGCCAGCGGTTCAGGTCCCAGCCGGCCAGCCCCTCGGCCATGGCCACCGGCACCAGGCGGGCGCCCGCCTCCCGCATGAGCTGGAGGATGTTGGCGTACGAGGGCGACTCGACGGCGATCCGCTCGCCGCGTCCCGCGAAGAGGTGGCAGATGGCGTCGATGGCGCCCATGGCACCGGTCGTGACCATGATCTGTTCGGGCATCGTCGGGATGCCCCGCGCGGTGTACCGGTCGGCGAGCATCTGCCGCAGGGCGGGCAGGCCTGCCGGGTAGTCCCCGTGCGTGTGGGCGTACGGCGGCAGCTCCTCCAGGGCGCCCTGGACGCTCCGGGTCAGCCACGGCTCGGGCGCGGGCAGCGCCGCGCACCCGAGGTCGATCATCGAGCCGAGCGACTCCGGAGGCAGCGGTTCGAGGCCTCGCGCGGGCAGCGGGTTCCCGGCCGGTACGGCGGTCCAGCTGCCGGCCCCGCGCCGCGACTCGAGGAACCCCTCGGCGCGCAGCGCCTCGTACGCGGCCGCCACCGTCGTACGGCTCACGGTCAGCGCGACCGCGAGCTCGCGCTCGGCGGGCAGCCGGGCCGCGACCGGCACGCGGCCCTCCAGGACGAGAAGGCGGATGCCGTCGGCCAGCGCGCGATAGGCGGGCGGCTTGCGCGCGCCCGGTCCCGCGGGACGGGGCTGCTGCGCCTGGAGCTGCCGGGCCAGCTGAGCGGGCCCGACCGCCGAAGTCCACTGAGCCATGGAAATCAGTCCACCTTCGTCGAATTGGCCATGGTTGGCATCCGTTCCCCCGCCACAGAGTGTCATGAACCAGTCCACTCACACCACACAAGGGGGGCAGTTCCTTGTCCATCACCTCCGGCCCACGCGGTCGACTCGCCGGTCGTCGCCTCACGCGCCGCCTCACCCAGCTCTACGTCGGCCTCGCGCTCTACGGCATCAGCGCGGCGCTCCTGGTGCGCGCCGGGCTCGGTCTCGCACCGTGGAGCGTCCTCGACCAGGGTCTCGCCGAGCGGACCGGACTGACCATCGGTGTGGTGTCGATCATCGTCGGGGCGGTCGTGCTGCTGCTCTGGATCCCGATCCGGCAGCGGCCGGGGTTCGGCACGGTCTCGAACGTCTTCGTGGTCGGCGTGGCCATGGACGGCACCCTGGCACTGGTCCCGGACGTGCACGGCTGGGCCGGTCGGATCGCGCTCATGATCCTCAGCATCGTCCTCAACGGGGTCGCGACCGGTCTGTACATCGCGGCCAGGCTCGGCCCGGGGCCGCGCGACGGCCTGATGACGGGGCTGCACCGGCGCACGGGCCGCTCGATCCGGGTGGTCCGTACCGCGATCGAGATCGCCGTCGTCGCCACCGGCTTCCTGCTCGGCGGCACGGTCGGGGTCGGCACGATCCTGTACGCGGTGTCCATCGGGCCCCTCGCCCAGTTCTTCCTCCGCCACTTCGCCATCCCCGAGCAGGACGCGGGCAGCCGGGTCGTCGCCTCCGGGACACCGGCACAGGCCATACTGCGGCGGTGACTCGCGTACGCCACCCCTATCTCGACCACCCGTCCCCCATCCCGTTCGCCCACCGCGGCGGCGCGGCGGACGGCCTGGAGAACACCGCGACCGCCTTCCGGCGGGCCGCGGCGGCCGGTTACCGCTATTTCGAGACCGATGTGCACACCACCGCGGACGGTGCGCTGGTCGCCTTCCACGACTCGACGCTCGACCGGGTCACGGACACGACCGGCCGCATCCGCGATCTTCCGTGGGACGCCGTCCGCGAGGCGCGGGTGGCGGGCAAGGAGCCGCTGCCGCTCTTCGAGGAGCTCCTGGAGGAGTTCCCCGAGGCCCGCTGGAACGTGGACCTCAAGGCGGAGTCGTCGCTGGCCCCGCTGGTCGACCTGATCCGCAGGACCGGAGCGTGGGACCGGGTCTGCGTGGGCTCCTTCACCGAGGGCCGGGTGGCCCGGGCGCAGCGCCTGGCGGGTGCGCGGCTGGCCACCTCGTACGGCGTGAAGGGCGTCCTCGGCCTGCGGCTGCGCTCGCTCGGCATCCCGGCGGCGCTGCGCGCGGGCGCGGTCGCCGCACAGGTCCCGCAGAGCCAGGGCGGCATCCCGGTGGTCGACCGCCGCTTCGTCCGCGAGGCGCATGCCCGGGGGCTCCAGGTGCATGTGTGGACCGTCAACGATCCGGAGCGGATGAACTCTCTCCTCGACCTGGGGGTGGATGGCATCATGACCGATCATCTGGAGACGCTGCGCACAGTGCTGACCGAACGGGGCGAGTGGGCCTGAGCGCGCGTCCCGCCACGGGGACGAACGAGGGGGCCGCGGCCGTGACCGCTGACACCACCGAGCCGGCGGAGCACACCGCCGATCCCGCCGACCGCAGACGCGAGCAGCGCGGCTGGTACTTCTACGACTTCGCCTGCTCGGTGTACTCGACGAGCGTCCTCACCGTGTTCCTCGGGCCCTATCTGACCTCGGTCGCCAAGGCGGCGGCGGACGCGGAGGGGTTCGTCCATCCCCTGGGCATCCCGGTGCGGGCGGGCTCGCTCTTCGCGTACGCCGTCTCGGCCTCGATCGTGGTGGCGGTCCTGGTGATGCCACTGGTGGGCGCGGCCGCGGACCGTACGGGACGCAAGAAGCCGCTGCTCGCCGTCTGCGCGTACATCGGCGCGGCGGCCACGGCGGGGATGTTCTTCCTGAGCGGCGACCGCTATCTCCTCGGCGCGTTCCTGCTCATCGTGGCGAACGCCTCACTGGCGGTCTCGATGGTGCTCTACAACGCCTATCTGCCGCAGATCGCCGAGCCGGACGAGCGGGACGCGGTCTCCTCGCGCGGCTGGGCCTTCGGTTACACGTCAGGCGCCCTGGTCCTGGTCCTGAACCTGATCCTGTACTCGGGGCACGACTCCTTCGGGCTGTCCGAGGGCGCGGCGGTGCGGATCTGTCTGGCCTCGGCCGGACTGTGGTGGGGCGCCTTCACCCTCGTACCGCTGCGCCGGCTGCGGGACCGCCGGGTGGCCCCGCACGGCGAAGGCGCCGTCGGCGGTGGCTGGCGGCAGCTGATGGCGACGCTGCGGGACATGCGCCGCCATCCGCTGACGCTGTCGTTCCTGCTCGCGTACCTGATCTACAACGACGGCGTGCAGACGGTGATCTCCCAGGCGTCGATCTACGGCTCGGAGGAGCTGGGGCTCGACCAGACGACGCTGATCACGGCGGTGCTGCTGGTCCAGGTGCTCGCGGTCGCGGGCGCGCTCGGCATGGGGCGGCTGGCACGTTCCTACGGCGCCAAGCGCACGATCCTGGGGTCGCTGGCGATCTGGACGCTGATCCTGGCGGCCGGGTACTTCCTGCCGGCCGGCGCGCCGGTGGCCTTCTTCTGCCTGGCGGGGGCGATCGGTCTCGTCCTGGGCGGAAGCCAGGCGCTGTCGCGCTCGCTCTTCTCACACCTGGTGCCGCGCGGCAAGGAGGCGGAGTACTTCTCGGCCTACGAGATGAGCGACCGCGGTCTGAGCTGGCTGGGGCCACTGGTGTTCGGTCTCGCGTATCAGCTGACCGGCAGCTATCGAGATGCCATCATCTCTCTGGTGATCTTCTTCGCGGTCGGTTTCACGCTGCTCGCGCGGGTCCCGATACGGCGCGCCGTGGTCGCCGCGGGCAACCCGGTTCCGGAGCGGATTTAGACGCGGAAGTGAAAGGCCGGTAGTGTACGCCTTTGGCCTGCCAGGCGGACCGTTACTGCGCGCTGCTTCAGTAAAGACGCTGGGTGACATCTGCTGCCAGATGTGACAAACCGGGCACTGGTGGGTAGAACAAGGGGCGGCACGACGGGCGACGCATGACCCGGAACGGGAATCTTTACCGCCGACCGGACGTTGACCGGATGACGACGACAGCGACACCTGTCCTGTGGGCGACAAGCCCGGGAGGCACGATTCATGAGTGAGCGAGCTCTTCGCGGCACGCGCCTCGTGGTGACCAGCTACGAGACCGACCGCGGCATCGATCTGGCCCCGCGCCAGGCCGTGGAGTACGCATGCGAGAAGGGCCATCGTTTTGAGATGCCCTTCTCGGTGGAAGCGGAAATTCCGCCGGAGTGGGAGTGCAAGGTCTGCGGAAGCCAGGCACTCCTGGTGGACGGGGACGGCCCCGAAGAGAAGAAGGGCAAGCCTGCGCGTACGCACTGGGACATGCTCATGGAGCGGCGTACCCGCGAAGAGCTTGAGGAGGTCCTGGCCGAGAGGCTGGCGGTCCTTCGGTCCGGCGCCATGAACATCGCCGTACATCCGCGAGACAGCCGCAAGTCCGCCTGACACCCGGACCGAACGGCCGGCACGGCCCGAACAACGCCGCGGGGCCCGGTACACGTTCTGTGTACCGGGCCCCGCGGCGTTGCCATTGCTCTTACGGTGTCAGGGGCGGGCGCTGCTCCTGGGAGCGCGGCGGCCCCTGGGGCGCGTCCTCGCGGATGACCTCACCCTGCACGACCTTGCCGTCGGGCCGGCGCATACGAGCTTGCTGGAAGGCGTCCTGGAGGCTGCCGGGAGGGGCGGCCGTCATCCGGCGCTCCGCGACCTTCTCCGCGTACCGCCCGAGGAACGAGCGGACGGGCCGGAGAAGCAGCAGCAGACCGGCCACGTCGGAGATCAGGCCGGGGAGCATCAGCAGCAGACCGCCGAGCATCAGGAAGCCGTTGCGGTCCTCCGCGCCGTTGCGTTCCGCGGCCGGCGGCGCGACGCCGGACTGCGCGGCCGCCTGCGCCTGCTGGAAGGTCTCGCCGAGGTTCTTGAAGGCACGGCGTCCGGCTCGCTTGATCACCACGGCGCCGAGCACGGCGCCGCCGACCAGCAGACCGAAGACCGTCAGCCCGCCGGCCGCGCCCGCCACCACCGTGAGCAGCCAGATCTCGAGGACCAGCCAGGCGGCGAGGGCCAGCGGGAGGAACGTACGCGCGCGGGAGCGCTTCGGGGCGTGAGGAGGCGGTGTGCCGGTCGTCATGCCCCCAGTGTGCCTGGCGCCCCGCAGGAACGTCGTAAAGGAGCGATCGGCCCGGCGAGGGGAGATCAGCCCTGCGTACGGGAGATCAGCGCGCGGACTTGCGGCCGAGCAGCTTGCCGACCTTGTTCGCACGGGCCGTCAGACCCCAGCCGGTGACCCGCCACAGGGCCTCGACCAGGATGTCCCGGCTCATCTTGGAGTCGCCGATCTCGCGCTCCACGAACGTGATCGGGACCTCGACGACATGGAAGCCGGCCGCGACCGCGCGCCGGGCGAGGTCGACCTGGAAGCAGTAGCCGGCCGAGGCCACGTCGTCCAGGCCGAGGCCCTCCAGGGTCTCCTTGCGGAAGGCCCGGTAGCCGCCGGTGACATCGCGGATCGGGACGTCGAGCATGACGCGCGAGTACAGGCTGCCGCCCCGGGAGATGAACTCGCGGGACTTGGGCCAGTTCACGATCCGGCCGCCGGGCACCCAGCGGGAGCCGAGCACCAGGTCGGCGCCCTTGAGCGCGGTCAGCAGCCGGGGCAGTTCCTCGGGCTGGTGGGAGCCGTCGGCGTCCATCTCGACGAGGACGCCGTAGCCGTGCTCGATGCCCCAGCGGAAGCCCGCGAGGTAGGCGGCGCCGAGGCCTTCCTTGCCCTTGCGGTGCAGGACGTGGACGTGGTCGTCCTCGACGGCGAGCTCGTCGGCGAACTTGCCCGTGCCGTCGGGGCTGTTGTCGTCGGCGACGAGGATGTGCGCCTCCGGTACGGCCGCCCGTACGCGCGAGACGATCGGCTTGATGTTCTCCGCCTCGTTGTAGGTCGGAATGATCACCAAGGCTCTGCCGAGCGGGCCGTAACGCCTCTGGCCACCGTCGTTCACTACTGCCCCTTCGGATACATACGCGAACCCCCACCATAGCGAGCCCCGCGCGCGGCTCGGCCGCGGCGGGGCTGGTTGCGTGCGGGGACATCGCGGACCGACGCCGTGACCGGCGTGCGGATCGGGGCCCGGCGCCCTTCGGGCCGACCTGGAACCCGCTGGCTGCGGGTCGACCGAGAGCCGTTGTCTACTGAACGTCCGGGCCCCACCCGGGTCGCACCCTCCGCCGGAAAAAACCTTCCCTCGCCCCCGAGGCGCGGGCGCTGAACCTGGTTCCCGGTACTGGTGAGCCGGTGCGGCACACCAATTCCTTGACCCAGCGGCGTTCGACGACTGCGTGGAGGTTTGAAACCGGTCGGACGTCCTGTGGTGGACGCGCCGAACCTACCGGCCGGTGGCCGCTCGCTGTCAACACTTGTTCGACCTGCGGAGATGATCGATACGGCCAGGTCAGCGGGGAAGATCCGCAGGTCGCGGACGAACCCGTTGATCATCGATCGGCGGTACGAAATGTCCCGACGTCACTCGTTCGGCCGGACGAAAACCGTTTGTCCGAAGACCACCGTGCGCAGGCAGACCGGCAGTTCACCGCCAGGGGTCAGATCGGGCAGACCGGGCGTACCGGACCGCGGATCGGTCGACCAGCGGGCCACCCGGTCGTCGGGCGCCTGGACCACGAGCTCGTCGGCGCGCCAGATCGCGTAGTCGGCGGGGGCGCCGGGCACGAGCGTGCCGGCGTCGTCGCGGCCTACGGCCCGCCAGCCGCCCCGGGTGTGGGCGGTGAAGGCGGCACGGGCGGAGATCCGGTGCTCGGGGGTGCGGTGGAAGGCGGCGGCGCGGACGGTGCCCCACGGGTCGAGCGGGGTGACCGGGCTGTCCGAGCCGAAGGCCAGTGGCACACCGGCGCGGAGCAGGGCGGCGTACGGGTTGAGGGTGCGGGCCCGCTCGGCCCCGAGGCGCTCGGCGTACATGCCGTCCTCGCCGCCCCAGGCCGCGTCGAAGGCGGGCTGGACGGAGGCGGTGAGGCCGAGTTCGGCGAAGGCGGCGATGGTCTCGGGCGTGAGCATCTCGGCGTGCTCGACGCGGTGGCGCGCGGCGCGGATCCGGGCGAGGCCGAGCTTCTCGGAGGCGGCCCGTACGCCCTCCACCACGGCGCTGATCGCGGCGTCGCCGATGGCGTGGAAGCCGGCCTGGAGGCCGGCCTCGGTCGCGGCGACGACATGGGCCGCGACCGCGGCGGCGTCGAGGTGGGCGATGCCGGTGTGGGGGGCGGCGGTGTCGGCGTACGAGTCGTGGAGGCAGGCGGTGTGCGAGCCGAGGGAGCCGTCGGCGAAGAGGTCGCCGGCCGCGCCGACGGCGCCGAGCGCGCGGGCCCGCTCGACGTCGAGGTCGGCCCAGTAGCCGACGACACGCGGGCCGGGCTCGGAGCGGGCGAGGTCGAGGAGCCCGGTGAAGTCGCCCTCGGAGGAGATCTCGGGTCCGCCGCACTCGTGCAGCGTGCCGATGCCGAGCGAGGCGGCGTGCCGGCGGGTGGCGCGCTGGGCCTCGGTGCGCTGCTCGGGCGAGAGGGCCGCGTAGGCGGCGCGGCGGACGGCGTGGTGGGCGTCGCCGGTCAGGGGTTCGCCGTCGCGGAAGCCGGTGAGCTCACGGATGCCCGGCACGAGGTCGAGCAGGGCGGTGGTGACGACGGCCGAGTGGACGTCGATCCGGGT
Source organism: Streptomyces vilmorinianum (assembly GCF_005517195.1). Lineage (NCBI taxonomy): Bacteria > Bacillati > Actinomycetota > Actinomycetes > Kitasatosporales > Streptomycetaceae > Streptomyces > Streptomyces vilmorinianum. Next base: position 2,791,954 of record NZ_CP040244.1, on the reverse strand, counting down.
GAGGTACAGGGGGCGGCCGCCGGTGAGCTCGTCCAGCTCGTCGCGGCGCGGCGCCCGGCGCTCGGGCCAGCGCGAGGCGTCCCAGCCGTGACCGATCAGGATCCGGTCGGCGGGGCGGGCGGCCGCGTGGGCGCGGATCTTCTCCGCCGCCTCGGCGAGCGAGGCGGCGGCGGACAGGTCGAGGCCGGTCAGCGCGAGACCGGTGGCGGTGGTGTGCACATGCGCGTCGACGAACGCGGGGGTGACCAGGGCACCTTCGAGGTCGACCACCTCGTCCACGCCGGAGGCGAAGGCGTCGGCCGCGCCCTCCGAACCCACCCAGGCGACATGCCCGCGCTCCACCACCATGGCGGTGGCGAAGGGGTCGGCGGGGCTGTGGACGTCACCACCGCGCAGCAGCACGGTGCGGTGTTCGGTGTCTGGGAGGGTCTCCGTCATGACGACCAGGCTAGACGCGGGGCGGCCGGGCTTCGTACGGGGTCGACAGGACGACCGTGGTGCGGCTGGAGACGCCCGCCTGGGAGCGGATACGGGAGAGCAGGTGCTCCAGCTCCAGAGGGGTCGCGACGCGCACCTTGAGGATGTAGTTTTCATCGCCCGCGACGCTGTGGCAGGCCTCGATCTCCGGGATGTCCGCGAGGCGGTCCGGGGTGTCGTCGGGGGCGCTGGGGTCGAAGGGTTTGACCGAGATGAAGGCGGTCAGCGGCAGACCGACGGCCTCCGGGTCGACGACGGCGGCGTAGCCGCGGATGACCCCGCGCTGCTCCAGGCGGCGGACGCGCTGATGCACGGCCGAGGTGGACAGGCCGGTGGCCTTGCCCAGGTCGGTGTAGCTCATGCGCCCGTCTCTGACGAGCAACTCGACGATCTGACGATCCAGCTCCTCCATGACGTCAACCTATTGCCCCGGAGGGTGATCGGCACAGTCGGGGTCATGCCATCAATGGCACCTTTGGGCATCCTCGGGGCACCTGCGAGGGGCATGTGACGAACGCCACAGGTTTGCGGCCATGTCGGGTCGAGACCTCACGGTTATGCGCGCGACCGTATGGGAATTGCTTGCTGTGGTCGAGGCCATACGTACTTGGTCGACCCACCCGAGGGGGAGATTCTCCATGCAGGAGCCTGTTGATTCGGTCGAGGCGGCCGACGAGCTCGACGCGTACGACACCTTTGAGATGTACCGGGTGATCTGCCCGGACTGCGTCCAGCCGATCGCGCTGCTCGCGGACGAGGACGTACTGCCGGAGCACGCGCTGTGCCCGACTCCGTGGAACCCGTTCGTCCTGACGGTCTGCCCCGGCACCGGCCGGGCCGCCTCGGACGCGCGCCCCGCCGACGAGACGCTGGAGGTCCAGGAGCAGGACACCGCACTGCTCCTGACGCTTCCTCGGAGTCTCGACTGGCGGACGCAGCCCTTCTCGCACGTCGGCGGTCCGGGCTCGCGTCCGATCAGGGTGCCGCAGATGCGGCGCGCGGCGTAGGGACGTCGGACGTAGGGACTCAGCTCCCTCACGGCGTCTACCAGTAGCTTCCCCGCACCATCGCCGCGAGTGTGGCGTGGTGCAGGATCAGGCTGTCCGCGTTCTCGGCGTTCACGGGCCCCCGCCCCTCTCCGAAGTGCGCCTGGCGGTACGCGACTCTGAGCATCACGATCGCGTGCCGCAGCGCCGCGTAGAGGGTGTGGAACTCCATGTCGCGCGGCGTGTGGCCGGTGAGCGCCGCGTAGCGCCGCTCGACCGCGTCGCGGCGCAGGAAGCCGGGCAGACCGGCCTGGCCGAAGCTCACCGTCAGATCCTGGAAGAAGCGGTGCAGGTAGACGGTCCAGCCGAGGTCCACCTCGCGCGGGGCGAGGGCGGCCATCTCCCAGTCGAGCACGGCCGCCGGCTCGAATCCCTCGTAGACGATGTTCCCGATGCGGGCGTCGCCCCAGTTGAGGACGGCGGGGCCCTCGTCCGCGGGCCAGTGCGCCTCCAGCCAGTCGAAGGCGGACTCGATGAGCGGCGAGCGGGCGAGACCGGCCACGACCCAGGCGTAGTAGGCGCGTTGGGCGTCGACATGGCGGCGCAGCGGGCTGCCCGTGCCCTCGGGCAGCAGGAACTCCGCCTCCTTGGCCGGGAACTGGTCGTGCAGCCGGGCGAGGACGGAGACGGACTCGGCCTCCAGGCGGGCGCGTTGGGCGTCGGTGGCGGAGTGAAGCCAGTTCCCCTCGTACGTATAGGGCATGACGTCCGGCGGGACGCGGCCCTCGGCGCGGGCCATCACGAAGAACGGGGCGCCGAGCGGCCCGGGGTCGGTCTCCAGCCACAGCACGCGCGGCACGGGGACGTCGGTGTGCTCCCCGACCAGGCTCATCACCCGGTGCTGCCGCTCCATGTCGTACACGGGGAAGATCGTGTACGCGGCGGGGTCGGCGGCCAGCCGCAGGGCGCAGCCGCGCACGGGGGCGTCGGGGTGGTCCAGGTCGAAGAGCAGAGTCTCGCTGGACATCCCGTTGGAGCCGGGCACGGCGAGCCCGGTGACCCGGGCGCCGGGAAGCCGGGAATCGAGCCAGTCGGTGAGGCGCCGGCCGAGCTCGTCGGGGTCGCGGGTGGTGGTGCGGGGTCGCGGTGCCGTGGCCACGGCTGCCCCTTTCTACTGGGCGACGGAGGAGTAGTCGACGAAGCCGCTCGGGTCGTGGCGGCCGAAGGAGCCGTGCTCGAAGATGCCGTAGCCGGTGCGGCCTTCGAGGGTGAAGCGGGCCGCGTGGTCGGTGACGCCGAAGGCGGCCATGGGGTGGGCGGCCGGGTCGGAGAGGTCGTAGACCCTGCGGTCGGTCCAGTCGCGGCCCTGCCAGGTGCCGTGCTGCCAGTCGGTCGCGGGCGGGTAGCCGGCGCCGACGGCGAGCGGGGAGGAGGCGAGGATCTCGACCTCGACGTCCTGGGGCTTTCCGGCCGGGTCGGTGAGGTGGACGACGGCCCGCTCCGGGTGGCGGGTGCCCGGTCGGTAGGTGATGTCGGTGCGGGGCCAGCCGAGTTGGGTGTCGCGCTGCCCGTTCCGTACGAGCACGGCCTCGTTGAGGGTGCGGTAGCCGTCGGCGTCCTCCTGGGCGACGACCATGACGAAGCGGTCGTCGAAGCGCATGGGGATCCAGAGCCAGTGGAAGCCCTCCGGCCGGAACTCCTCGGCGCGGCCGGGCTCTTCGCCGGGGATCGGCCGTACGCCCCAGCTGCGGTCACGGGTCCCGGTCCACTCCCCCGCGGTGACGGCGAACTCCTCGCCGCCGGCCCGGATGGTGCCGGTGCAGTGGCCGGCCTGGACGAAGCGGCGTCCTTCCAGGGTGAGCCGGTCGCCGCGGCGCTGGGTGTGGTGCGGTTCCCAGACGGTGGGGAAGTCGCCGGTCCAGGTGAGGTCGAAGGAGAGCCCTTCGGGGTCCGCCGGGTCGGGTTCGCACCGCAGGGTGAGCGTCTTCAGGGGTTCGTCGACGGTGACGCGCAGGGGGCCGACGGCGAGGTTCATGCGGTCGTCTCCGAGCGCGTCGGAGGCCCGGACGGCGTGCAGGCGGTCGCCGGTGCGGAGGGTGGCATAGGCGTCGATGACCCCGGTGTTGGGGTACACGCCGAGCCCGGCGATGAGCAGGGCGCGCCCCCGGTGGTCGAAGACATGGAAGATGCATCGGTCGTAGACGTTGCGGTCGCCGCTGACGTGGTGCTTCATCGAGAGCGGCGCCTGGTGCACGGGGTATTCGTCGAGCGCGACGGGACGGTCGTCGACGTGCCGGTACACAGACATGGGACCTCCTGGCCGCGAGCGGAATCTGACGGTAAGTCAGAAAGCTGGCCGAGGACCAGAGTCGTGCGGCACCCGATTGCGGGCGGGCGGCGAGCGGCGGGTGGCAGGGGGCGGGCCGGTGCGACCGGGCCGAGGGCGGGTCGAGGGCGGGTCGAGGGCGGGTAGCCGCCGAACTGCCGCTCGATTCCGTCCGGCGGTGACCCCGGCCGGGCGGACGCCGTTGGGACAGGCATGACCTCGCTGTACACCACCCCGATCGGCAGCGGGCGGCGACGCCTTGCCGAGCCGCGCCTTGAAGAATCGGTTCCGCACGCCTCACCGCACGCGTCGCCGCATGCCCCACCGCACCCCTCACCGCATGCCTCACCGCACCCCTCGCCCCACCCCCCGCCGCATCTCGCGGACCCGCCCATCTACCGGGCGCTGATCAGCCAGTGGGCCAGCCACGGCCGGACCCTGCCGGGCCGCACCGACCAGGAGTGGAACCGGCTGATCGCCGCGCCCGTGTGGGCCGACCGGACCGTACGGGCGAGCGGGGTGAGCGGCACCCTCGTCAGCGGGACTCTGGTCCGACAAGGTGGCGCGCGATGACCATGCGCTGGATCTGATTGGTGCCCTCGACGATCTGCAGCACCTTCGCCTCGCGCATGTACCGCTCGACCGGGAAGTCCGCGGTGTACCCGTAGCCGCCGAGCACCTGCACCGCGTCCGTGGTGATCTGCATGGCCGCGTCCGTGCAGAAGAGCTTCGCCATCGCCGCCTGCCGCCCGAAGGGCCGGCCCTCGTCGCGCAGCCGCGCCGCCTCCAGGTACAGCGCCCGGCCGGCCTCGATCCGGGTGGCCATGTCCGCGAGCAGGAAGCGAAGCCCCTGGAAGTCGGCGATCGGCCGGCCGAACTGCCGCCGCTCGCGTGCGTACGAGACCGCCATGTCCAGGGCCGCCTGCGCGACCCCCACGGCGCAGGCCGCGATCCCGAGCCGCCCGGAGTCCAGGGCGGACAGCGCGATCGTGAAGCCCTGCCCCTCCTCACCGACGCGGCGCGCGTCGGGAATCCGCACCCCGTCGAAGTGGAGCTGGGCGGTGGGTGAGCCCTTCATCCCCATCTTCCGCTCCGGGGCGGCCGCGCTCAGCCCGTCCGCGTCCCCGGGGACCAGGAACGCGGTGATCCCCTTCGGGCCCTCCCCGCCGGTGCGGGCCATGACGGTGTAGAAGTCGGCGATCCCGCCATGGGTGATCCACGCCTTGGTACCGGTGAGCACCCAGGCGTCGCCGTCCCGGACCGCCTTCGTGCGCAGCGAGGCCGCGTCGGACCCGGAGGCCGGCTCCGAGAGGCAGTACGCGCCGAGCAGGCCGCCGCCCAGCATCGCCGGCAGATGGGCGGCCCGCTGTTCCTTGGTGCCGAAGTTCGCGAGCGCGTGGCAGGACAGGGAGTGGACGCTGACGCCGAGGCCGACGGTGAGGCGGGCGGCGGCGAGCTCTTCGAGGACCTGGAGGTGGACGGCGTACGGCTGGTCGCCCCCGCCGTACTCGGAGTCGTACGGCAGTCCGAGCAGTCCGGAGGCGGAGAGCAGCGAGAAGAGCTCCCGGGGGAAGTGTCCCGCGTCCTCCTCCTCGGCGGCGCGGGGCGCGATCTCCCGCTCGGCGATCTCCCGGACCAGGGCGAACAGATCCCCGGCCTCCTCGGTGGGCAGCCGGCGTTCCACGGTCTGCGGGGCGCGGTCGGGCATGGCGGCGCACTCCTCCCTGTCGGGCGCTGCGGCGGTGCGCGGGGGTGACACGGCGCCGCCGTCGGTCACTGCTGCGCCGATGCTGCCCCCGGCGGTTCGCGCGAGGGGCCGCCCGGCATCCGTGGCGCAAGGAGTATGCCCATTCGGCGGCCCCCGTTCACACGCGGCGCGCCCTCAGCTCTCCTCCTCCGGGGCCGGGCACTCGGGGACGTACTCCCCGATCGCCGCCAGGGTGCCCCGCAGCAGCCTGACCAGCAGCGCGCACACCGTCTCCCGCTCCGGCTCCAGGTCGGCGAGCCAGGCGAGGGTGATGCCCTCGACGCTGCTCAGCCAGCCGAGAAGGGCGAGGCGGGCGAGGCGCGGGATCTCGCGGCGGCCGTAGGCGCCCTCGGCGATCGTGGCGATCAGCTCCTCGCGCACGGTGTCCCGGATCGCCTGGACCTCGGTGTCGAAGCCGACGCCGCCGGTCACGATCGTGCGGTAGGCCGCCTGGTGGTGCTGGGCGTAGCGGAGGTAGCCGTCGATCGTGCGCTCCACGCGTTCGCGGCGCGGGAGTTCGGTGTCGGACGCGGCCCGGGCGACGAGGTCGGAGACGGACTCCTCGACGATCGCGAGGTAGTAGCCGCGCTTGCTCTTGAAGTAGTAGTAGATCAGCCCCTTCGCCACGCCCGCGTGCTGCGCGATGTCGTCCATGGACAGCGCGTCATACGAGGTGTCGGCGAACAACTTCCGCCCGGTCGCGATGAGTTCGGAGCGCCGCACCTGGGATCGTTCGGTCGTTCCGCGCTGTTGACTATTATTCAAATTCAGCCCTAGTCTCCGACTTCCACGGACAGTGCCCGCAGTATGGCAGACCTATGGCAGACCTTCGGGAGGGTCCACGTGCGCGCATCCACACGGGCGTTACGGCCCGGCAGAACGTCCTGGAAGAAGACCGCGGTGATCGGTATGCCCGCCGTGGTCGCGATCGGCGTCATGGCCTCCGTGATGGCCGAGGGGGCGCTCGCCGCCTCCTTCGCCGTCTCCGGCACCAGCTTCCAGGTCTCGTCCGGGAAGCTGACCAGCCAGGGGCTCGCCTCCTACGTCCACACCGACCGCTCCGCCGACGGCCGGGGCCATCCGGTCGCCCTGCTGGGCATCGGCGACGCCCGGCTCAGCGACATCTGTCAGGCCGCCGAGGTGGACACCCCGGTCGGCAAGGTCGTCTTCAAGCTCACCGCGGGCGGCGAGGCCGGCGAGGTCACGGCGAGCAATCTGGTCATCGACGGCGAGGACCTCAGCGGGAACGCGCGCTTCGGCACCGCGGAGATCGGCCGTGACGCCTCGACGCTCGACCAGGTGCCGGGGGTGAAGGGCCCCCGGGGGAAGTTCGGACTCCAGGCCGGTGACATCGAGGTCGTCGGGGTGAAGTCGCACGCCTGGTCGGCCACCGGCGGCAACTTCCGGCTGAAGGGGATGAAGGTCGATGTGAGCATCGGCGGCCCGAAGTGCTTCTGAACCCGGCCGGGCACGACGACCGCGGTCCGCGGCGGCGGCTGCGGGCCTGGCGGCGCACCCGGCCCTTCTGGGCCGGGCTGCTGCTCCTCCTCGGCGGGACGGAGCTGCTGCTCGTCCCGCTCTCCCCGCTCACCGTGCTGGTCAGCCTGGGGATCGGCGGGATCGCGGCGATCGGGATCGGCCTGGCACTGATCGCCGCCGGTCTGTTCCTCTGGTTCCTGCCCCACACCCACCACTACGTCTCGGTGCACGCCCTGATCCTGTCCGTGCTCTCCTTCGCCGCGACCAACCTCGGCGGCTTCCTGGTCGGCATGGCGCTCGGGGTCCTGGGCAGCGCGATGGGCTTCGGCTGGACTCCCGTACGAGAGGAGGAACCGGCCAGGACGGGCGACGCGCCCCGGACCCTCGCCGCCGCCCTGCCGGTCGCGCTGCTCCTCGGCCTCGGCACGTGGCCCGCGGAGGCCCGGGCCGCGACGCCGGTCGAGGCCGCGCGCACGCCCCCGACCGTCACCACCACGCGTTTCGCCCCGCACGGCTTCACCCTCGCCGGGGTACGGACCCTGCCGACCGCCGGCGGACCGCTGAAGGTGATGGTCCTGACCATGCGCTCGGCCTCGCTCTCCGACTACCGGCTGCGGACCCGGGACGGGAGCGAGGAGCTGGCCCTCGCCGCCGACACCCTCGACCTGAGCGGGCACGTCACCCTCTATCTGACCAGGTTCAGCGGCTGCCTCCAGGGGCTCCTCTGCCTGACCTTCACCCCGGACGCGCTGCCGGTGCCGCCGGTCGTACCGCCCTTCGTCTACATGACCGACGTCAGCGCCGAGCAGGCCCTGGTCACGTCCGACGTCATCGAGACGCGCGGACTGCGGCTGGAGGCGTCGTGATCCAGATCCAGGCCGCGCTGTTCTGGGCGTACGCCATCGGCGCCACCTTCGCCCTGTCCGCCGGCCGGCAACTGCAGTGGTGGCAGCGTTCGGTGTACGAGGAGGGTGTGCGCACCCGCAGCCGCGCGGCCAACCCGTACCTCGCGCTCACCCTGCTGTACGCGGCCGTGCTCCTGGTCCCGACCGGGCTCTTCCTGCTCTGGCAGAACCCCTCGTGGGCGACCATGCACACCGTCCGCGGCCACGACGAGCTCTGGGCCGGGTTCGTCCTCCTCTACGCCGGAGGGATCGTCGTCGGGGCGCTGCTCGGCTTCCTGGCCGGGCAGTTCCTCGTCCTGCTCGGCGCCGGGTACGGGGCGTATCTGCAGGTGGTCGGCGGGTACTTCCTGCTGTTCGGGACGCTGATCCACGGCTGGGACGGCACCGGCTACCAGCGCCTGCTCACCACCGACGCCCGCGCCTTCGCCGACTGGCCGCGCGACAGCGTGGTCAATCACGTCCTCGACTTCCTCACCTCCGGCACCTTCCTCGCCCTGCTCGTCCTCGGCGCGGCGGTCATCGGCACGATGCTGCTGACGGAGATCGGCTGGCTGATGGAGGGGTGGCGGCTGCCGGGCGCGGACGAGGACCGGAAGGTGCCGCGCGTGCTCGCGATCGGCATCGCCGCGGCCGGCGTCCACGGCCTGCCCTTCGCCGGCGCGCTCGCCGCGAGCGTGCTCACCCGGCTGCTCGGCGCGGTGCCCGGCCTCGCGCTCTTCGCCGTCGGGGCCGGCCTCGTCCTGCTGCCGCGCCGGAGCCCGGTGCGGTGGCTGTACGGGACGGTGGGCGTGCCGACCCGCCACTGGCGGGCGGACGAACACCTTCAGCGGGGGGCGGTCACATCAGCCCGGCCTGGGTGACGAACATCGCGAGGACGACGACGAGGGTCCAGCCGAGGATGTGCTCGAGCACCTTGGGGCCGTCGTCCTCGGGGCCGCCGGTATGGCCGCCGGTGCGGGTGCGGGTGCGGGAGCGGGCGGCGGAGTGGGTGGTGGCGGTCATGGCCACCACAGTGCCAGCGGCCTACGGCCCCGGGGTAGAGACGTCGGTCACGCTCCCGGGGCCGCCACGCTCGCGTCAGCGGATGCCGACGGCCGCCAATGCCTTGCGCTGCGCGGGCGTCGGACGGTCGGGGAAGTAGGGGTAGCAGACCCCTCCTGTGCCGGAGACCACTCTCCCGCTCGCGTTGTACCGCTTGGTGCGGAGCCAGATGTTCTCCAAATGGGAGGGCGCGGCTTACCATGCGACGGCCTCCGGCGTAAACATGCAGGTGAGAGGCACGGACTGCGCGAGGCGAATCGGTCGCAGACGCACTCGTGCTGACCTGGTGCTGACTTCCGCTGGCGTCCGTTCCGGCGGCCACCGGCGAGCCCTGGCAGTACTACGCCCTGGGCCACGGCTTGTGCACCTACTTCTTCTTCGAACAGTGCCAGCACCGGATGGCCTGCGCCCGCTGCGACTTCTAAACCCCCAAGGGCTCCAGCAAGGCCCAACTCCTCGAAGCCAAGGAGAATCTCCAGCACCTGCTCGGCTCCATCCCGCTGACCGAGGACGAGCGTGCCGCGGTCGACGACGGTCAAACCGCCATCGACGCACTCCTCACCCGACTCGCCGACATCCCCACGCCCGCAGGGCCTACACCACAGGAGCTCGGTCTCCCCGCCGCCGTCACCCCTCATCGCTGAGCCCGTCTTAGGTCGTCGCCGCCGGGTCCCGGCCGAGGCCACCGCAGGCTTGGCGCGCGGCCCCGTCAGAGCGCCCACCGGGAGGGTTCCCGTCGCCGATGGCGGCGGGGCCCATCCGCTCCGGTCAGGAGCCCTTCTGGAAGTCATAGGTGTACGGCCCTGCCACGAACTTGTCCGTCGAGATCAGGTCCGCCGTAATGGTGCGACCTGGCGGTACTTCGCTGGCTGACCCCAGGAGGCTGGCGACATCCTTCCCGCCCTTGAACACCGTGATCGTGAACGTGTTGGTGCCGCCGTCGGGGTTGTCTCCCGTGTAGGTGATGCGACGACCAACCCCGCCTCGCCCGGGCTCCGTTCTGTTGCACTGGACACCCACGCCTGCCGGTGGGATGGACGTCACCGCGCGTCTTGGCCTGGCCTCGACGGACGTCACCCTCGCCACCTGACCGAGCCTTCACGGGGACTGAACCCCCATCGTCCACTCCACGCTGCTGGAGGTCATCGGTCTGCACGCCGCCCTGTCCGTGGCCATCGACGCGCTGCACCTCGCCAACCGCCTTGCCGGCGTCTGACTCAATGACGCACCTCGCCGAGGGGGCTGCCCCAACTGGGCAGCCCCCTCGGCGCGTGCTCAGGCGTGGGAACAGTAACGGATCAGGAGCTCCATGTTCCGGCAATGGGCACTGGCCGAGCCGGTACCCACCGCCTGCTGGTCGGCATGCCTCCCGGCCACCCGCCGAAAGCACGGGCGGGCGAACTCCGTTCGTTCACCCGCCCATTGACCGACTGGCGACGCTGCGGGTCAGTCCACGAGATAGCGGACCGCGTCGACGACGTGCGGACCGTACCCGAACGCCGCGCCGAGCCGCTCGAGGCGACCGTACGTCTCAGGCGACAGGCGCGAGCAGAACTGGTTGGCGGCCCTCAGCAGGAAACGGAACGCCAGTTCCGAGCACACCGTCTCGGCGCAGCGGACCAGTGCGTCCCGCGTCTGCTCCAGCGGTTCGCGGCTCCAGTCCTGCCTCTGGTCGAGCATCCCGACCAGCTCCACCACCTCGGTCGCCAGCCGCCGATGCTCGACCGCCGGCGTGTTCGCCCCGCCCACCCCGCATGCGGGGTACGACGTGCAGTCTGCCTCCGACGCGCCACTCGATCGCGCGAGGGGGACGAGCTCGTCCAGCAGCCGCTCCAGCCACGCACGCTCGGCGCCCCGGATCGCCGGGGACCCGCCGTGCGGTGGGTCCGTGGCCCGCCACAGCAGGTTGAGCTCTTCGCCGTCAAGGCCGGAGTTCCTCAGCCGCAGGATGTCCTCGATGAGGAGGGTGAGGCCCGTGGGGTCGCCCTCCGGGGCGCCGAGATACCTCCGGACATAGTCCAGTTCGTCCTCGGCGTCGAGGACCCAGTCCCCGTGGAAGGAGGCTCCGAGTGCGGTCACACCGAAGTCGAAGTCCATCCACTCGTGCTGAGCTTCGGGGTCGTGCACGGAACTGCTCCTCTCTTACAGCGGGTAGGCGGTCAGGACGTAGAAGCCGCCGGGCTTGTGCCCCTGCTTCACGGCCAGGGTCACGGAGAAGCGGTTGCTCGTCGTCTTCGTATGGTTGCCGAGGTGGTCGACGCTGTCACCGAGCGATCCGGTCCCATACGTCCCCGTCAGCGTGAGCTGCTGGGGCTTGCCTGGCTTGCCTGAGTCCCGTACCCATTTCTCGATGCGGGCCTTGTTCTCGTCGACGAGCTGGTTGACCGCCTTCTGGGCCAGGTCCGCGCTCGACCACCGCGAGCTGGGGGTAGGCCTGCCGACCTTCTTGGTCTTCTTGATCGCCAGGTTCTTCATCTGCTCCAGGTCCACGTCGACGTGCTCGTCGAGGGTGTGCGCGACGCCCGGGAACAGGCGCTGGGCACGCCCCAGGTCGGTGCAGTTGTGGACGAGGACGTTCTCGGTGCCGACCTGCACGTAGTAGCTGTCGATGCCGCTGACGTCGAGGTCGTACGTGTCCTGGTGTCCGGCGTACCTGTTGGTGGCGGTCACCGTGATCTCCTCGCCCTCCGGGGTCCGCAGACGGTGGCCCGCGCGCAGGGTGCCTGCGGGCACCCAGGACTGACGCTCGGGCAGCCAGTACCTGTGGCCTTCGGTGGACGTGACGGACGACTCCGCGCCGCCGTCCGCGGCGACCGTCAGCCGTACGAAGGTCTTGTCCGTCAGGGCAGAGGTGAACGGCACGGAGAGGACCGGGCGGGGCTGGGTCAGCTCCACGTCACCGCCGGCTTCGGTCGCCAGGACCTGGTCGCCCGCCCGGACGTCCTGGATCGGCCGGTGCGAACCGTCCGCCATCAGGACCCGCGTACCCGCCGGGAAGCTGTTGCACGCGAAGACGTCGTCCACCTTGCGGGCGCCACGGATGTCGTCGGGGATGAGCTTGCCGCCGGTCTTGAGCCAGCGCAGGACCGCGAGCGAGCCCAGGATCCGGTCCGTGGTGCTCAACTGCTCGCCTGTGCCGCTGTCCTTGCCGGTGAGGGCGTCCAGGATGCCCTTGCCGTCGCCGATGCCGGGCAGCAGGCCGAGCAGCAGCGACATCCGGCGCTCCTGGGCGGCGAGTTCATCGGGCGGGGTGCCGTTCGCACCGATTCTGTCGGCGATCTTCGAGAAATCGAAGTCGAAGTCCGGCAGTTCGTGGATACGGTCCGCCGCCTTGTTGAGGTCGGAGACCGCCTTCTTCGTCTGCTCCATGCCCTTGTTGGCCTGGCCGATGCCCTGGTTGAGCTGCTTCATGCCCTTGTTGGCCTGGGCCAGGCCCCTGTTGACCTGGTCGATGCTCCGGTTGACGTCGACCATCGTGTCGTTCATCTGGTCGAGGGCGGCGTTCATCTGGTCCATGCCGGCGATGGTCTGGTCGAGGGCCTTGTTGATGTCCTTGAAGAAGCCGTGGATGTCCAGGGTCGGCCCACCGTAGTCCGGGAGGTCGGTCCTGGGCGGGTGGAAGTACTCCCCCGCGGCGACGGTGAGCAGGATGAGGGCCAGGACGGAGTCGTTGTGATCGCCGAGGATCCGTGAGGCCTTCACCAGGTTGGTACGGAGCCTGTCTGTGTGCGGCTTGGCCGCCTTGAGGGCCTTGACCGTCTGCTCGAGGATCTGCCGCTTCTTCTCGGGATCCGTCTCCTTGTCCGGGTCCAGCAGGGCGAGCGGCTGGAGGCTGTCGAGCGCGCGGAGTTCCTTGTTCAACTCCGTGAAGGAGGCGCCCCCGTCCCTCATCGCCTCCCGCGAGATGTAGAGGTAGAGCCCCAGGCCCACACCGATCTTGGCGGACGTGAGCGCGAATTCCTTGTAGCACTTCGGCCGCTCAAGCAGCGGCTTCTCACCGCACTTGGAGTACTGCGAGAACCGTGCCGCGATCTCCAGCAGCGTGGGCTCCCGCTCGGCCTGCCCGGCGGCCGCCGCGGTCCCCGCGCCGCCGACGACGGTCAGGCACAGGACGGTGACGAGCGTGACAATCTTCTGTTTGACGTGCTGATACATGCGTTCCTTACGGCGCGGGCCCCCGGGCCCGCGCTCCCCCTGGCAGCGAACCCGCTGCCGTCAATGCCGTGCGCATGACGCAGCGCACGTGGTCGCGGCCGAGCGTAGACCGTTACCGCAGGTCATGATCATTCGGCCTTCGGGGAGAGAACGAGGGCCTCGCAGGGCGTTGGAAGCAGGCCGCGACGTTCTGCGTCTGGCATAAGGACGTCGATCCACCGACCCGAGCTTCTACTCGTGCCGGCGATCTCGATACGGTTGCAGACAATCATCCGGTCGCGCCGGGCTCCGCACTGCGGGCACATCACCGGGATGCCTCCGATGCGGATCTCCTCGGGGTGGATGGTGGCGCGGAGCCGGATGGTGCCGTCGCCGAGCATCGGCATCGTCTCCTCGTCCTCTTGTCGACCAGCCTTCAAAGGGGGCCGTGAGTGTCCAGCCGTTTCAAGTGCTGGTCAGCCCCGTAGGCCCGGCCTGTGGGTGCTGCCGTGGGGCCGCACATGTTCACAGCAGCCCGAGCGACCGCAGCGCGCGGTGCTGACGTGGTGCTGGCTTGACCGGCCAGAAGAGGTAGCAGACACCGCCCGTACCGCTTCTGACCTTGCCGTTCGCGTCGTACCTCTTCGTCCGCAGCCAGATGTTCTCCCACTCGCGCCGGTCGTACACCCTGCGCACGGCCTCGTTGCTGGGTGAGGCGGGGTCGTTGGCGATCACGTCGCCGTCCGCGGTGAAGCCGATGACGGTCATCAGATGGCCGGAGGTGCCGTAGCCCGCGCCCGTGAGCTCCTCCTTGCGGAAGGACTGCGAGGTGATGGCCGGGATGCCGGCCCGGATCAGGTTCTCGAGGTCCGTGAGCGAGCTGAGCCGGGTCACGACGGCGTTCATGTCCGGGTAGGTGGCGGCGTAGGCGGCGTTGAAGGGCCAGTTGCCGCAGCCCTCGTACTGGTAGTCGAAGGTGAAGCGGGCCGCGTGGCAGACCTGGGGGTCGGCGAAGGCCGGGTTCACCCAGGCCAGGTCCTCGGGGCTGGGCCGGCGTCCCCAGAACTCGACGATCATCTGCGAGGAGGTCGGGCTGCACCAGGCCTCGCCGCCGTTGTCGTACTCCGGGTACTGGCCGATGTGGGTGTTCTGCGAGTAGCGCGGTACGGCGAGCTCGCGGTCGAGGCCGGGCGTCGAGGCGGGGACGGTGAAGCGGTCGGGGATGTCGGACGCCATCGCGCCGAGCCGCCACACCGTGGGCGTCAGTTCGGTGCCGGGGGTCCGGTGCAGGGTGACGCGCAGCTGGTACGCGTCCAGGCGCAGTCCGCTCGCGGTGTCGTCGACGGAGAAGGTGTCGGTCCAGATCGAGCTCTTGCCGTCGCTCTGGTCGTCGACCGAGGTGCGCCGGATGTCACCGTCCCCCGCCGCCCAGCGGCCCATCACGAACCAGGGGGTGGCGGTGGCGTCGTTGTAGGTGCCGCGCAGCTCGATCTGGATCCAGGTGCCGGGCGGGGTGTCGGCGTTCCAGGAGGCGATGACCTCGGTGGCGGGAACGGTGGAGGTGTGGACCGGGGAGGTCCAGCTCGCCCACTCCCAGGTGGAGGTCGTGCCGGTGTGCGGGTCGGCGTAGTCGAGGCGGCCGGCGGGGGCGGCGATCACCAGTCCGGGGCGGTGGCCTGCGACGGCCCGGGTGCCGGTGGAGGTGCCGCAGCGCCAGTCGGTGTACGAGGTCCAGAAGCGGTTGTCGACGAGGCCGGGAGCGGCTTCGGCCGCCGGGGCGCCGGCATCGTCGGCGGCCAGGGCGGTCGCCGGTACGGCGGAGGCCGCCGCCGTTCCCGCGGCGGCGGCGAGGGCCGCGGCGAGGACGGTTCTGCGCGGGGTGGATCTGGTCATGGGCGGTGACCCCCAGTCGAGAACGGTTGAGACGAACGGACGGGGTGGCGGGTGCGCGTGCGGTGTGAGCGAGGCCCACTATCGCCGCTTCCCGAGGGCTTCTGCCAGCGATTCGACCCGCGTCGGCCGACCAATATTGGACTCGACCACTGGCAGCCGCACCCGGCTGACCTGCGGCGGGCCGCCCGCCGGCCGCGCACCCTCGCCTACCCTTGCCTCCATGACCGATCTCGACCGCGCCGCCGACGCGCTGCGCAGCCTGCCGCCCTCCTGTGGGCCGGTCCGGCTGATCGCGGTCGACGGTCATGCCGGCTCGGGCAAGTCGACCTTCGCCGCCCGCCTCGCCGCCCGGCTGGTCGCGCCCGTCCTGCACCTCGACGACCTCGCCACGCACGAGGAGCTGTTCGCGTGGACGGACCGGATGCGCGAGCAGGTGATCGAGCCCCTCGCGCGGGGCGAGGCCGCGCTGTATCACCCGTACGACTGGAATCTCCGGACCTTCGGCGCGGCCCGGGAGCTGCCCCCGGCGCCGGTCGTCCTGGTCGAGGGGGTCGGGGCGGGGCGGCGCGCGCTGCGCCCGTATCTCGCCGCGCTGCTGTGGATGGAGCGGGGGCCCGAGGAGTCCTGGCTCCGCGGCCGGCACCGGGACGGACCAGCGCAATCCGCGTTCTGGGACGGCTGGACAGTGGCGGAGACTCGCCATTTCGCCGCGGACCCTTCGCGGCCTTTCGCCGACACCCTGGTACGGGAGTGTCCAGAGGGATACGAGTGGCTGGCAGGGCCTTCTGCGGCCGCAGGCCCGAACCAGATCATCACAGAGAGTGATGGCGCTCGCGCACGGAAATGAGTAGCCGGAAGTCGACGTCCGCAAGTGCCTCAACTCCGCTTGACCCAAGGGGCGTACAGGTCTTACGTTCTCAATGCGCGGCTTTTCGGAGCCGTCGCAGACACGAAGCCCCCGGTTGTTCCCCCGTGATCGGGGGCTTCGTTCTGCCCTGATCATCCCTTTCTCCGGCCCGCTGCCGACCCCGATGCTTACCCAGGGTTATGGCCACCGGATCATGCGCTTCTCCTTAGTCGCGCCCCCTCTGCGCAGGTACGATGCCCCTCGGTGGGGTCATATCCCGTCCACGAGAAGGCGGTTGTGTACGGCTTCCGGCGGGCGCCCGCCCGCCGGGACAGCGAACGGGGGCACGTTTTGTGGGGGACCCGATGGACATCGGCACGCAGGGCGGACAGGCCCCGGCCGAGCTCGCCTGGCTGCGGGGAGTCGACGCCTACACGATGGGCGCCTATCCGCAGGCGGAGGAAGAGTTCCGAACGGCGGTACGCATCGATCCCGGCATGGCGGACGCCTGGCTCGGGCTGCACGCGCTGCGGGTGGACACCACCACCGCGCTGCTGCGGATGTACCGCAACCGCGACCGGTTCGGCGAACAGCGCGCCCGCCACCGCCGGACCCTGAACTCCTGGTACTGGCTGGGCTGGTGGGTGCAGCCCGTGCTCGAGAGCCCGCGCGACCTGCTCCTCGCGCACGCCTCGCACTGGCTCGACGGACGCCATGTGCCGGAGCTGGACCGCGCGTTGGCGGGCCTTCCGCCGGTCGACACCGACCCGCAGGTCCGCTTTCTGCACGCCTGCCGGTCCTATCTCGTCAAGGACTGGGACCAGTTGGTCCGGCACACCGAACCGCTGGTGGACGATCCCCTGCTCGGGATCGAGGCCGGGCTCTTCGGCGGGATGGCCCGGGTCCGGCTGGAGATGTTCGGACAGGCGGAGCCGCTGCTCTCGGCGGCCCTGATGCGGTGCCGCAGCGAGCAGCCGCAGCGCAAGGAACTGCGCTACTGGCTGGCCCGGGCGCACGAGGGCACCGGGCGGAGCGCCGCCGCCTTACCGCTGTACCGCGCGGTGCACCGGATCGACCCGGCCTTCATGGACACGGCCGCCCGGCTGGCGGCGATCACCGAGTACGACGGGTTCGAGGGGCCGGACGACGCGGCGGGACTGGCCACGGTCGCCCTGGGCGGAGTCGGACAGGACACGGCCGACGCGACGCAGGCCGATCCGGAGGGCCCCGGCGAGGGACTGCTGCTGGGCACGGAGCCCACTCCCCCGGCCGCCCCCACCGGGCCGCCCGAGCCCCCCGAGGCGGTACGCCAGAAGGCCGCCATCCCCCAGCAGCCCGCGCCGCCGCGCTTCCCCGCCAGCCCCACCGACCCCGTCCTGCTGGCCGAGGCGCTCGCCGAGCTGGAGCGCATGGTCGGGATGGAGCCGGTGAAGCGGCAGGTCAAGGCGTTGTCGGCGCAGCTGGAGATGGCCCGGCTAAGGGCCGGTGAGGGACTTCCCGTACAGCCGCCGAAACGTCACTTTGTCTTCTCCGGTCCCTCGGGCACCGGGAAGACCACCGTAGCCCGCATCCTCGGACGCGTCTTCTACGCGCTCGGTCTGCTCGGCGGCGACCATCTGGTGGAGGCCCAACGGGCCGATCTCGTGGGTGAGTTCCTGGGCCAGACGGCGGTCAAGGCGAACGAGCTGATCGATTCGGCGATCGGCGGGGTCCTCTTCGTGGACGAGGCGTACTCGCTCTCCAACACCGGCTACAGCAAGGGCGACGCGTACGGCGACGAGGCCCTGCAGGTGCTCCTCAAGCGCGCCGAGGACAACCGGGACCATCTGGTGGTGATCCTGGCCGGCTACCCGGAGGGCATGGACCGGCTGCTGGCCACCAACCCCGGGCTCTCCTCCCGATTCACGACCCGGGTCGACTTCCCCTCGTACCGCCCGCTCGAACTCACCGCGATCGGTGAGGTGCTCGCGGCGGCGAACGGGGACGGGTGGGACGAGGAGGCGCTGGACGAGCTGCGCTCGATCAGCGGCCATGTCGTCGACCAGGGCTGGATCGACGAGCTGGGCAACGGCCGCTTCCTGCGCACGCTGTACGAGAAGTCCTGCGCCTACCGGGACCTCCGGCTGGCCGGCTACCCGGGCACCCCCACCCGCGAGGACCTGGCGACCCTGCGGCTCGCCGATCTGATGCAGGCCTACGGAGAGGTCCTCTCGGGCCGCGGCCCGTCGGCCCGGGGACCCCAGGAGCCCGGAGGGCTGTGACGCGCCGGGCCAGGAGCTGGATCCGACCGTGCGGCGCGCTGCGGATGGGCGGTGGAGGTGGGGCTCAGTGGTGGTCGGTACCTTGGGCCCATGTCGATACCTGTTGGCCTCAGCCTCGACGTCTCCGGTTTGCAGCCGGGAGAGACGGCGCGTGTCGCCGAGGCGCTGACCGCGTTCCTCACCGAGCACGATCTTGACAGGGACGTGGCGGTGGGAGAGGAGACGTCGGCGGGGCAGGTCTCCGCGTGGAGCGAATACCCGATCATCGTGACCCGCTTCGGCAGTTGGGCCGACACGATCGAGCAGGGGGCTCACAACACTGTGCGTGCGGTTGCTCCCGCCGCACGCGTCGACCTCCGATGGAGTTTCGAGGACGAGGACGACTAGGACGTGTCCCAGGACGGCCGGCCCTCTTCGCCCGGCTTGGGTCACCTGGAGGCGGCCGGCTCGTCCGTGGCCTTCGCCGGCGGGTGCGCCTTGGTGAGGGTGCAGACGCCGTCCACACACTCGCGCTCCAGACGGCCGCGGGAGATGGTCTGCGCCAGGCCTACCATCCAGCAGGTGGGGCAGCCGCGGAAGGCGATCAGGGCCAGCGGGGCTGCCAGCAGGGTGACCGGGCCGGCGATGGGCACCAGGGCGATCGAGCCGATGATCAGCCCGAAGCCGATGGCGCCGCGTGCCAGGTGGCGCGGGACGGACTTGCCGGCGAAGTTCGTCCCGGGTGCGGCGGACTGTGCGGTGGCCCCGGCCTGCGCGGGCTTCACGGGCTTCACGGTATTCACGGTCGTGCGTCTCCTCCGGCTGGTCGGTCGATGGCTTGATCGGGTGTGTGGTCGGTCCCTGTCAGCGAGTGACGCAGTGCTGCGCGTGCTCTGTGCAGCCGCGATTTCATCGCGGCGTTGCTCAGACCGAGCGCATGGGCGACGGTCCTGCCGGGCAGGCCCTGTACGTCCCGCATGATCAGGACCTGCCGCTGGTCACGGGGAAGGGCACTGACCGCGGCCGCGATCCGCTCCGCCTCCAGCCTGTGCAGCACCGCGTCCTCGGCGGAGGGTTCCGCAGACGCCTCCTGTTCGGCCGATGTCTCGTCGCTGCGCGAGACGAGCAACAGCCGTACGTGCCGGAGACATTCGTTGCGCACAATCCGGAACATCCATGAGGCAAGCGCGCCAGTGGCCCGCAAGGTGCCGATCTTCCGGTAGAGGATGATCAGCGCCTCCTGCGCCGCGTCCTCCGCGTCCTGCGGGGAGGCGCACAGCGATAGGGCGAACTTGCGCACATGAGGCTGCGACTCCATGACGACGGTGGTGAGCGACGTGACGTCACCGTCCTGAGCGGCCTTGATCAGCCGCTCGTCCGGCCAGCGGAAGCGCTGGTTCATCCGCGACTCCTCCCCGAAAGGCTCCCCCGGGCCGAGGCGCTGGTCAGCTCCGCCCCTTGGAGCGCCGCATCAGGTGCCAGCTGCACGCGCCCACGAGCAGGGCTCCGATCACTACGAGACCAGTGATCATCATTCGTGTTTCCTCCCGGTTCCGCCGGCCCGTTCGGCCGGTACGAAGACAAGAGGCGGGGAGGTCCGGAAAGGATTCGCCTCCGGCCGAGGTCTTTTTCGAACCGCCCGGGCCGGGCCGGCCCGGGCGGTGACCTAGGTCAGGTCGCGAGCGCCTCCGTCGCCGGGGCCGGGGCCGGGGCCGGGGCCGGGCGGGGATCCGAGACCGTGGACAGCGTCGGCGCGCGGTGGGCGGGGTCGCGGACCTCGCCGACCAGCTTCTCCAGGACGTCCTCCAGCGCGACCAGCCCGAGCACACGGCCGGACGCGTCCGCGACCTGGGCGAGATGCGTGGCGGCCCGGCGCATCACGGTGAGCGCGTCGTCGAGCGGCAGCTCGGCGCGGAGCGTCGCCATGGGGCGCCAGATGTGCTGCGGCACCGCCCGTTCCCGCTCCTCCACGTCCAGGACGTCCTTGACGTGCACGAAGCCCATGAACGTACCGCGCCCCTCGGCGCACACCGGGAAGCGTGAGTAGCCCGTGCGTACGGTGAGCTCCTCGATCTCCCGCGGGGTCACGGACGGCGGGACCGTCACCAGCGCCGCCGGGGTGATGAGGACGTCCGTCACCGGGCGGCTGCCCAGCTCCAGGGCGTCCTCCAGGCGCTCCTGCTCGACCGGGTCGAGCAGTCCGGCCTGGCCGGCGTCCTCCACGAGCCGGCCGAGCTGCGTACTGGTGAAGACCGCCTCCACCTCGTCCTTCGGCTCGACGTGGAAGGCCCGCAGGACCAGCCGGGCGCACGCGCCAAGGGTCGTGGTCACCGGCCGGCACAGCCGGGCGAAGCCGACCAGTCCGGGGCTGAGCCAGAGCGCGGTCTTCTCCGGCGCGGCCATCGCGAGGTTCTTCGGGACCATCTCGCCGATGACGAGATGGAGGAAGACGACCGCGGCGAGCGCCACGACGTAGCCGAGCGGATGGATCAGCCCCTCCGGCACGCCCACGGCGTGGAAGACCGGTTCGAGGAGATGCGCGACGGTCGGCTCGGCGACCGCGCCCAGCGTCAACGAGCAGATGGTGATGCCGAACTGGGCCGCCGCCATCATCTGCGGCAGGTTCTCCAGGCCGTACAGGACCTGGCGTGCCCGCTTGCCGCCGAGCGGCTCGATCTGGCTGCGGCGTACGGAGACGAGCGCGAACTCGGCGCCGACGAAGAAGCCGTTGGCCACCACAAGGAGGAGGGCGAACAGCAGTTGGAACAGGCTCATCGGACCGCCTCCGGCACGGGGGGCACCTCGGCCGTCCGTACGATCCGTACGCGCTCGGCGCGATAGCGGTCGACCTGCCGCACCAGGAGTCGCCAGCCGGGGAGTTCGGCCCGGTCCCCGGCGGCGGGGATCCGCCCCAGCAGATCGGCGACGAGCCCGGCGACCGTCTCGTACGGGCCGTCGGGGACGTCGAGGCCTATCCGGTGCAGGGTGTGCACCCGGCAGGAGCCGTCCGCCTCCCAGGCGGGGTTGCCGTCCTCGGCGGCGACGGCGGTCAGCTCGGGCCGCTCGTCGACCGCGGTGTCGTGCTCGTCGCGGACCTCGCCGACGAGCTCCTCCACGATGTCCTCCAGGGTCACGACCCCGGCCGTACCGCCGTACTCGTCGACGACGACGGCGATCGGCTGCTCGCGCCGCAGCCGCTCCAGGAGCGCCTGGGCCGGCAGGGTCTCGGGGACGAGCAGCGGCTGCACGGCGATGCGGCCGACCGACGTGCGGTGCCGCTCCTCCGGGCGCACGGCGAGCGCGTCCTTGAGATGGACCATGCCGACGATCTCGTCGATGCGGTCGCGGTACACCGGGAAGCGGGAGAGCCCCGTCGCCCGGGTGAGGTTGAGGACGTCGGCGGCGGTGGCGTCCGACTGGAGGGCGCTCATCTTCACCCGCGGTGTCATGGCCTGCTGGGCGGTGAGACCGCCCAGCGTCAGGGTCCGTACGAAGAGGTCGGCGGTGTCCTGCTCCAGCGCACCCGCCCGGGCGGAGTGCCGGGCCAGCGAGACCAGCTCGCCGGGGGTGCGCACGGAGTCGAGCTCCTCGGTGGGCTCGACGCCCAGGAGCCGGACCAGCCGGTTGGCGACCCGGTTCAGCAGGGCGATGACCGGCCGGAAGAGGGACGAGAAGAGGTGCTGCGGTCCGGCCACGAACCGCGCCACCTGGAGCGGCCGGGAGACCGCCCAGTTCTTCGGGACGAGTTCGCCGACCACCATCTGCACGGCGGAGGCGAGCAGCATGCCGATCGCCACCGCGACGCCGGGGACGGCGCCCTCGGGCAGGCCGGTCGCGGTGAGCGGCCCGTCGAGGAGCTGGGCGAGCGCGGGCTCGGCGAGCATGCCGACGACGAGGGAGGTGATCGTGATGCCGAGCTGGGTGCCGGAGAGCTGGAAGGACAGCTCGCCGAGCGCCTTGACGACGGTGCGCGCGCGCCGGTCGCCGGCGGCCGCGGCCCGTTCGGCGTCGGGGCGTTCCACGGTGACGAGGCCGAATTCGGCCGCCACGAAGAAGCCGTTGGCGAGGATCAGGAGGAAGGCTGCGGCGAGCAGCAGAAGCGGGATGATCATGCCGCCGCCTCCGTGAAGGGGGCGGCGCAGGTACTACCGGACGATCCGTCCATTGCTGGAGGGAGTCACTCCTCGGGTCGCAGGGAGGCCTCGCGGGCCGCGGCGGCGGCCCTGTACACGCGAGGCGGTGGTGCCGCTCGGCACCACCGCCTCCAGAGTAGCCACGCCGACCCCGCCTGGGGCAGGGGGTCGGCCCCGTATGGGGGACTCAGTCGGCGTCCTGCCCGGTGCCGCGGCTGTCGGCCAGGGCCCGCAGGGCCTTGGCGTCGCGGATGGCCTGTTCCTTGGCGACGCCGGGCTGGATGCCGAGCGCGGGCAGGCTGGTGCCGTCGCTCAGGTCCAGGAAGACCCAGGGGTCACCGGGCCGCAGGTTGACCCGCAGGATCTCCGCCCACGCCAGTCGGCGTGTCCGGGTGATGTTGACGACCGTGACCCCCTCGTCGTCGGCGACGACCTTGGGGCGGCTCAGCATCACGAGGACGCCGAGGAAGAGCGCGGCGGTGAAGACGAAGCTGACCCGCTCCCCCGGTCCGAGCCGCTCCAGCATCAGCGCGACGGCGGTGATGACGGCGAACAGCACCAGTCCCACGGTCAGCAGGACCGCACGTGTGCGGCCCGGCCGGAAGGTGACGGGGAGGGTGGGCGTCGGTGACTCGGACATCGGTGTTCCTCAGTACCTCGGAGACCTGCCGTCAGAGGCGGCAGGCGTGGATGGCCGTCGTCAGGATGGCGCGGGCACCCAGCTCGTACAGGTCGTCCATGATCCGCTGCGCCTCCTTGGCCGGGACCATGGCCCGGACCGCGACCCAGCCCTCGTTGTGCAGGGGCGAGATCGTGGGCGACTCCAGGCCCGGGGTGAGGGCGACCGCCTGCTCCAGGTGCTCGGCGCGGCAGTCGTAGTCCATCATCACGTAGCTGCGGGCCACCAGGACGCCCTGGAGACGCCGCAGGAACGTCTGGACCTGCGTGTCGTCGGTGCCGGCGCCCTCGCGCCGGATGACGACGGCCTCGGACTTCAGGATCGGCTCGCCGATGACCTCCAGGCCCGCGTTGCGCAGGCTGGTGCCGGTCTCGACGACGTCGGCGATGATCTGGGCGACACCGAGCTGGATGGCGGTCTCGACGGCGCCGTCGAGGTGGACGACGGAGGCGTCGATCCCCTGGTCGGCGAGGTGCTTGGCGACGATCCCCTCGTACGAGGTGGCGATCGTCATGCCGTGGAAGTCCTCGGGGCCCTTCGCGGTGCCCGGCCGGGTGGCGTAGCGGAAGGTCGACCGGCCGAAGTTCAGCGGGAGGATCTCCTCGGCGTTGGCGCCGGAGTCGAGGAGCAGGTCACGGCCGGTGATGCCGATGTCCAGCTTGCCCGAGGCGACGTAGATCGCGATGTCCTTCGGGCGCAGGTAGAAGAACTCGACCTCGTTCTCGGGGTCGATGACGACGAGCTCCTTGGACTCCTTGCGCTGGCGGTAGCCGGCCTCATGGAGCATCGCCGACGCAGGTCCGGACAGTGAACCCTTGTTGGGGACGGCGATGCGCAGCATGGGATGAGCTTCCTTTGCCTGAGAGTTTCGGGGAGGGTGTGGCGTGTGCGCTCGGAGATGGGCGTGTCAGAGGTGCCCGTGTCAGAGGTGCGCGTAGACGTCGTCGAGGGAGATCCCGCGGGCGACCATCATCACCTGGACGTGGTACAGCAGCTGCGAGATCTCCTCGGCGGCGGCTTCCTTGCCCTCGTACTCGGCGGCCATCCAGACCTCGGCGGCCTCCTCGACGACCTTCTTGCCGATGGCATGGACTCCCTTGTCCACCAGCTCCGCGGTGCGGGAGGTGGCCGGGTCGCCGTTCTCGGCCTTGAGCTTGAGCTCGGCGAAGAGCTCTTCGAAGGTTTTGTTCGCCATGATGGTCCTAAGAGTACGGGGTGAGGGTCGCGTACTTAGCGCCAGGGTTCGCTGACCGTGCGCAGCGTCGTCGCGGTGGCGACGGCGGCGGTGACGGCCTCGTGGCCCTTGTCCTCGCTCGACCCCTCGAGGCCGGCCCGGTCGAGGGCCTGCTCCTCGTTGTCCACGGTCAGGACGCCGAAGCCGATGGGTACGCCGGTGTCGATCGAGACCTGGGTGAGGCCGTGGGTGACGCCCTGGCACACGTACTCGAAGTGCGGCGTTCCGCCGCGGATGACGACGCCGAGCGCCACCACGGCATCGTAGCCGCGCCCGGCGAGGACCTTCGCCACCACGGGCAGCTCGAAGCTGCCGGGGACGCGCAGCAGCGTCGGCTCGTCGATGCCGAGCTCGTGCAGGGCCCGCAGCGCGCCGTCGACGAGTCCGTCCATGATCTTCTCGTGCCACTGCGCCGCGACGACCGCGACCCGGAGGTCACCGCAGTTCTTCACGCTGAGGACGGGTGCGCCCTTGCCGCTCATGTCTCTCCTTCTGGCCGTTCTCTTGCCGACTTACTGGTTTGCGCAGGTGGACGCCGTGCCGGCATCCAGCCAGGGCAGGTCGTGCCCCATCCGGTCGCGCTTGGTGCGCAGGTAGCGGAGGTTGTGCTCGCCCGCCTGGACCGGCATGGGCTCGCGGCCCTCGACCTTCAGGCCGTGCCGGGTGAGGGCGGTGATCTTTTCGGGGTTGTTGGTCATCAGCCGGAGGCTGCGCACCCCGAGGTCGACGAGGATCTGTGCGCCGGCCCCGTAGTCCCGGGCGTCGGCGGGCAGGCCCAGCTCCAGATTGGCGTCGAGGGTGTCGCGGCCGCGCTCCTGGAGCTCGTACGCGCGCAGCTTGGACAGCAGGCCGATGCCGCGGCCCTCGTGGCCGCGCAGATAGACGACGACGCCGCGGCCGGCCTCGGTGATGCGGTCCATGGAGGCCTGGAGCTGGGGGCCGCAGTCGCAGCGCAGCGAGTGGAAGATGTCGCCGGTCAGGCACTCGGAGTGGACCCGGACCAGGACGTCCTCGCCGTCGCCGATCTCGCCGTGGACGAGGGCGACGTGCTCGACGCCGTCGACGGTGGAGCGGTAGCCGTACGCGGTGAAGTCGCCGTGCGCCGTGGGCAGCCGGACCTCGGCCTCGCGGCGGACCGTCGGCTCCGAGGAGCGGCGGTAGGCGACCAGGTCCTCGATCGAGATGATCGTGAGGCCGTGCTTGCGGGCGAACGGGACCAGCTCGGGCAGGCGCAGCATCACGCCGTCCTCGCCGGCGATCTCCACGATCGCGCCGGCGGGGCGCAGGCCCGCGAGGCGGGCGAGGTCGACGGCGGCCTCGGTGTGGCCGTTGCGGACCAGGACACCGCCGGGCTTGGCGCGCAGCGGGAAGATGTGACCGGGCCGGACGAAGTCGGACGGCTCGTACTCGCCGCTCGCCAGCATCCGCAGCGTGGTGGCGCGGTCGGCGGCGGAGATGCCGGTGGTGACGCCGTGGGCCGGGGACGCGTCGACGGAGACGGTGAAGGCCGTACGCATCGACTCGGTGTTGTGCTCGACCATCTGCGGGAGCTGGAGGCGCTCCAGCTCGTCCCCCTCCATGGGGGCGCAGATCAGGCCGCGGCACTCACTCATCATGAAGGCGACGACCTCGGGGGTGGCCGTCTCGGCGGCGATGACGAGGTCGCCCTCGTTCTCGCGGTCCTCGTCGTCGACGACGACGACGGGCCGGCCGGCGGCGATGTCACGGATGGCCTGTTCGACCGGGTCGAGGGTGAGGTCGGTGGCGTCCCAGAGCGGCAGGGCACTCATGCTTGCGTCCCTTCGATCGTGTCTTCAACCTGCGCCGGCAGGAGGGCAGCGCGTGCAGCTCCGCGCTTCGGTTCGTCGGCGCGGTGTACGGAGATGAGAACCGTCCCTTGCAGAGCGGAAGGCGTACGCGTCCGGAGCCACCAGTCGCGCAGGCCCCAGATGACGAGGGCGAAGTAGATCACGTAGACCAGGCCGGAGAAGGCCAGGCCGCTGGAGAAGGCGAGCGGGACGCCGACGAGGTCCACGAGGAGCCAGGCGAACCAGAACTCGACCAGACCACGGGCCTGGGCGACCATCGCCACGAGCGTGCCGACGAAGATGTACGCGTCGGCCCACGGGCTCCAGGAGAGCGACGGGTAGAGGGTGAACAGGCCGCCGACGGCGAGGGTGCCGAGGACCGCGCCGGCGAGGAGCAGTCCGCGCTCCTTCCAGCTCGCGAAGCGGACGGCGATGGAGCCGTCACCACCGTCTTCGGACCGCTGCTTGCCGCGGTTCCACTGCCACCAGCCCCAGGCGGCGACGCCGATGACCAGGAGCTGCTTGCCGACACCGCCGCTGAGATGGGCCGAGGCGTAGGCGCCGACGAGGATGACGCCGGAGAGCAGCTGCGCGGGCCAGGTGAGTATGGAACGCCGCCAGCCGAGCGCGAGGGCGATCAGACCGATCGTGTTGCCGATCATGTCGGACCACATGATGTGCTGACCGAAGGCGGTGAACGCCTCGGAGTTGAGCCAGCTCACTTGACGTTCTCCTTCGGCGTAGGGCCGAGCAGCCGCTCGACGTACTTGGCGATGACGTCCACCTCGAGGTTGACCGGGTCGCCGCTCTGCTTGATGCCGAGCGTGGTCAGCGCGAGCGTGGTGGGGATGAGGCTGATGGTGAACCAGTCCTCGGCGGCCTCGACGACGGTGAGGCTGACGCCGTCGACCGTGATCGAGCCCTTCTCGACGACGTACCGCGAAAGGTGGGCGGGCAGCGAGATCTTGACGATCTCCCAGTTCTCGGACGGGGTCCGGTCCACGATCGTGCCGGTGCCGTCGACGTGGCCCTGGACGATGTGCCCGCCGAGGCGGTCGCCGACGGCCATCGGCCGCTCCAGGTTGACCCGGGAGCCGACCTCGAGCGCTCCGAGGGACGACCGCCGCAGCGTCTCGGCCATCACATCGGCGGTGAACTCGCCGTCGCCGAACTCGACGACCGTGAGACAGACACCGTTGACGGCGATGGAGTCGCCGTGCTTCGCGCCTTCCGTGACCAGGGGACCACGCAGCCGGAAGCGGGAGGCGTCCGCCAGCTTCTCGACGGCGGTGACCTCGCCCAGCTCTTCGACGATTCCGGTGAACACGCTCAGCGCTCCTTGGGAGTGGCAGTGATACGAAGATCGGGGCCGATGCGCACGGTCTCGGTCACGTCGAGCCGGAACGCTTCGGTGATGGTGGTGATTCCGGCCTCGGCCAGGGCGTTCGGGCCCCCGCCCAGCAGGACCGGTGCGAGGTAGCCGACGACCTTGTCGACGGCTCCCGCGGCGACGAAGGCACCCGCCAGGGTCGGGCCGCCTTCGAGGAGTACGGAACGGACGCCGCGCTCGTGCAGGGCGTCCAGGAGAGCGGGCACGGACAGGCCGCGCTCCGCCCTGGGCAGCCGTACGACGTCCGGGAGATCCGTCTCGGCGTCCTCGGCGATGGCGATCAGGGTGGGTGCGGCGTCGTCCAGGATCCGGGCCCCGGGCCGCACGGCGCTCGCCTCGGTGTCGACCACGACCCGGAGGGGCTGGACGGCTCCCTCGATGCCTCGTACGGCCAGGTGGGGGTCGTCGGCGCGGGCCGTGCCGGAGCCGACCACGACGGCGTCGGCCTCGGCCCGCAGCCGGTGGACGTCGGCGCGGGACTCGGCGGAGGTGATCCAGCGGGAGGTCCCGTCGGCGGCGGCGATCCGGCCGTCGAGGGTGGCGGCGTACTTCCACAGCACGAAGGGGCGGCCGAGGCGTACGGAGGTGAGCCAGGCGATGTTGCCCGCCTCGGCCTCCGCGGCCAGGAAGCCGGGGACGACCTCGACACCGGCGGCGCGCAGGGTGTCCGCACCACCTGTGGCCTGCGGGTTCGGGTCGCCGACCGCGTACACGACGCGGCTGACGCCGGCCTCGATGAGGGCCTGGGCGCAGGGGCCGGTGCGGCCGGTGTGGTTGCAGGGTTCGAGGGTGACGTACGCGGTGCCGCCGCGGGCGAGGACACCGGCCGCGCGCAGGGCGTGGATCTCGGCGTGCGGTCCGCCGGCGCGCTGGTGGAAGCCCTCGCCGACCTGGTGTCCGGAGGCGTCGAGGATGACGCAGCCGACGACCGGGTTGGGGCTGGTGGAGCCGAGGCCGCGGGCGGCGAGCGTGATGGCTCGGCGCATGGCGTCGATGTCGGCTGGCGTTGCCACCGGGTCCTCCTGCCTCTTCGGGCACGGACTCCGGGGCCTGTCGATGACGACAGAGAGCGGGTACGACGCTTCGTACGGGGACGTCGACGCCGGATACACCGGTCGCCGAGGACGGCGACCAGCGGAAATACGGCCGACGCGCCCCTTGAAGGGTCGCCCGCCGCGCACTGCCTCCCATCCGGACTTTCACCGTCGGTCCAGGAATTTCACCTGGTCAACCGGCCGCTGGCTGCGGACGGGTCGCGGACTATACCGCCGGTTCGGAATTACACCGACCCCGGAGTGCGCTGCTGCTGATACAGGGCCAGTGTGCCACGGCTGGTTACCGGCCATGCGGGTGAGGTCCTGTGGGCTGGCTCACAAGGGAGTCGCCCACCTTCGTTGGTCCAGACCTATTGACGCACTGGTCTAGTCCTCTTAATCTCCGTGTCACCTCCGAGGTACGGCCCGCCGGTGTGCGCACTCCACGGGCTCAACACGACCCACCCCTTTGTTCGTTGTGTTCTGCCAACCTCCCTTGGAGGAACCGATCGTGTTGTCCCCCACGAGGACGAGAGCCTCGCTGCTCGCGTCCGGCGCCGCCGTCGCCGGACTGCTGCTCAGCTCCCTCTCCGGCGGTGTCTCGCACGCCGCAGACAACGAGAGCTGTCGCCCCGACGGCCTGTACAAGACCCCCGGTGTCGACGTCCCGTACTGCTCGGTCTACGACACCGAGGGCCGCGAGAAGATGGGCGCGGACCACCAGCGCCGGGTCATCGGCTACTTCACCGGCTGGCGCACCGGCAAGAACGGCGAGCCCGCCTACCTCGCCAACAACATCCCGTGGGACAAGATCACCCACATCAACTACGCCTTCGGACACATCGGTTCCGACAACAGGCTGTCGGTCGGCGCGGACGGCCCGGACAACGCGGCCACCGGGATGACCTGGCCCGGTGTCGCGGGCGCGGAGATGGACCCGGCGTACACGTACAAGGGCCACTTCAACCTGCTCAACAAGTTCAAGAAGCAGCACCCGGACGTCAAGACGCTGATCTCGGTCGGCGGCTGGGCGGAGACCGGCGGCTACTTCGACGACAGCGGAAACCGCGTGAACTCCGGCGGCTTCTACTCGATGGCCACCAACGCCGACGGTTCGGTCAACCAGGCCGGGATCGACACGTTCGCGGACTCGGCCGTCGCCTTCATCAAGAAGTACGGCTTCAACGGCGTCGACATCGACTACGAGTACCCGACGACGATGAAGGACGCCGGCAACCCGCTCGACTGGCAGATCTCCAACGCCCGCCGCGCGGGCCTCGTCCAGGGCTACGCGGCGCTGATGAAGTCCCTGCGCGAGAAGCTCGACCGGGCCGGCGCCGCCGACGGAAAGCACTACCTGCTGACCGTCGCCGCGCCCTCCTCCGGCTACCTGCTGCGCGGCATGGAGACCTTCCAGATGCAGAAGTATCTGGACTACGTCAACATCATGTCCTACGACCTGCACGGCGCCTGGAACGAGTACGTCGGCCCCAACGCCTCGCTCTTCGACGACGGCAAGGACGCCGAGCTGGCCGCCGCGAGCGTGTACTCCACCTCGCAGTACGGCGGCATCGGCTATCTCAACACCGACTGGGCGTACCACTACTTCCGCGGCTCGATGCCGGCCGGCCGGATCAACATCGGTCTGCCCTACTACACCCGCGGCCACAAGAA
Source organism: Streptomyces vilmorinianum (assembly GCF_005517195.1). Classification (NCBI taxonomy): domain Bacteria; kingdom Bacillati; phylum Actinomycetota; class Actinomycetes; order Kitasatosporales; family Streptomycetaceae; genus Streptomyces; species Streptomyces vilmorinianum. The sequence continues at coordinate 2,761,927 of NZ_CP040244.1, read as the reverse complement.
CGTGCAGGGCGGCACCGACGGACTCTGGGGCAAGGCGGCGGCGACCACCTGTCCGGCCGGGTCCGGGCTGACCAAGTGCGGTGACGGCGCCGTCGGCATCGACAACCTGTGGCACGACAAGGACACCAACGGCGTCGAGTCGCCGGCCGGTTCCAACCCGATGTGGCACGCGAAGAACCTGGAGAAGGGGATCGTCGGCGACTACGTCACGCAGTACGGCTTCCCGGCCAACACCACGCTGACCGGCACCTACGCCCGCAAGTACGACGCGACGCTGGTCGCGCCGTGGCTGTGGAACGCCGAGAAGAAGGTCTTCCTGTCGACGGAGGACGAGCAGTCGGTGGCCGCCAAGGCGGACTACGTCGTCAGCAAGGGCATCGGCGGCACGATGGTCTGGGAGATGGCCGGCGACTACGCCTGGAACGCGGGCAAGGGCCAGTACGAGATGGGTTCCACGCTCACCTCGCTGATGTACGACAAGTTCAAGGCGGCCGCTCCGTACGGCGCGAAGAAGTCGAACGCGGCGCTGCCGGCGCAGGCCGTGAACGTGGGCGTGGAGTTCACCGAGTTCAAGCTGGGCGACTCCAACTACCCGATCACCCCGAAGATCAAGATCACCAACAACACCTCCGTCGCACTGCCGGGCGGCACGGAGTTCCAGTTCGACTACGCGACCGCCGCTCCGGGCAACGCCTCCGACCAGTCCGGCTTCGGTACGAAGGTGATCAGCAGCGACCACACCGGCAACAACGTGGGCGGTCTGAAGGGCGACTTCCACCGGGTGTCGCTGAAGCTCCCGGCCTGGCAGTCGCTGGCCCCGGGCGCGACGGTGGACGTGGCGTTCAACTACTACCTGCCGGTCTCGACCCCGTCGAACTGGACGGTGAACATCAGCGGCACGACGTACGCGCTCGCCGGTGACCTGGCGCGCGGTACGACGGTGGTGGAGCCGGGAACCGGCTCCACTCCCACCCCGACGCCGACCCCGACGCCCACGCCCACGGGCCCGACCCCGACGCCGACTCCGACGGGTGGCACCTGCACCGCGCCGGCGTACGTGGCCGGCACGGTCTACACCGGCGGCAGCGAGGTCTCGCACAAGGGCCACACCTGGAAGGCCCAGTGGTGGACCCAGAACGAGGAGCCGGGCACGACCGGCGAGTGGGGTGTCTGGAAGGACCTCGGCGCCTGCTGATCCCCGGCACCCCTGACAGAAACGCCCGGCGGCGGTCTCACGGCCCTTGCCGCCGCCGGGTCCTCCCCCGCCTTCGCCGCGGCCCGCCTGTGCGGGCCGCGGCGAAGGCGTTTCACGGCGGGGGCGGACGACGAGCGCCGAGCGCGGCGGGCCGGACGCCCCTCACGCGGCGGGCCGGACGCGCGTCAGGGGAAGAGCGCGTCCTGCGCCGCGTCGCGGGCGGCCAGGAGGGCGCCGCGGAGCACGGCAGTGTCGCCGAGTTCGGTGGCACGGACCGCGGTGCGCAGGGGGGAGAGCGCCGCGAGTTCGGCCTCGACGCGGGCGGCGAGTTCCGGGCCGCCGCGGTGGCCGGTCTCGCCCCCGAGGACCAGGCAGCCCGGGTCGAGGACGGAGGCGACGGCCGCGGCGCCGACGGCGAGGCGGCGGGCGAGGGCGTCGAGGAAGGGGCCGTGGCCGGAGGCGAGCGCGCCCGCCGGGTCCAGGCCGTGCTCGACGGCGAGGGCCTCGACCGCGGCCGCGCAGGCCAGCTCGTGGAAGCCGCCGTCGCAGCCGGTCGCGGACGGCAGTCCGGAGGTGCCGGGCACCGGAAGGAAGCCCAGTTCGCCCGCGCCGCCGGAGGCACCGCGGCGCAGCCGCCCGTCCAGGACGACGGCCGCGCCCACGCCCTGGCCGAGCCAGAGCAGGACGAAGGTATCGCGGTCGCGGGCGGCGCCGGCGCGCTGTTCCGCGACGGCCGCGAGGTTGGTCTCGTTCTCGACGAGCACGGTCGCGGGCAGCCGTTCCTGCAGCGTGGCGATCAGCCTGCGGTGCCACTCGGGGAGCTTCGCGGAGTCGCGCAGCTCGCCGGTGTCCGGGTCGATCAGTCCGGGCGCCCCGACGGCGACGCTGTGCAACTGCTCCACGCCCGCCGACTTCGCGGTGTGCTCGAGGAGCGCGACGGCCTTCTCCACCGCGGGTCCGGTGCCGTCCTCCCCGCCGATCGGGGCCGAGGCCTCGGCGAGCGTGGTGCCCAGGAGGTCGGCGACGGTGAGGGAGACCGAGCTGGTGCGCACGTCGAGCGCGGCGAGATGGGCGCGGTCGGCGACGATCCCGTACAGCTTGGCGTTGGGGCCGCGCCGCTCCGCCCCGGACTCCCCCACGACCCTGACGAGTCCCGAGCCCTGGAGCCGTTCGACGAGGTCGGCGACGGTGGGCCGGGAGAGGCCGGTCAGGGTCTTCAGCTGAGTCGCCGTCAACGGGCCCTCGTCCTGGAGCAGTCGCAGGGCGAGCCGGTCGTTGATGGCCCGGGCGGTGCTCGGAGATGCGGCCATGCCGGGATCCTCTCAGACTTTCGTACGCGGTCTCTGCCACCGATCTATTTATCAGGCAGGGTTCCTGATAGTTTACGGCCCACCACACTCAGGGAGGGCACATGGCGGGCGAGACCGTCTTCAGTACCGAGCGGCTGCGGCGGGCCCGATACGCCGTCGCCGCGGTCTTCTGCGTCCACGGCGCGGTCACCGGTAGTTTCGCCACCCGCATCCCATGGATCCAGGACCACGCCGGCGTCAGCGCGGGCCAGCTCGGGCTCGCCCTCGCCTTCCCCGCCATCGGCGCCTCGCTCGCGATGCCGCTGGCCGGGGCGATCAGCCACCGGTTCGGGGCCCGCACGGCGCTGCGCGGACTGCTCGCGCTGTGGACGATGGCCCTCACCCTGCCGTCCCTCGCCCCGAACATCTACGGGCTGTGCGCGGCGCTCTTCGTCTTCGGCGCCACCGCCGGCATGTCCGACGTGGCGATGAACGCGCTCGGCGTCGAGGTCGAGAACCGTCTCGACAAGTCGATCATGTCCAGCCTGCACGGCATGTGGAGCGCGGGCGCGCTCCTCGGCTCCGCGGCCGGCACCGTCGCCGCCCACCTCGGCGGGGACGCCCGGCTCCACCATCTGATCGCCGCGCTCGTCCTGACCGCGCTGGGCCTCGCCCTCTGCCAGGGCGTACTCGATCTGCAGAGCGCCCCCGACGAGGAGCCGCCGCCGCGCTTCTCGCTGCCGCCGAAGTCCGCCCTGATCATCGGCGTGATCGGCTTCTGCGGGGTCTTCGCCGAGGGAGCGAGCCTGGACTGGTCGGCGGTCTACCTGCGGGACGAGCTCGGCTCGTCGGCCGGGGTCGCCGCCGCCTCCACCACCGCCTTCGCGCTCACCATGGCCGTCGCCCGGCTGGTCGGCGACCGGGTCGTGGACCGGTTCGGAGCCGTCCGTACGGTACGGGTCGGGGGCGTCGCCGCGACCCTCGGCGGGCTCCTGGTCGTCCTCGCGCCGCACGCCGCCCTCGCGATGACCGGTTTCGGTCTCATCGGCCTCGGGGTCGCGGTCGTCGTCCCGCTCGCCTTCGCCGCCGCCGCGCGCAGCGGCCCGAACCCCAGCCAGGCCATCGCGGGCGTCGCCACCATCACGTACACCTCGGGTCTCATCGCCCCCTCGGCGATCGGCGGCATCGCGGACGCGACCTCGCTGGTGTTCTCCTTCGGCCTGGTGACGCTGCTCGCGTTCGGTCTCGTGCTCGGCGCCGGGGTGCTCAGGACGGGACCCCGTCCGGCGACCCGGGGCGCGGACGCGGCGCGGGAGGCGAGCGCGAGGACGCCCTCCTGACAGGGGCTCGGGGGCCGGTGGCGCATTACCATGTGGCTGATCATTTTCGGCCCTGACGCGGCCGACGACACCGGAGAACTGGAGCGACCCCATGAACCTCGGCGTGCGCTGGACCCTGCACGGCGACGGACGAACACCCGCTCCAGGCGCCGTCGTCCGGCCGGACGAGCGGCTCTCCTGGCCCCGTACGGCCGGCCTCGGCGCGCAGCACGTGGTGGCGATGTTCGGCGCGTCCTTCGTCGCCCCCGTACTCATGGGCCTCGACCCCAACCTCGCGATCATGATGTCCGGTGTCGCGACGGTGATCTTCCTGCTCGCGACCCGCGGCACGATCCCGAGCTATCTGGGCTGTTCGCTCTCCTTCGTCGGTGTCGCGGCGGCCATCCGGGCCTCCGGCGGCGACAGCGCGACCGTGACCGGCGCGGTGCTCGTCGTCGGCGCGGTGCTCTTCCTCGCCGGTCTGGCGGTACGGAGGTTCGGCGCGCGGATCATCCACGCGGCGATGCCGCCGATCGTCACCGGCGCCGTCGTGATGCTGATCGGCTTCAACCTCGCCCCGGTCACCGCCGCCACCTACTGGCCGCAGGACCAGTGGACGGCGCTGCTGGTCATGCTGTTCACCGGTCTGGCCGTGGTCTGCCTGCGGGGCTTCTGGTCGCGGATCGCGATCTTCCTCGGCCTGATCTTCGGATACGCCATCTCCTGGGTCTTCGACCTCGCCTTCGGCAAGATCCACTCGATGTCCCCGGGCGGCCAGGTCACCGACCACTGGCGACTCGACCTCTCCGGCGTCTCCCAGGCCGACTGGATCGGCCTGCCCACCCTCCACGGCCCCGGTTTCGAGTGGTCGGCGATCCTCGTCGCGCTGCCCGTCGTCATCGCGCTGATCGCCGAGAACGCCGGTCACGTCAAGGCCGTCGGCGAGATGACCGGCGACCCGCTGGACGACAGGCTCGGCACCGCGATCGCGGCCGACGGCGCCGCCTCCATGCTCTCGACCGCCGTCGGCGGCCCGCCGAACACCACGTACTCCGAGAACATCGGCGTCATGGCGGCCACCCGCGTCTACTCCACCGCCGCCTACTGGGCCGCGGCCGGCTTCGCGCTGCTCTTCGGCCTCTGCCCCAAGTTCGGCGCGGTCGTCGCCGCGATCCCGGGCGGGGTGCTCGGCGGCATCACGGTGATCCTGTACGGCATGATCGGCCTGCTCGGCGCCCAGATCTGGATCAACGCCGGGGTGGACCTGCGCAACCCGCTCAACCTGGTGCCGGCGGCGGCGGGCATCATCATCGGCGTCGGCGGCGTGAAGCTGACCTTCACCGACACCTTCGAGCTCGGCGGGATCGCGCTGGGCACGCTCGTCGTGATCACCGGCTACCACGTGCTGAGGGCCTTCGCCCCGGCGCACATGAAGGAGCAGGAGCCCCTGCTGGACTCCGGCACCAGCTCGTATGAGACGAGCACGGACGAGACCGGCACGGACGAGGTCGGCACCGACGCCGCGTCCGCCACCAAGTCGTAGGGGTATTCGCCCGTTCTGGGGAAGCCGGGCCCGGACAGTTCCCTCCCGGGCCCGGCTGCTGAAACGCTGCCCTCATGGCGCAGACCCAGCAGATCGGTCAGTTCACCGCGATCGACCCGGTGGTGGAGCGGATGCGTACCATCCGCTCGGCCTGGCATCCGACCGACGGCGTCGCCGTCTTCAACCGTGTCTACCTGACCGTGACGGAGGAGATCGGCCGGGCCATCGAGTCGGGCACCTTCGCCGACCGGCAGGCGGCCGCGACCCTCGACGTCCGCTTCGCCGAGCGCTATCTCGCGGTCGTCGACGCCGTCGCCACCGGCGGCCCCGCCCCGGCCTGCTGGCGGCCGCTCTTCCACTACCGGCGTCACCCCGGCGTACGGCCGCTGCAGTTCGCGCTGGCCGGGATCAACGCGCACATCGGTCACGATCTCGCTCTGGCCGTGGTCGACACCTGTCAGGCGCTCGACTGCTCGCCCACGGACCTGGAGGACGAGTTCGACCGGGTCGGCGACATCCTCGTCCTCCTCGAGGAGCGCATCCGCGAGGAGGTGATGCCGGGCCCGGACCTGCTGGAGATCACGGATCCGCTGACCCATCTGCTGGGCTGCTGGAGCCTGGACCGGGCGCGCGACGGGGCCTGGCTGGCGGCCCGGTCGCTCTGGCAGCTGCGGGAACTGCCCGACCTGGCCGAGGAGTTCCGGGAACGCCTCGACCGGTCGGTGGGTCTGGTGGGGCGGATGCTGCTGACGCCGCTCGCACGGCACGGCTGACCACTCTCGCGGCCGCTCGCACGCCGGTGCTGTCCGCCCCACTCCCCCAACGGGACCGGCCCCCGGGAAGTTCCACGGGGGCCGGTCTGTGTGCGCGGGACGGGGGTCAGTCCTCCGGAAGCTCCACCGGGGCGATCTCGTCGTACACGTCGCCCGGGCCCGGGTTGGTGCCGTCGGTCGCGCCGCCGAAGTGGTGCATCACGCCCCACACGGCGTTCAGCGCGGTCTGCACGGCGCCCTCGGCCCAGCCGGCCGTCCAGGAGATGTCGTCGCCCGCGAGGAAGATGCCCCGCTTGTCCTCCGGCAGCCGGTCCTGCATGAAGTGCGTGAACAGGCGGCGCTGGTAGCGGTAGTGACCCGGCAGGTTGGCCTTGAAGGCGCCCATGAAGTAGGGCTCGTTCTCCCAGGAGACCGTCACCGGGTTGCCGATGATGTGCTTCCGGATGTCGACCTTCGGGTAGATCTCGCCGAGCGACTTCAGCATGACCTCCATCCGCTCGTTCGCGGACAGCGGCAGCCACTTCAGGCTGTCGTCGCACCAGGTGTACGAGAGGCAGATGACGGCCGGCTTGTCCGGGCCGTCGTCCAGCAGGTACGTGCCACGGGTCATCCGGTCGGTCAGCGTCATCGACATGACGTCACGGCCGGTCGGATTTCCCCTGTCGTCGACGGCCTTGTCCAGCCAGAACGGCCGGTCCACGGGGACGAAGAGCTTGGACGACTCCATGTAGTGGGTGCGCTCGATCGCCGTCCAGTGGTCGATCGGGAAGAGCGAGTCGTCGCAGGCGATCTTGGAGAGCAGCATCCACGACTGGGCGGTGAAGATCGCCGCCTGGTACGTGCGGATGTCGCCGGACGCGTCGGTGACCGTGATCCGGTTGCCGACGGTGCGGTTCAGCCGGGTCACGGCCGGCTTCGGGTCGCCCTCGTGCAGGGACTTCAGGGACGTGCCCTGCGCCCAGTGGACGATCTTCTCCGGCTCGCGCTCCCACAGGCGCAGCGGCAGCTGCTGCGAGCCGCCCACGATGCCGCGGTGGTGGTCGTCGGCCTCGGTGTAGACGACCCGGAGGATCTCCAGGATGGAGTTGGGGAAGTCGGTGTCCCAGCCGCCGGTGCCGAAGCCGACCTGGCCGAAGATCTCACGGTGCCGGAAGGACTTGAACGCCTCCGACTCGCACAGGAAGCCGTAGAAGGTCTGATTGTCGAGCTTCTCGACGAGCTTCGCCCAGATCTCGCGGATGCGCGGGACGTCGCGCTCGCGCATGGCGCGGTTCATGTCGGAGAAGTCGGCGCCCTCGTCCAGGCAGGCGTTCCACGCGTTCATCACGTCGCGGTAGACCTGCGGGAGGTCGTCGACGGTCACCGCGTAGTGCGACTCGCCCTTGAGGTCGACGACGGTCGACGGGGTGGACTCGGCGAGCGGGTTCGGGAAGGGCTTGGTCTTCAGGCCCACCAGGTCGATGTAGTGCTGCAGCGCCGTGGAGGAGGGCGGAAAGCGCATCGCGCCCAGCTCGCAGTTCAGCTCCTCGGTGCCCGTGCCCTCGAAGCCGACGGTACGCAGCCGGCCGCCGATCTGGTCGGCCTCGTAGACGACGGGCTTGAGGCCCATCTTCATCAGCTCGTAGGCGGCGATGATGCCGGAGAGCCCGCCGCCGATGACGGCGACCTCGGTGCCGTGCTCGGTCGCGGGTATCTGGCCGAGCCCGGCCGGGTGGGCCAGGAAGTCGTCGTAGGCGTACGGGAAGTCCGGACCGAACATGGTGATCGGCGGCTGCGCGTCGGTGTGCTGGACGGCGGTGGGCACCGTGGACGTCATGGGGTACGGACTCCTTGCACGGAAAACTGGGGAGGGCGGGGCGGGAGGCGGCAGAGGTCGCTGCAGGCGGGGAGGGCGGCTCAGACGAGGGAGCCGTAGAGGCCGGGGCGGCGGTCGCGCAGATAGGGGTTGTTCTCGCGGGAGGCCGCCAGGAAGTCGGCGTCGACCTCGCCGAAGACCAGGTCCTCGCCGCGTCCGGCGCGGGCGCGGGAGGTGCCGTCGGGGCCGGCGAGCGTGGAGAGGCCGACGAACTCGAACTCGCCCTCGGGCCCGGTCCGGTTCACGTACGCCACGTACATCTGGTTCTCGAAGGCGCGGACCGGGACGACGGACTCGGCGACGAACTGGAAGGGGTGCATCTGCGCGGTCGGGACCACGAGGAAGTCGGTGCCGGCCAGGGCGTGCGAGCGGACGTTCTCCGGGAACTCGACGTCGTAGCAGATCATCATGCCGAGCCGGACGCCGTCGAGCTCGGCCTGGACGACCGTCTCCTCGCCGGGCGTGAACCACTTCTGCTCGAAGCAGCCGAAGAGGTGGGTCTTGCGGTAGTTCGCGAGCCGGGCGCCGTCGGCGCCGATCAGCTGCGCGGAGTTGTACAGGACCCCGTGCCGCTCGGTGTCCCGCTCCGGGTAGCCGTAGACGATCGCGAGGCCGTGGCGCGCGGCGAGGGCGCCGATCGCCTGGGCGGAGGGCCCGTCGGCGGGCTCGGCGAGCCGGGGGACGTCCTCGCCGATCGCGTAGCCCGTGAGGAAGAGCTCGGGCGCGATCAGGAGGCGGGCTCCGGCGGCCGCGGCGCGGCCGGCGGCCTCCTCGAGGACGGCGAGATTGGCGGCCACGTCACCGGGCTGTCCGGAGCTCTGGAGCAGGGCGGTGCGCAGCGGCGGCATCGGCGGGTCCTCTGTCAGGTGCGGGAGGGCGGGTAGGGCGTCGGGGAGACGTCAAAAACGGTACGTTTCCGGGCTCGGCCGGGACAAGGCGCGACCGTTGCGGACCGACCGTCGAACCGTTGCGCGATACCCGGAGGCCGCGGCGATTCGTTGCGCACCCCTCCTGCTCGGGTCGCAGGGCTCCCCCGCCGCACGGCGGAGAGCAGGACCGTTCTCCGGCGCGACGCCCTGCGGCGGGCCGGGCGGAAGAGTGGTGGCTGCCCGCAGGACACCGGGCCGACCTGCCGAAAGGACCGACATGAACCGCCGTACGAAGATCGCCGCCCTGGCCGCCGCTCTGCTGATCACCACGGGGGCCGCGGGCTCCGCCGTCGCCTCGGGGGACGGCGAGGGCGGCATCCGCGAGGCGGCCGCGCTGACCGGGACCGCGAAGCTCTACCGGCCGGCCGGGGACGACATCACCTTCACGTTCGACGCGCATCTGGCGGCGAAGGACCAGCGGGACCCGGCGAAGGCGACGGGCACCTTCAGCTTCAGCCACTACATCGGGGACTTCGCGGCCTCGGCCGACGTGAAGGTGGACTGCCTGGTGACGGGCGGCAAGGTCGCGACAGTCACGGGGGTGATCACCCGGGCGGACGGTCTGCTGGCGCCGTCCCTGGGCAAGCGAGTCGGCATCTCGGTGCACGACCTGGGGAAGCACGACCGTCTCGGCTACAGCTGGATGGCGTCCAACGACCCGTCGGAGGACGAGGTGCCGAAGTGCACCAGCGCCGCGCCGTTCGAGAAGACGAAGGCGGGCACCGGTGACTTCAAGGTCCTGCCCTGGCAGGTCCCGTACAACTAGGGCGACCAGGGCGAGGGGCGCGGCGGCGGTGCGGGAACCACGGCCCGCACCGCCCTTCGGCTCCTGCCGCCCGCCAGGGCTACGCGGGCGAGCCGGAGGAGAAGCGCCGCAGCAGCGGCGAGAGCACCAGGACGGACTTGGTGCGCTCCACGAACGGCTCGCCCGCGATCCGCTCCAGGACGCGCTCGAAGTGGCGCATGTCGGAGGCGAAGACCTGCACGACGGCGTCCGCGTCGCCGGTGACGGTCGACGCGGACACCACCTCGGGGTAGCGCTCCAGGCCTCGCCGGATGTCGTCCGGCGAGGTGTTGTGGCGACAGTAGATCTCGACGAACCCCTCGGTCTCCCAGCCGAGCGCCGCCGGGTCCACCCGTACGGTGAAGCCGGTGATGGCGCCTTCGGCCCGCAGCCGGTCCACGCGCCGCTTGACGGCGGGCGCGGAGAGCCCGACGAGCGAGCCGATGTCGGCGTACGAGCGGCGGGCGTCCTCCGCGAGGGCGTGGACGATGCGTTCGTCGAGGTCGTTGAGTCGCACTACGGGTGGATCACTTCTCTGCGTCTGTGGCCAGTCGGGAGCGGCGCATGCCGTACAGGAAGTAGAACACGAGGCCCGCGGCCATCCAGGCACCGAAGTACGCCCAGGTGATCAGGTCGAGCTTGTACATGCTGTATCCGCAGCAGAGGAAGCCGAGGGCCGGGAAGAGCGGTCCGAACGGCACCTTGAAGGAACGGTCCATGTCGGGCCGCTTGTAGCGCAGCACCACGACGGCGACGTTGACCAGGGCGAAGGCGAAGAGTGTGCCGATGCTGGTCGCGTTGACCAGCTCGCCGAGCGGGACCGCCGCGGCGAGAACGCCGCAGAAGAGCGAGACGATCACCGTGTTGGTCCGGGGGGTCCCCGTCTTGGGGTTGACCTTGCCGAAGACCTTGGGCACGAGGCCGTCGCGGGACATCGCGAAGAGGATGCGGGTCTGGCCGTAGAGCACGGTCAGGACGACGCTGGCGATGGAGATGACCGCGCCCGCGGCGAGGAGCGTGCCCCAGAAGCTCTGGCCGGTGACATCGTTCATGATCGCGGCGAGCGAGGCTTCGGAGCCGGCGAACTTCTTCCAGTCCCACGCGCCCACGGCGACGGCCGCGACGAGCACGTACAGCGCGGTGACGATCAGCAGCGAGAGCATGATCGCCCGGGGCAGGTCACGCTTGGGGTTCTTGGCCTCCTCACCGGCGGTGGAGGCGGCGTCGAAGCCGATGTACGAGAAGAAGAGAATCGCGCCGGCGGCGCCGATGCTGCCGACGCCGAGCGGCATGAAGTCCGCGTAGTTGCCGGACTTGAAGCCCATGAAGCCGATCACGCAGAAGAGCACGAGCGAGGCGATCTTGACGAACACCATGATCGTGTTCGCGCGGGCCGATTCCCTGGCGCCGCCGAGCAGGAACAGCATGGCGAGCACGACGACGATCAGGGCGGGCAGGTTGAATATGCCGCCATCACCGGGAGGCGCGGAGAGCGCGGTCGGGAGGGTCACCCCGAGGGTTCCGTCGAGCAGTTCGTTCAGGTAGTCGCCCCAGCCGACGGCCACGGCCGCGACCGACACGCCGTACTCGAGGAGCAGACACCAGCCGCACACCCAGGCGACGACTTCACCCATCGTTGCGTACGCATACGAGTAGGAGGAGCCGGCGACGGGGATGGTACCGGCCAGTTCTGCGTACGAGAGCGCCGAGAACAGCGCCGTGAGGCCGGCGAAGACGAAGGCGACGGTGACCGCCGGACCGGCCAGCGGAACCGCCTCGCCGAGGACGACGAAGATGCCGGTGCCGAGCGTGGCACCGATGCTGATCATGGTCAGCTGCCACATCGAGAGCGAGCGGCGAAGCGAGCCGCCCTCACCCTGGCCACCCTCGGCGACCAGGCGTTCTACCGGCTTGCGCCGGGTCAGGGCGGAGAGCCCGGAAGACTTGGGGACGGTCGGCTCGGTGGCCGGCGGGGCTGCGCCGTGATCCAGCACTGCGGGGGCTCCTTGATCGCTGCCTGTTGAAAAGCGACGACCACGGCGGTGCGCGGACATGACGAACAAGTCCGCGAGGGATGGGGGAACCGCCGAGCAGGCGGTCGCCGCCACTCCTGGTACGAGGCATGAGCCTAAGCCCCAGACTTCGCGCTCGTAATGCAGGGTTGTTGCGCACCTGCGGATGATCATTGCGCACTTGCGGCACAGACGGGGAAACATTGCGCTCCCCCGCATGAATCGACACATTGGGTGTGTGAAGCGCCCTCCGCATGCGCATTGACTCCTCATGCCGGATGACCGACTCTGCGAGCCCGCTGCGTCACCTGGATCGGAGGCATCGGTGGGCTGGCTGGATCCGGAACCGTTTCTGCGGGGCACGGCCTGGCTCGACGGGGGCCGTCCGGTGCGGGCCGACCCCGCCGACCTGGCCCGGCTGCCCTGGGACACCGCCGAGCGGGCCGCTCTACCCATCGGCGTACGGGTCGAGTTCACGGCCGCGCCCGGCACCCGGGCGGTGGAGCTGCGCTACCGGGCGGACGCGGGCGGGGAGCTGCCGCACTGCTTCGCGCTGTGGCAGGGCCTGCGATGCGTCGGCGAGGTCTTCACCGAACCGGTCGAGGAGCAGTCGGTCGTGCTCCGACTCCCTTCCCAGGGCGGCCCGTTCACGGTGTACGTGCCCGAACACCGGGCGCCCGTCGTCCTGGGCCTGCGGGCGCACGGCGGCTCGGTCGCGCCGCTCCCCCGGCGACCGCGCTGGCTCGTGCACGGCGACTCGATCACGGAGGGCTGGTGGTCCACCCGGCCCGCCCTCTCCTGGCCGGCCACGGCCGGGCGCGCGCTCGGCGTGGACGCGGTGAACCTCGGGTACGCGGGCGGGGCGCGCGGCGAGCTCCCGCTGGCCGAGCAGCTCGCCGGCCTGCCGGGAGAGCTGATCACCCTCGCCTTCGGCACCAACTGCTGGTCGGCGGTCCCCAGTTCGGCGAGCCTGCTCTACGAGACGACCCGGGCCTTCGTCACGCTGGTGCGCCGCGGCCACCCCGACACCCCGCTGCTCGTCCTCTCCCCGGTGCTGCGCCCGGAGGCCGAGACCACCCGGAACGCCCTGGGCGCCACTCTGGACGATCTGCGCACGGCGATGGAGCACGCGGGCCGGGACCTGGCGGCCGAGGGCGACGAGCGGCTTCTGGTGCTCTCCGGACGTGCCCTGCTCGGCCCCGAGGACCTGGCGGACGGGCTGCACCCCGACGACCGGGGACACGCGCGGATGGCGGCGGCCGTCGCGGATGCGCTGCGCCCCCACGTACGGGGCTGAGTACGGCGAAGGCCCCCGCGAGGCGACTCGCGGGGGCCTTCGCACGAAGGACTAGCTCCAGCTGGCGTGCAGCGGCTTGCCCTCGGCGTAACCGGCGGCGCTCTGGATGCCGACCACGGCCTTCTCCTCGAACTCGGCCAGGGAGGCCGCGCCCGCGTAGGTGCACGAGGAGCGGACGCCCGCGATGATCGAGTCGATCAGGTCCTCCACGCCCGGACGGGCCGGGTCGAGGAACATCCGGGAGGTCGAGATGCCCTCCTCGAACAGACCCTTGCGGGCCCGGTCGTACGCGGACTCCTCGCTGGTGCGGTTGCGCACGGCACGCGCCGAGGCCATGCCGAAGGACTCCTTGTACGCCCGCCCCTGGGCATCGTGCTGCAGGTCGCCCGGGGACTCGTACGTCCCGGCGAACCACGAGCCGATCATCACGTTGGACGCGCCGGCGGCGAGCGCCATGGCGACATCGCGCGGGTGCCGGACACCGCCGTCGGCCCAGACGTGCTTGCCGTACTTCTTCGCCTCGGCGGCGCACTCCAGGACGGCGGAGAACTGCGGGCGGCCGACACCGGTCATCATGCGCGTGGTGCACATGGCGCCGGGGCCCACACCGACCTTGATGATGTCCGCGCCGGCCTCGATGAGGTCGCGCACACCCTCGGCGGCGACGATGTTGCCGGCCACGATCGGGACGTGCGGGTCGAGACCCCGGACGGCCTTGATCGCGGCGATCATCGACTCCTGGTGGCCGTGCGCGGTGTCCACGACGAGGGTGTCCACACCGGCGTCGAGGAGCTGCTTGGCCTTGCCCGCCACGTCGCCGTTGATGCCGACGGCGGCGGCGATGCGCAGCTTGCCGCTCGCGTCGGTCGCCGGGGTGTACAGGGTCGCGCGGAGGGCGCCCTTGCGGGTCAGGATGCCGACCAGACGGCCGTCCTTGTCGACGGCCGGGGCGTAGCGGCGGTTGGCGTGGTCGAGCGTGTTGAACGCGTCACGCGGCTCGATGTCGGCGTCGAGGAGCAGCAGGTCCTTCGACATGACCTCGGACAGCTGGGTGAAGCGGTCCACGCCGTTCAGGTCCGCGTCGGTGACGACACCCACCGGACGGCGGTCCTCGTCGACGACGACACCGGCGTCGTGCGCCCGCTTGGGGAGCAGCGAGAGCGCGTCGGCGACGGTCTGGTGGGGTTCCAGGACGATGGGGGTGTCCAGGACGTGGTGGCGGCTCTTCACCCACGAGATGACGTCGGTGACGACCTCGATCGGAATGTCCTGGGGGATGACGACGAGGCCACCGCGGCGGGCGACGGTCTCGGCCATGCGGCGGCCGGCGATCGCGGTCATGTTGGCGACGACCAGAGGGATCGTCGTGCCGGTACCGTCCGGCGAGGCGAGGTCCACGGCCTGGCGGGAGCCGACGGCCGAGCGGCTCGGCACCATGAACACATCGTCGTACGTCAGGTCGTACGGCGGCTTGACGTCATTGAGGAAACGCACGTGCTGAATCCCAGTCGATCGGAGTGGCCCCTAGGCATTTCAGCCAGGGGAAAAAGCACGTAGTTCATTGTCCCACGGCCGTGTACATACCCGACCCGGGCGATTCATCCGAGGCTTGCGGGACCCTCTTCGTCCGATCCTCCAAGGGCGAGGAGGACCGTGAGGCCGGTGGGGCTGGTGTCGGCGGCCGTGGCGAACACCTCCTGGGCGATCTCCCAGTCGCGCGGCCGGGCCTGGGCGTAGGCCTGCCAGCCGGTGACGACGAGGGCGAGCGGTTCGGGGAGATCGGTCAGGGAGTCGGCGAGGGCGTCCCAGTTCCGCCCGAACCAGCCGGGGAGCCCGAGGACGGTGGCGCAGCGGTCCATGAAGGCGGCCTTGTCCACGACCCCGCGCAGATCGAGGACGAGCGCGTCATCGAGCTTCATCGGGCAGGACCTCCCGGAAGGTCTCGTAGTGGTCGTTCGTGTAGTAGGTCTCGCCACCCTGCCCGGTGACGATCCGCCGGGCGCCGCGGTCGCGTTCGCCGGGGGTGCGGACGGTGTACTCGCGGTAGTAGCCGCGCTTGTGCTGCGGCAGGATCCGCTCGAAGTTGGAGAAGGTCGCGCCGTCCTTCTCGTACGGGAAGGGCCCGCCGCGCTCGATGAGGCCGAGGGTCGTCCGGGCCTCGGCCGGGAGGTCGGCGACCCTGACGGTCTCGAGTCCCGAGGAGCCGGTGGGGGCGGGGGCGCGGTCGCTCGCCGCGGACGAGCAGCCGACGAGCGCCCCGAGGCACAGGAGCAGCAGCGCGAGGAGGCCGCGCAGGGGCCGGAGCAGCATGCCCCGAAGGTACGCCGCGGCCGCCCGCCCCGCTCGCGGGCCGCGCGGCGCGGGCGTGTGGCACGGGCCGCGCGGCGCGGGCGTGTGGCGCGGGCGTGTGGCGCGGGCGGGCGACCCTTCGGGGTCAGACGTCGTCCGGGTCCTTGCGCTCCAGCGCCGGACGGGCGCCGGGGGCCGACTCTGTCAGCAGGTAGTCCGCCGCGGCGCGGTCGGTCACGAGGCTGGTGACGAGGCCCGAGCGGAGGACCGCCCCGATGGCCGCCGCCTTGCGCTGCCCGCCCGCGATCGCCACGACCTCGGGGATGCGGCGCAGCCGGTCGGCCTCGACGGTGATGCAGCGCTCGCCCAGGTCACGCCCCACGCGGCGGCCGTCGGCGTCGAAGAGGTGCGCGGACATCTCGGCGGCGACGCCGAGGGAGGCGTAGTGCGCGCGCTCCTCGTCCGAGAGCATGTCGTGGACGGTCGAGATGCCCGGCTCCCAGGAGCCGATGGACACACAGGCGACGGTGACCTTGTCGAAGTACTCGAAGGCCCGCGCGATGCCGGTCTGGTTGCGCAGCGCGGCCGCCGTGGCGGGGTCGGGCAGGAGCATCGGCGCGTAGATGGGGTGCGCCTCGCCGCCGGAGACCTGGGCGGCACGCCGTACCGCCTCGACCGAGCCGCGCTCGGCGGTCCCGGCGTCGTACACGCCCGTGAGCTGCACGACGGTGCACGGGGGCAGCCGGTCGAGGGCCGCGGCCATGTGGATCGTCGAGCGGCCCCAGGCCAGGCCCAGGACGTCGCCCTCGTTGACCAGCTCGCCGAGCAGGTCGGCCGCCACCTCGCCGAGGTTCTCCGGGTCGGGCGACTCGTCCTCGCCCTCTGCCGGGGACTCGACGACGACGGCGTGGCGGAGCCCGTAGCGGGCGCGGAGCGCGTCCGAGCGCTCGGCGTCCAGCTCGGCGGGTACGCGGATCTCGATCCGTACGAGGTCGCGTTCGAGGGCGGTCTCCAGGACCCGGGCCACCTTGAAGCGGCTCACGCCGAACTCCTCGGCGATCTGGATCTTGGACTTGCCCTCGAGGTAGAAGCGACGCGCCATGGCCGCCGCCTGCACCAGCTCCGCGGGTCCCATCCGCAGGGCTGACCGTCCCGCCGAGATTCCCGCCACCGCGATCTCCTCACTGCTGTTCACGTACCGCTGGTTCACTTGCTGCCGTTCACACTCTGGACCCGGAGTTCATCCTGTCAGATACGGCGGGCCCTGATCAGTCCTGTCGGTCCTCCGACGGACCGCGTTCATCTGCGTGAGGCTCAGTGGCCACACGCCCACGCCGCCGAAGCGGTCGCGGACTCGGCCTTCGCCCGGAGCGAGCGGACGGCTTCGGCCGGGTCCCCGGCGCCGTAGACCGCCGATCCGGCGACGAAGACGTCGGCGCCGGCCTCGGCGCACCGCTCGATGGTGGATTCGGCCACCCCGCCGTCGACCTGCAGCCACAGCTCGAGGCCGTGCTTGGAGATCAGCTCACGGGTGCGGCGGATCTTGGGGAGCATGATGTCGAGGAAGGCCTGCCCGCCGAAGCCGGGCTCGACGGTCATGATCAGGAGCATGTCGAGCTCGGGGAGCAGGTCCTCGTACGGCTCGATCGGCGTCGCGGGCTTCAGCGCCATCGACGCCCGTGCGCCCTTCGCCCGGATCTCGCGCGCCAGCCGCACGGGCGCGGCCGCCGCCTCGACGTGGAACGTGACGGACCCGGCGCCGGCCTCCACGTACTGCGGGGCCCAGCGGTCGGGGTCCTCGATCATCAGGTGGCAGTCCAGCGGCGTGTCCGTGGCCCGGCTGAGCGACTCGACGATCGGCACGCCGAGGGTCAGGTTGGGCACGAAGTGGTTGTCCATGACATCGACATGCAGCCAGTCGGCACCGTCGACGGCCTTCGCCTCCTCGGCGAGGCGGGCGAAATCTGCGGACAGGATGCTGGGGTTGATCTGCGCCATGTGCCAAGCCTGCCATGCTCTTGGCCACTTCTTTGCCGCGGACCGGTTTCGGACCGGGATCGGACCGGGATCGGTGGGCTTTCGGTGGGCCTCCGGGGCCGTGAGGGCCCGGAAAGGCCGGGCATTCCCGGCCTTTCCGGCACACCGTTCCTCAGGCCGTGCGGCGCAGCAGCGCCAGGTACATCGCGTCCGTGCCGTGCAGGTGCGGCCACAACTGGACATCCGGGCCCTCGCCGAGCGCGGGCACACCGGGCATCAGCGGGCGGACGTCGATCCACTCCGCCTCGACGGCCGGGCCGCCACGGCCCTTGAGGACGTCCTCGACGACCACGCGGGTCTCGGCCAGGTGCGGCGAGCAGGTCGCGTACCCGACGACTCCGCCGACGCGGACCGCCTGCAGCGCCTCGCGCAGCAGACCGCGCTGCAGCGGAGCGAAACCGTCCAGGTCCTCCGGGCGGCGGCGCCAGCGGGCCTCGGGGCGGCGGCGCAGCGCGCCGAGACCCGAGCAGGGGACGTCCATGAGGACCCGGTCGAAGGAGCCGGGCCGCCACGGCGGGCGCGTGCCGTCGGCGGCGATGACCTGGTACGGGCCCGGGTTGCCGGCCAGGGCCCGCTCGACCAGACGGGCGCGGTGCGGCTGCTTCTCGGAGGCGAGCAGCGCGGCGCCGCGCTCCGCGGCCAGGGCGCCGAGCAGCGCGGCCTTGCCGCCGGGGCCGGCGCAGCCGTCGAGCCAGCGCTCGTCGCGGCCCTCCAGGGGGGCGTTGGCCAGCGCGATGGCGACCAGCTGGCTGCCCTCGTCCTGGACTCCGGCCCGGCCCTCCTTCACCGCCTCGATGGCGCCCGGCTCGCCGCCCTCTGCCAGCCGTACCGCGTACGGCGACCAGCGCCCGGGCAGCGTGTCGTCACCGGTGAGCTCCTCGGTGGTGGCGCGCCCCGGCCGGGCGACCAGGGTGACCTCGGGCCGCTCGTTGTCGGCCTCCAGCAGGTCCTCGATCCCGGCCCGGCCGCCGCCGAGCGCGTCCCAGAGCGCGGAGACCACCCAGCGGGGGTGGGAGTGGACGATCGCGAGATGGTCCTCGGCGTCCTTCTCGTACGGCGGAGCGACCTGCTTGACCCAGGTGTCGAGGTCGTGCTGCGAGATCTTCCGCAGCACGGCGTTCACGAACTTGGCCCGCCCGTCCCCGAGCACCACCCGCGCCAGCTCCACACTGGCCGAGACGGCCGCGTGCGTCGGGATACGCGTCCCGAGCAGCTGATGCGCCCCGAGCGACAGCACGTCGAGCACCGGCGGATCGACCTCGCGCAGCGGCCGGTCGATGCAGGCCGAGACGATCGCGTCGTACGTCCCCTGGCGCCGCAGCGTCCCGTACACCAGCTCGGTCGCGAGCGCCGCGTCCCGCCCGTCGAAGTCGCCCTTCTCCCGGGCCTTCTTGAGCAGCGGCGGCAGCACGAGGTTCGCGTACGCGTCCCGCTCGTCGACCGCCCTGAGCGCCTCGAAGGCAAGGATCCGGACGGGGTCCTTCTTGGGGCGCCGGTACGGCTTGGGGGGACGGCGACGTGCCTGCTCGCTCAAAAGGTGCTCCGCTGACGAAAGTGAGAGTGTCGAACCCTCTCAGCCTAATCCCTTCGTCAGCGCGGTCCCTGGGCCGCTGGTGGGGGTGGCGGGGGCGGCTCGGGCGGCTCCACCGCCGGCAGGAGCGGCCCGCCCGCGCGCAGCCGGCGGCGTGCCCGCGGGCCGTCGTCGCGTTCGTGGACGAGCCGGACGCCGTGGTAGCCGAGCGCGTGGGCGATCTCCTCGATCCGGGTGCGCTGGGAGGCTGTGGCATGGCCGGGCCGCAGCTTGACGCGGCCACGGCCGGCAGCCACCACCACCCCTGGGCACCCTGGGCACCCTGGGACGACGGTGCTACGCGCCGACTCGCTCACCCGGGGCGATCCGCACGCCCCGGGCCCAGTCGGCGGCCTTCATCGGCTTCTTGCCCTGCGGCTGGACCCAGAGCAGTTCGACAGCGTGCGAGCCGGTGCCGACGTACACGTTGTTCTTGCCGGCCGCGAGCTCGCCGGGTGCCAGGTCGGTGCGGTCCTGGACGAGCGCGGCCTGGATCAGCTTGAGGCGCTCGCCGCGGAAGACCGTCCAGGCGCCGGGGGCGGGCGTGCAGCCGCGTACGACGCGGTCCACACGCAGCGCCGGGGCCTTCCAGTCCACGTGCGCGTCCTCGACCTGGATCTTGGGCGCGAGGGTGATGCCCTCGGACGGCTGTGGGACGGCCTTCAGGGTGCCGTCCTCGATGCCGTCCATGGTTGCGGCGAGCAGGCCGGCGCCGGCGAAGGCGAGCCGGGTGAGCAGGTCCCCGCTGGTGTCGGTGGGGCGGACGTCCTCGGTGATCACGCCGTAGACCGGTCCGGAGTCGAGCCCCTCCTCGATCTGGAACGTGGACGCGCCCGTCACCTCGTCGCCCGCCATCACGGCGTGCTGCACGGGCGCCGCGCCGCGCCAGGCGGGCAGCAGCGAGAAGTGCAGGTTGACCCATCCGTGCGCGGGGATGTCGAGGGCGACCCGGGGCAGCAGGGCGCCGTAGGCGACGACCGGGCAGCAGTCCGGGGCGATCTCGCGCAGTCGCGCGAGGAAGCCCTCGTCGCGCGGCGTCGCCGGCTTGAGCACCTCGATCCCGGCCTCCTCCGCCCGCTCGGCGACCGGGCTCGCGACCAGGCGCCGGCCACGGCCCGCGGGGGCGTCGGGACGGGTGACGACGGCGGCCACCTCGTGCCGGCCGGAGGCGAGCAGGGCGTCCAGGGCGGGTACGGCGACCTCGGGGGTGCCTGCGAAGACCAGCTTCACTCGGAAAAACCTCGCATGTCGGGGCGGTGGCGGGCAGCGCACCAGTCTAGGGGCCGGGGCGCGAGGGGGCGTACGTCAGCATGAGCGCCCCGCGCATATGCGTGTACGCCCCCGCAGCGTGACCCAACCACGGGTAGCGCGTTGGTCAAGAGAGATTGACCGAAGCGGGCCGCCCTCCTCGTCGCGGCCCGACCCTTTTCCACGCCGGTTCGAGAGGCTTTCACATGGCCGACCACGCAACCCACGACGCCCAAGCCCGGGCAAGTCTGCATCTGTTGGTGCGGGACATCGAGCGGGTCCGGCGGCAGGTGGACGCACTGCGCACGCTCACGGCCCAGTTGGGCAATGTCTACCGCCCGCGCCGCTCCGGCCCGTCGACGGGCTTCGTCGTCTACGGGCGGGCGCCTGCCCCGACCGTCCGCCTCGCGCAGGAGCTGCGGGACAGTGTCGAGACCCTGGTGACGGCGGCGGTCGACTTCGACCGCTCCCTCGGGTTCTCGTGGGACGCGGTGGGCTCGGCGCTCGGGGTCACGAAGCAGGCCGTCCACCGCCGCTACGGCGCTCGGCGCGCGCCCCAGCCGGGCGTGGTCGTCGAGCAGGAGCGCACCCCGGAGCCGGGCACGACCCGCACGCTCCCGGTGGTCCCGCCGGCCCGCACGATGCCCCCGCAGCCCACGCCCGCCGCCCAGTCCCTCCGCGAGGACCCCAGGCCCCCGGCCCTCCCGGGCCCCCGCAACGGCTGACGCGCCGCCTACCCCGCCCAGGGTTGTGGGCAGGCGTCCCACAGGCCGGCGCCCTCCCCCTCCCGGGTTGTGGGCAGGCGTTCCCCTGGGGGGAGGAACGGGTGGGCACAACCCACGACGGCGCCGCACCCGTGGGCACCGCAGGCACGGGGAGCCTGGGCCCGGCAAGGGCGCCGTCCCGTGTGCCCACCGGTCCCGCCCTGCGGGACGGTTGCCCACACGGGCGGGGGCGGGCACCGGCCCGGCGGAACGAGTGGCCACCACGGGGGGGCACGCCCGGGTCCTGGGGGACGTCAGCCGATGTCCGGGGGGTCCACCCGTACCCGCACCGGCTCCCCGCCGCCCCGCGCCAGCCGTGCCGCCTGCGCCTTCTTCAAGGCGGCGGCCAGCGCCGCCCCGTTGCCCGGCGGGACCCGGACGAGCGCCCGTTCCCACTGCTCCCCCGGCGGCGCGTCGCCCGGCCTGCGCGGCCCACCGCCCCGTACGACGGGCAGCGGCACGGGCCCCAACACCTCGGCGTCGCCGGGCAGTTCGGCCGTCGCGAGGAACGCCTCCACCGCCTCCGGCGGGCCCGAGACCGCCGCCATGCGCGACACCGGCGGGAAGCCGAGCTCCGCCCGCTCCGCGAGCTCGCGCTGGGCGTGACCCACGGGGTCCCAGCGCACGAGCGCCTGCACCGGTCGCTGTGTGGGCTCGGCAACCACGACCACAACGCCGCCCGTGCCGCCCTCGCCCTGCCCCCGTACCAGCGAGGCCGCGTCGATCCAGCGCCGCAGGGCCTCCTCGCCGGCGCGCAGGTCGGGCCGGCCGAGCATGGCCCAGCCGTCGAGGAGCAGCGCGGCCGCGTAGCCGCCCTCGGCGACGGGCTCGGCGCCCGGGGTGGACACCACGAGCGCGGGCCGCCCGGGAACGGTGTCCAGGACGTGGTCCCGCCCCGACGTCCGTACCGGCACCGCCGGGAACGCCCTGCCCAGCTCCTCCGCCGTCCGGCGCGCGCCCACGACCTGGGCCCGCAGCCGCGTCGCACCGCACGCCACGCAGTGCCAGTCCGGCGCACCCCGCCCGCACCAGCCGCACCGCAGCTCCTGCTGCTCGGGCGCTTCCAGGGGCCCGGCGCAGTGCCGGCACCGGGCGGGCGTGCGGCAGCGCTCGCAGGCCAGCCTCGGCACGTACCCCCGCCGCGGCACCTGGACGAGCACCGGCCCGCTCTTCAGGCCCTCCCGTACGGCCTGCCAGGCCAGCGAGGGCAGGCGTGCGGCGCGGGCGGCCTCGTCACGGGCCAGGTCCGTGTCCCCGACCGTCCGTACGAGCGGGGCGGCGGCCCGCACCTGGTCGCGGCCCGCGACCAGCGGCGCGGCCCAGCCGGACTCGACGAGCTGCGCGGCCTCGACCGTGCAGCTCGTGGAGCCGAGCAGAAAGGCGCACTTGTCGTGGGCGGCGCGCAGCAGCAGCACGTCGCGCGCGTGGGGCTGCGGGGCGTGCGGCTCGCTGTGGCTGCCGTCCCCGTCGTCCCAGATGGCGACGAGGCCGAGGTCGCGGACGGGTGCGAACATCGCGGCCCGCGTGCCCACGACCGCCCGCACGGAGCCCCGGCGTACCGCGAGCCACTGGGCGTACCGCTTCTCGGGCCCGGCCTCGGCGGTGAGCAGCGCGTGCCGCCCCGGTCCCAGGAGAGCCGTCAGCGCCGCGTCCACGCGCGCCGCGGCCCGCCCGTCGGGTACGACGACGAGCGCGCCGCGCCCGGAGGCGAGCGTCGCGCCCACGGCCCGGGCCAGCTCCTCGGCCCAGTACGGCCCCGGCAGCGCGTTCCACACCGCACGCGGTGCCCCACCGCGTGCGAGGGACTCCACGAACGCGGCCCCCCGTTCGTACCGCCCCCAGGTGCCCGCCTCCGGCGCCTGTGGCGGCGGCAGCGGCTCCGGCGACGTCCTGCCCTCCGCCCGGGCGCTCCGGGGCGGGACCGCCAGCTGGAGCACGTCCGCCAGACTCCCCGCGTACCGGTCGGCGACGGCCCGCGCGAGCCCGAGCAGCTCGGCGCCGAGCACCGGCTCGGGTGAGACCACGTCGGCCAGCGCGGCCAGGGGCCCCGCGTAGTCCGACTCGGCCCGCCGCTCGACGAGGAACCCGTCGATCAGCCGCCCGCCCTCGCGCCGCCCGTCCCTGACCTGATGCGCCCCGGCCCCGAACCGCACCCGCACCCGCACCCCGGGCTGCGCCACGGCGTCCAGCTCCTCCGGCACCGCGTAGTCGAAGAACTGGTCGAGATGCAGCACCCCCTTGTTGACCACCACCCGCGCCACGGGCAGCTCCTTGGCCACCGCGGCCCCCCGCCACGTCCGCGGCTTGGCCCGCGGCACCTTCGCCTTCCGCACGGTCTCCCGAATGAGCGCGAGCTGCTCATGCGACTCACCGGCCGCACCCTCGGTGGCCGCACCCTCGGGCGACTCGTTCTCGCTGCTCACAGCCAAATTCCTACCAGACCCCACTGACAGCGGAACGCGCGGAAGCCCGGCCCCCCACAGGGTGCCGGGCTTCCGTCACGTACTGCCGTCGCTTACAGGCCCGCCTACAGGCCCGCGGCCTTGCGCAGCGCGTCCACGCGGTCCGTGCGCTCCCAGGTGAAGTCGGGGAGCTCGCGGCCGAAGTGGCCGTACGCCGCCGTCTGGGCGTAGATCGGGCGGAGCAGGTCGAGGTCGCGGATGATCGCGGCCGGGCGGAGGTCGAAGACCTCGCCGATCGCGTTCTCGATCTTCTCGGTCTCGACCGCGTTGGTGCCGAAGGTCTCGACGAAGAGGCCCACCGGCTCCGCCTTGCCGATCGCGTACGCGACCTGGACCTCGCAGCGCGAGGCGAGGCCGGCGGCCACGACGTTCTTGGCGACCCAGCGCATGGCGTAGGCGGCCGAGCGGTCGACCTTGGACGGGTCCTTGCCGGAGAAGGCGCCGCCGCCGTGGCGGGCCATGCCGCCGTAGGTGTCGATGATGATCTTGCGGCCGGTGAGGCCGGCGTCGCCCATCGGGCCGCCGATCTCGAAGCGCCCGGTCGGGTTGACCAGCAGGCGGTAGCCCTCGGTGTCCAGCTTGATGCCGTCCTCCAGGAGCTGCTGCAGGACGTGCTCGACGACGAACTCGCGGATGTCGGGCGCGAGCAGCGACTCGAGGTCGATGTCCGAGGCGTGCTGCGAGGAGACCACGACCGTGTCGAGACGGACGGCCTTGTCGCCGTCGTACTCGATGGTGACCTGGGTCTTGCCGTCGGGGCGCAGGTACGGGATCGTCCCGTTCTTGCGGACCTCGGTCAGGCGGCGGGAGAGCCGGTGCGCGAGGTGGATCGGGAGCGGCATCAGCTCCGGGGTCTCGTCCGACGCGTAGCCGAACATCAGGCCCTGGTCGCCGGCGCCCTGCTTGTCGAGCTCGTCGTCATCGCCCTCGACGCGGTTCTCGTACGCCGTGTCGACGCCCTGTGCGATGTCCGGGGACTGCGACCCGATGGAGACCGAGACGCCGCAGGACGCGCCGTCGAAGCCCTTCTTCGAGGAGTCGTACCCGATCTCGAGGATCTTGTTCCGTACGAGGGTGGGGATGTCGGCCCACGCCTTCGTGGTGACCTCACCGGCGACGTGCACGAGGCCGGTGGTGATCAGCGTCTCGACGGCGACACGGGACGTGGGGTCCTCGCGCAGGAGCGCGTCGAGAATGGTGTCGCTGATCTGGTCAGCGATCTTGTCGGGGTGACCCTCGGTCACGGACTCCGAAGTGAACAGACGACGGGACACAATGCTCCCTGGGGTTGCAGCGGCTGCTGGCTGAACAATGTCGGACGGCAGGGGGCTGCGCCCCGCGTCGTACCAAGAACAGTCTATCGGGCGTGGTCGGGCATTGGGCCAGGTGTCTCGCAAGGTGGGAGCCGGACGCTCGTCGAATCCGGCCTCTCCCGTCTCACGAACACCCGTTCCGGTCGCCCGATGGGACCGGATTCACGGGATTTCACTCGGCCGGACCGGTGAAATCCGGCCGCGCGCGAGATTTCTCGGAATTCTCCGCGGGCATGGACCGCAGGCGCGGTGCGACGAGGTCCCAGACCGTCTCCGCGAGGGCTTCCTTCGGCCCGTACGGTACGGGCGTGTCGGCGCCGTCCGCCGCGAGCACCACGGCCTCGTTCTCCTCGGAGCCGAAGGTCTTGCGCTCGCCCACCTCGTTGACGACGAGCAGGTCGCAGCCCTTGCGGCGCAGCTTCTCGCGGCCGTTGGCGAGGACGTCGTCGGTCTCGGCGGCGAAGCCGACGATCACCTGTCCCGGCAGGGCGCGCTTGGCGGAGATCTCGGCGAGGATGTCGGGGTTGCGGACGAGCTCGACGGTCGGCGCCTCGACGTCGTCGCGCTTCTTGATCTTGCCCGGGGCGTACGCGGCGGGGCGGAAGTCGGCCACGGCCGCGGCCATGACCACGGCGTCGGCGTCGGCCGCCGCCTTGAGGACGGCCTCGCGCAGTTGGACGGCGGTGCCGACGTGGACCACGTCGACGCCTGCCGGGTCGGGGATGCCGGTGTTGGCCTCGACGAGGGTGACCCGTGCGCCGCGGGCGGCGGCGGCCTTGGCCAGGGCGTAGCCCTGCTTGCCGGAGGAGCGGTTGCCCAGGTAGCGGACCGGGTCGAGGGGCTCCCGGGTGCCGCCCGCGCTGACCACGACATGGCGGCCGGCGAGGTCGGGGGCGGCGGTGCCGCGGGCCAGACTGTGCCGATTCAGGACGAGCCGGCAGACCTCGAAGATCTCGGCCGCCTCGGGCAGCCGTCCCTTGCCGGTGTCGACGCCGGTCAGGCGGCCGACGGCGGGCTCGATGACGACCGCGCCGCGCCGGCGCAGCGTGGCGACGTTCTCCTGGGTGGCGGGGTGCTCCCACATCTCGGTGTGCATCGCGGGGGCGAAGACGACCGGACAGCGGGCGGTGAGCAGCGTGTTCGTCAGCAGGTCGTCGGCGAGTCCGTGGGCGGCCTTGGCGAGCATGTCGGCGGTGGCCGGGGCCACGACGACGAGGTCGGCAGCCTGCCCGATCCGTACGTGCGGGACCTCGTGGACGGACTCCCACACCTCGGTGGAGACGGGGTGGCCGGAGAGGGCGGACCAGGTGGCCGCGCCGACGAAGTTCAGGGCGGAGTCGGTCGGCACGACGCGTACGTCGTGGCCCGACTCGGTCAGCCGCCGGAGCAGCTCACAGGCCTTGTAGGCGGCGATGCCGCCGCTGACCCCCAGAACGACCTTCGGCTTGGTCACCACTGCCACTCCCCGCACTCGGACGCGCACTCGGATACGTCCCCTAGGCCCAGGGGGCCTGGGGAGACCCCAACGACTCCATGAGACACCACAGGCCCGGCGGATGTTCCGCCGGGCCTGTGGTGAGAAACGTTACGTGCTTACTGCGCCGGGCCCTCGATGGCCTCGGAGGTCAGCAGACCCGCGTTGATCTCGCGCAGGGCGATCGAGAGCGGCTTCTCGTGGACGTGGGTGTCGACGAGCGGACCGACATACTCGAGCAGGCCCTCGCCGAGCTGCGAGTAGTACGCGTTGATCTGGCGAGCGCGCTTGGCCGCGTAGATCACGAGGCTGTACTTCGAGTCGGTGGCCTCGAGCAGCTCGTCGATCGGGGGGTTGATGATGCCCTCGGGCGCGGTGATGGAAGAGGACACTCTCTTGCCTTCCGAAGAAACTTCTGGGTGAGCTGATCCGGGTGATCAGATCCAGGCGATCAGAAAAAGATCAAACAACGTTCATCAAGGCTAGCAGCTCACGCGCCACGTCCTCGACGGAGGTGTTGACCAGGGTGGTGTCGAACTCCGTCTCGGCGGCCAGTTCGATCTTGGCGGCCTCCAGCCGGCGCTCGATGACCTCGGGCGACTCGGTGCCGCGGCCGGTGAGCCGGCGGACCAGCTCGTCCCAGCTCGGCGGGGCCAGGAAGACCAGCTGCGAGTCCGTCATGGACTCCTTGACCTGCCGGGCGCCCTGGAGGTCGATCTCCAGGAGCACGGGCTCGCCCGCCTCCAGGCGGTCGAGGACCGCGCGACGCGGCGTGCCGTAGCGGTTGCCCGCGAACTCGGCCCATTCGAGGAGTTCCCCGTTGGCGACCAGCTTGTCGAATTCGTCGTCCGTGACGAAGAAGTACTGGACGCCGTGCTTCTCGCCGGGGCGCGGCTTTCGTGTCGTGGCCGACACCGAGAGCCAGACCTCGGGGTGGACCTTGCGCATATGAGCGACGACCGTGCTCTTGCCGACCCCTGAGGGGCCGGAGAGCACGGTCAGCCGCGGACGTACCTCTGCTGCCATGCAGCGATTATTCCAGCTTTACGGGGGTGCCTGGGACGGCAGTCCCGTCTCAGGCGCCGGTGCTGCCGAACTCGCGCTCCAGGGAGGCGATCTGGTTGGAACCGAGCCCGCGCACACGCCGGCTCTCGGAGATGCCGAGTCGCTCCATGATCTGCTTGGCGCGGACCTTGCCCACGCCGGGCAGGGACTCGAGCAGCGCGGAGACCTTCATCTTGCCGATGACGTCGTTCTCCTGGCCCTGCTTGATGACCTCGTGGAGGGAGGCGCCGGAGTGCTTGAGTCGATTCTTGACCTCGGCCCGCTCCCGGCGAGCCGCGGCGGCCTTTTCGAGCGCGGCTGCGCGCTGTTCAGGGGTAAGGGGCGGAAGAGCCACGCCTACGTCACCTCGGATGTCGAACTGTCGGATACGGACCGGTGGGGAACCTAGTCGCCCCACACCAGTGGAGCAACGATCAACGTGAGTGACCGCTGAACGCTGACTCTGCCCCGGAGACTAGCGGCCAATGCCTCTCCAGTCAGCGAGAACAAGCGAAAAGTCCTGGTCAGCATCGACCGACCAGGACTTTTCGGGCATATAGACCGGGTTTTCGGCCGAGTTCTTGCCAAGGAGTGAGACGGCTCCGACCTGCGGATTGGCCGGGCGGGCGGTCAGACGGCGACGGCCTCGCGGATTTCCGTCGCGTAGCGCTCCGCGGAGGCTCGCAGGGCGGCGGCGTCCGGACCGTGCTTCAGGACACCCCGGCTGACGTTCGGGACGACGTTGCGGACCGCCGCGCCGAAGACCGCCGGGAGGTCGGCCGGGGTCGCGCCCTGGGCGCCGAGGCCGGGGGCCAGGAGCGGGCCGTTGATGTCCAGGTCGAAGGAGGACAGGTCGCCGAGCGTCGCGCCGACGACCGCGCCGAAGGAGCCCATGGGGGTCTCCCCCGCGTTCTCCTCGGCCAGGTGGGCCAGCATGGTCGCGCCGATCGTCCGGCCGTCCTCGCGGACGGCCCGCTGGACCTCGGCGCCCTCGGGGTTGGAG
The DNA here is from genome assembly GCF_005517195.1 of Streptomyces vilmorinianum. Taxonomy (NCBI): domain Bacteria; kingdom Bacillati; phylum Actinomycetota; class Actinomycetes; order Kitasatosporales; family Streptomycetaceae; genus Streptomyces; species Streptomyces vilmorinianum. The sequence goes on along the minus strand of NZ_CP040244.1, from coordinate 2,733,727 downwards.
GTGAGGGCCAGGACGAAGAGACCGGCGCCCGACTCCCTCGCCAGGTCGACGGCCGGCTTCAGCGAGCCGTAGCCGAGGTACGGCGAGACCGTCAGGGCGTCGGAGAAGAGCGGGGAGTCCTTCCGGAGGAAGGTCTCGGCGTAGGCGGCCATGGTGGAGCCGATGTCGCCGCGCTTGGCGTCCATGACCACCAGACCGCCCGCGGCCCGCAGATCGGCCACGGCGCGCTCCAGGACGGCGATGCCGCGCGAGCCGAAGCGCTCGAAGAACGCGGACTGCGGCTTGAAGACGGCGACGGTGTCGGCGAGCGCCTCGACGACCGTGAACGTGAAGCGCTCCAGGCCCGCGATGTCGTCGTTCAGCCCCCAGGCGTCGAGCAGGGCGGCGTGCGGGTCGATGCCGACGCAGAGCGGACCGCGCTCGTCCATGGCGGAGCGCAGACGGGTACCGAAGGAGAGGGTCACTGGGCGGCCTTTCGGGAGTCGGCGCCGACGGCCTCGGCGAGGGTGGCGTACGGGGAGGCGGCGAGGCGTGCCGCGAGGCCCTTGTGGATCGCGCGGGCGTAGAACGGACCCTCGTAGATGAAGGCGCTGTAGCCCTGGATCAGGGTGGCGCCGGCCAGGATGCGCTGCCAGGCGTCCTCGGCGTTCTCGATGCCGCCGACACCGACGAGGACCAGCCGGTCCCCCACGCGCGCGTACAGGCGCCTGAGCACGGCCAGGGAGCGCTCCTTGACCGGCGCGCCGGACAGCCCGCCCGTCTCCTTGATCAGCGCGGGGTCGGACGTCAGGCCGAGGCCCTCGCGGGCGATGGTGGTGTTGGTCGCGATGATGCCGTCGAGTCCCAGCTCCAGGGCGAGGTCGGCTACCGCGTCGACGTCCTCGTCCGCCAGATCGGGGGCGATCTTGACCAGGAGGGGGACCCGGCGGTCGGTGACGGTGCGGTCGGCCGCCTCCCGTACCGCCGTGAGCAGCGGGCGCAGCGACTCGGTGGCCTGGAGGTTGCGCAGGCCGGGGGTGTTCGGGGAGGAGACGTTGACGACCAGGTAGTCGGCGTACCGGGCGAGGCGCTCGGTGGACTTCACGTAGTCGGCGGCCGCCTCGGCCTCGGGGACGACCTTCGTCTTGCCGATGTTGACGCCGACGACGGTCCTGAAGACCGGCACGCGCGCGTGGAGGCGCTCGGCGACGGCGGCGGAGCCCTCGTTGTTGAAGCCCATGCGGTTGATCAGGGCGCGGTCCGGGACCAGCCGGAAGAGGCGCTTCTTGGGGTTGCCGGGCTGGGCCTCGCCGGTGACCGTGCCGATCTCGATGTGGTCGAAGCCGAGCATCGACATGCCGTCGATGGCGACGGCGTTCTTGTCGAAGCCGGCCGCGAGACCGAAGGGGCCGTGCATCCGCAGGCCGAGGGCCTCGGTGCGCAGCTCCTTGTGGCGGGGCGCGAGGACGGCGGCGACGAGGGTGCGCAGGACCGGGACGCGGGCGGCCAGGCGGATCCAGCGGAAGGCCAGGTGGTGGGCCTGCTCCGGGTCCATCCGCTTGAAGACGAGGTTGAAGAAGAACTTGTACATGTGGGGTGTCCTCACCAAGAGGGGGACACCGTTTCCGGTGTCCCCCTCTTGGGTTGCTAGTCGCGGGCCGCGGTCAGGTGTTCCGCGTGTTCCTGGAGCGAGCGGACGCCGACATCGCCGTGGTTGAGCGCGTCGATGCCCTGGACGGCCGCGGCGAGCGCCTGGACCGTGGTGAGGCACGGGACGGAGCGGGCCACCGCCGCCGTACGGATGTCGTAGCCGTCGAGGCGGCCGCCGGTGCCGTACGGGGTGTTGACGATGAGGTCGACCTGGCCGTCGTGGATCAGCTGGACGATCGTCTTCTCGCCGTTCGGGCCCTCGCCCTCGGACTGCTTGCGCACGACCGTGGCGTTGATGCCGTTGCGCTTGAGCACCTCGGCCGTGCCGGAGGTGGCCATCAGCTCGAAGCCGTGGGCGACCAGCTCACGCGCCGGGAAGATCATCGAGCGCTTGTCGCGGTTGGCGACGGAGATGAACGCGCGTCCCTTGGTGGGCAGCGGGCCGTAGGCGCCGGCCTGCGACTTGGCGTACGCCGTGCCGAAGACGGAGTCGATGCCCATGACCTCGCCGGTGGAGCGCATCTCCGGGCCGAGGACGGTGTCCACGCCGCGGCCGTGGATGTCGCGGAACCGCGTCCACGGCATCACGGCCTCCTTGACGGAGATCGGCGCGTCGAGCGGCAGGGTGCCGCCGTCGCCGGTCTTCGGCAGCAGGCCCTCCTCGCGCAGTTCGGCGATGGTCGCGCCGAGCGAGATGCGGGCGGCGGCCTTCGCGAGCGGCACGGCGGTCGCCTTCGAGGTGAAGGGGACGGTCCGGGAGGCGCGCGGGTTCGCCTCCAGGACGTAGAGGATGTCGCCGGCCATCGCGAACTGGATGTTGATCAGGCCGCGGACGCCGACGCCCTTGGCGATCGCCTCGGTGGAGGCGCGCAGGCGCTTGATGTCGAAGCCGCCCAGCGTGATCGGGGGCAGGGCGCAGGCCGAGTCGCCGGAGTGGATGCCGGCCTCCTCGATGTGCTCCATGACGCCGCCGAGGTAGAGCTCGGTGCCGTCGTAGAGGGCGTCGACGTCGATCTCGATGGCGTCGTCGAGGAAGCGGTCGACCAGGACCGGCCGGGTGGGGCTGATCTCGGTGGACTCGGCGATGTACGACTCCAGGCGGGCCTCGTCGTACACGATCTCCATGCCGCGGCCGCCGAGCACGTACGACGGGCGTACGAGGACGGGGTAGCCGATCTCGTCGGCGATGGCCTTGGCGCCGGCGAAGGTGGTCGCGGTGCCGTGCTTGGGGGCCGGGAGCCCGGCCTCGGCGAGGACCTGGCCGAAGGCGCCGCGGTCCTCGGCGGCGTGGATGGCCTCCGGGGAGGTGCCGACGACCGGCACGCCGTTGTCCTTGAGCGCCTGCGACAGGCCCAGCGGGGTCTGGCCGCCGAGCTGGACGACGACACCGGCGACGGGGCCGGCCAGCGTCTCGGCGTGGACGATCTCCAGCACGTCCTCGAGCGTCAGCGGCTCGAAGTACAGGCGGTCGGAGGTGTCGTAGTCCGTCGAGACGGTCTCCGGGTTGCAGTTGACCATCACGGTCTCGTAGCCGGCGTCGCTGAGCGCGAAGGAGGCGTGGACGCAGGAGTAGTCGAACTCGATGCCCTGGCCGATGCGGTTCGGGCCGGAGCCCAGGATGATCACCGCGGGCTTCTCGCGCGGGGCGACCTCGCTCTCCTCGTCGTACGAGGAGTAGAAGTACGGGGTCTTGGCGGCGAACTCGGCGGCGCAGGTGTCGACCGTCTTGTAGACCGGGCGGACGCCGAGCGCGTGCCGGACCTCGCGGACGACGTCCTCGCGCAGGCCCCGGATCTCGGCGATCTGGGCGTCGGAGAAGCCGTGGCGCTTGGCCTCGGCGAGCAGCTCGGGGTCGAGCTTCTCGGCGGCGGCGAGCTCGTCCGCGATCTCCTTGATCAGGAAGAGCTGGTCGACGAACCACGGGTCGATCTTCGTGGCGTCGAAGACCTCCCGCGGGGTGGCACCGGCGCGGATGGCCTGCATGACGGTGTTGATGCGGCCGTCGGTCGGGCGGACGGACTCGCGCAGCAGCTCGTCCTTGTCGCCGGGCTCGCCGACGAAGGTGAACTGCGAGCCCTTCTTCTCCAGGGAGCGCAGGGCCTTCTGCAGCGCCTCGGTGAAGTTGCGGCCGATCGCCATGGCCTCGCCGACCGACTTCATGGTCGTGGTCAGCGTGGAGTCGGCGGAGGGGAACTTCTCGAAGGCGAAGCGGGGCGCCTTGACCACGACGTAGTCGAGCGTGGGCTCGAAGGACGCCGGGGTCTTCTCCGTGATGTCGTTCGGGATCTCGTCCAGCGTGTAGCCGACGGCGAGCCGGGCCGCGATCTTGGCGATGGGGAAGCCGGTGGCCTTGGAGGCGAGCGCCGAGGACCGGGAGACACGCGGGTTCATCTCGATGACGATGATCCGGCCGTCGTCCGGGTTGACCGCGAACTGGATGTTGCAGCCGCCGGTGTCGACGCCGACCTCGCGGATGATCGCGATGCCGATGTCCCGCAGCCGCTGGTACTCGCGGTCGGTGAGGGTCATCGCCGGGGCGACGGTGATCGAGTCACCGGTGTGGACGCCCATCGGGTCGAAGTTCTCGATGGAGCAGACGACCACGACGTTGTCGTGCTTGTCGCGCATCAGCTCCAGCTCGTACTCCTTCCAGCCGAGGATGGACTCCTCCAGGAGCACCTCGGTGGTGGGAGACAGGGTCAGGCCCTGGCCGGCGATGCGGCGCAGCTCCTCCTCGTCGTGGGCGAAGCCGGAGCCGGCGCCGCCCATGGTGAAGGAGGGGCGGACGACGACGGGGTAGCCGCCGAGCGTCTCGACGCCCTGGAGAACGTCGTCCATGGAGTGGCAGATCACGGACCGGGCGGACTCGCCGTACCCGATCTTGGCCTTGACGGCCTCGACGACGCCCTTGAAGAGGTCGCGGTCCTCGCCCTTGTGGATGGCCTCGACGTTGGCGCCGATGAGCTCGACGCCGTACTTCTCCAGGACGCCCTGCTCGTGCATGGAGATCGCGGTGTTGAGCGCGGTCTGGCCGCCGAGGGTGGGCAGGAGGGCGTCGGGGCGCTCCTTGGCGATGATCTTCTCGACGAACTCGGGGGTGATCGGCTCGACGTAGGTGGCGTCGGCGATCTCCGGGTCGGTCATGATCGTGGCCGGGTTGGAGTTGACCAGGATCACCCGCAGGCCCTCGGCCTTGAGGACGCGGCAGGCCTGGGTGCCGGAGTAGTCGAACTCCGCGGCCTGGCCGATGACGATCGGGCCGGAGCCGATGACCAGGACGGACTGGATATCGGTGCGCTTAGGCACGCTCGGCCTCCATCAGGGATACGAAGCGGTCGAAGAGGTACGCGGCGTCGTGCGGGCCCGCGGCCGCCTCGGGGTGGTACTGGACGGAGAAGGCCGGCTGGTCGAGCAGCTGCAGGCCTTCCACGACGTTGTCGTTCAGGCAGACGTGCGAGACCTCGGCACGCCCGTAGGGGGTCTCGGAGACCTTGTCGAGGGGCGCGTCGACGGCGAAGCCGTGGTTGTGCGCGGTGACCTCGACCTTGCCGGTGGTGCGGTCCTGCACCGGCTGGTTGATGCCGCGGTGGCCGTACTTCAGCTTGTAGGTGCCGAAGCCGAGCGCGCGGCCGAGGATCTGGTTGCCGAAGCAGATGCCGAAGAGCGGCGTCCCGCGCTCCAGGACGGCCTGCATGACGGCGACGGGGCCGTCGGCGGTGGCCGGGTCGCCCGGGCCGTTGGAGAAGAACACGCCGTCGGGGTTGACGGCGTAGACGTCCTCGGCGGTGGCGGTGGCGGGCAGCACGTGGACCTCGATGCCGCGCTCGGCCATGCGGTGCGGGGTCATGCCCTTGATGCCGAGGTCGACGGCGGCGACGGTGAACTTCTTCTCGCCGATCGCGGGGACGACGTAGGTCTCCTTGGTGGCGACCTCGGCGGAGAGGTTCGCGCCCTTCATCTCGGGCTGCTGGCGGACCTCGGCGAGCATCACGCCCTCGTCGGGGAGCGCGCTGCCGGAGAAGATGCCGACGCGCATGGCGCCGCTCTCGCGCAGGTGGCGGGTGAGGGCGCGGGTGTCGATGCCGGAGATGCCGACGACGCCCTGGTGGCGCAGCTCCTCGTCCAGGGAGCGCTGGGCGCGCCAGTTGGAGGAGACGCGGGCGGGGTCGCGGACGACGTAGCCGGAGACCCAGATCCGCGAGGACTCGGGGTCCTCGTCGTTGACGCCGGTGTTGCCGACGTGCGGGGCGGTCATCACGACGACCTGGCGGTGGTACGACGGGTCGGTGAGGGTCTCCTGGTAGCCGGTCATGCCGGTGGAGAACACGGCCTCGCCGAAGGTCTCCCCCACGGCCCCGTAGGCGCGGCCGCGGAAGATGCGGCCGTCCTCCAGGACGAGTACGGCGGGAACCTTGCCAGTTCCCCTGGTGGAGGTCGTCATCGTGCGGTGCCTTCCGTCGTCTTGATCATGCTGTTCAGGGTCTCGACCCAGGTGGCGTGCTCGGCCGCCCGGTCGGACCGGAAGCCGGAGTCGAGGAGCTTCTCGCCGTGTGCCCAGGTGACGATCAGCAGCCCGCCCTCGGCGAGGACCTTCCCGGCGATGCCCTTGTCGAGCCGGGCTTCGCGCAGGGCCGCGGCCGGGATGAAGAAGTCGGTGGCGCCGGGGCGTACGACCTCGATCCCCGCGTCCGTGAGGGTGAGCTCGACGCGGCTGCGGGTGCCCAGACCGTGGGCGACGATCCGGTCGAGCCACTGCCCGGCCGTGGTCGAGCCGTGGTAGCGCCCGCTCAGAGTCAGTTTCGCCTCGCCGCGCGGGTCCGGCGCGGTGGGCAGCTCGGGGAGGTCCGACTGGAGGCTGCCGCGCCACTTCCATCCCTGGCGCATCAGCCAGTAGACGAAGGCGATGAAGAGCAGGAGTCCGGCGACCCAGCCGAGCCGTCCGGCCCAGTCGGTGACCTCGGCCGACTTCTGCTCGGCGGCCAGATTGATGAGTGCAGGTGTCACGCCAGCTTCCCGTCCACGACCGTTGCCCGGCCCCGCAGGAAGGTGTGGGTGACGCGTCCCGGCAGCTCGCGGCCCTCGTAGGGGGTGTTGCGGCTGCGGGAGGCGAAGCCCGCGGGGTCCACGGCTCCACGGTATGCCGGATCGACCAGGGTCAGGTTCGCGGGCTCACCTGCCGAGACGGGGCGTCCGTGGCCCTTGGCCTGCCCGATCTGCGCGGGCTTGACGGACATGCGGTCGGCGACGCCGGCCCAGTCGAGCAGTCCGGTCTCGACCATCGTCTCCTGGACGACGGAGAGCGCGGTCTCCAGGCCGACCATGCCCATGGCGGCCGCGGCCCACTCGCAGTCCTTGTCCTCGTGCGGGTGCGGGGCGTGGTCGGTGGCGACGATGTCGATGGTGCCGTCGGCGAGGGCCTCGCGCAGCGCCATGACGTCACGCTCGGTGCGCAGCGGCGGGTTGACCTTGTAGACCGGGTTGTAGCTCCGTACCAGCTCGTCGGTGAGGAGCAGGTGGTGCGGGGTGACCTCGGCGGTGACGTCGATGCCGCGGGACTTGGCCCAGCGGACGATCTCGACCGAGCCGGCCGTGGAGAGGTGGCAGATGTGGACGCGGGAGCCGACGTGCTCGGCGAGGAGGACGTCGCGCGCGATGATCGACTCCTCGGCGACGGCGGGCCAGCCGCCGAGGCCGAGCTCGGCGGAGACGACGCCCTCGTTCATCTGGGCGCCCTCGGTGAGGCGGGGCTCCTGGGCGTGCTGGGCGACGACGCCGCCGAAGGCCTTCACGTACTCCAGGGCGCGGCGCATGATCACGGCGTCGTCGACGCACTTGCCGTCGTCGGAGAAGACGGTGACGCCGGCGGCGGAGTCGTGCATGGCGCCGAGCTCGGCGAGCTTCTTGCCCTCCAGGCCGACGGTGACGGCGCCGATGGGCTGCACGTCGCAGTAGCCGGACTCCTTGCCGAGCCGGTAGACCTGCTCGACGACGCCGGCGGTGTCGGCGACGGGGAAGGTGTTGGCCATGGCGAAGACGGCGGTGTAGCCGCCGGAGGCGGCGGCCCGGGTGCCGGTGAGGACGGTCTCGGAGTCCTCGCGGCCCGGCTCGCGCAGGTGGGTGTGGAGGTCGACCAGGCCGGGGAGGAGGATCCGCCCCTCGGCCTCGATCACCGTCGCGCCCTCGGCGGAGAGGTCGGTCCCCACCTCGGCGATGGTCTCGCCGTCGATCAGGACGTCCTGCGCCTCGCCGCCCAGTACCTTCGCACCGCGGATAAGGATCTTGCTCATGGTCTTACTTCTCCTCGGTACGAGTGGTCTGGGATTCGTTGCCGCCGAGCAGCAGGTAGAGGACGGCCATCCGGATCGACACGCCGTTGGCGACCTGCTCGACGACCGTGCAGCGGTCGGAGTCGGCCACCTCGGCGGTGATCTCCATGCCGCGGACCATCGGTCCGGGGTGCATGACGATGGCGTGCTCGGGCATCTTCGCCATCCGGTCGCCGTCGAGCCCGTACCGCCGCGAGTACTCGCGCTCGGTCGGGAAGAAGGCCGCGTTCATCCGCTCTCGCTGCACACGCAGCATCATCACCGCGTCGGACTTCGGCAGCACGCTGTCGAGGTCGTAGCTGACGGCGCAGGGCCAGGTCTCGACGCCGACCGGGACCAGGGTCGGCGGGGCCACCAGGGTGACCTCGGCGCCGAGGGTGTGGAGCAGGTCGACGTTGGAGCGGGCGACGCGGCTGTGCAGGACGTCACCGACGAGGGTGATGCGCTTGCCCGCGAGGTCCTGGCCGAGGCCGGCGTCGCGGCCGACGAGGCGGCGGCGCATGGTGAAGGCGTCGAGCAGGGCCTGGGTGGGGTGCTGGTGGGTGCCGTCGCCGGCGTTGATGACGGGGGCGTCGATCCAGCCGGAGGTGGCGAGCCGGTAGGGGGCACCGGAGGCGCTGTGGCGGATGACGACGGCGTCGACGCCCATCGCCTCCAGGGTCTGCGCGGTGTCCTTGAGGGACTCGCCCTTGGAGACGCTGGAGCCCTTGGCCGCGAAGTTGATCACGTCGGCGGAGAGGCGCTTCTCGGCGGCCTCGAAGGAGATCCGGGTGCGGGTGGAGTCCTCGAAGAACAGGTTGCAGATCGTCCGGCCGCGCAGGGTGGGCAGCTTCTTGATCGGCCGGTCGGCCACCCGGGCCATCTCCTCGGCGGTGTCGAGGATGAGGACGGCGTCGTCGCGGGTGAGGTCGGCGGCCGAGATGAGGTGACGCATCATCGGTTTTCGCTCCGTGGTGGGAGGTGGGAGGGCATGCGGGCGCGCAGGGGTGTGCCCTGGACCCGTCGGAAGTCCGGGCCCCGCCGGTCGGCTAGGCGGTGGGCTTGCTGCCGAGCAGGACGGTGTCGCGACCGTCCTCTTCGGCGAGCTGGACCTTGACCGTCTCCCGCAGCGACGTGGGGAGGTTCTTGCCGACGTAGTCGGCACGGATCGGAAGTTCGCGGTGACCGCGGTCGACGAGGACCGCGAGCTGGACGGCGCGGGGGCGGCCGATGTCGCCGAGCGCGTCGAGCGCGGCGCGGATGGTGCGGCCGGAGAAGAGCACGTCGTCGACGAGGACGACCAGGCGGCCGTCGACCCCGTCACCGGGAATCTCGGTGCGGCCGATGGCGCGGGCGGGCTTCATCCGCAGGTCGTCGCGGTACATGGTGATGTCGAGGGAGCCGACCGGGATGGTGCGTCCGGTGATCTCGGCGAGCTTGTCGGCCAGCCGGCGGGCGAGGAAGACGCCGCGCGTGGGAATGCCGAGGAGGACCACGTCGTCGGCGCCCTTGGCGCGCTCGACGATCTCGTGGGCGATGCGGGTCAGTACCCGCGCGATGTCGGGGCCCTCGAGAACAGGGCGTGCCGCATCGGTGTGCTGCTGTGCGTCCATATGAAACGGACCTCCTTCTCCGCCTCACGGGACGGACCTTAAAGGACGTCGGAATTGCGCCCTCGACTCTACCAGGGGCGGGCGACTCCCCAGCTCACCACCCTGTCGCCACTCCGGGCGCCGTCCCCCGGGAGGGGGCGGTATGGACCATTCGGCTTGACGGGGAAGAGTAACGCTGCGTAACCTCACAGTGAGTTACCAGCCAGGCGGCGGAGCCGCACGTTGTCTACAGCGTCCAGCGTCCGGGGAGCTATATGTCCAGCGAATACGCAAAGCAGCTCGGGGCCAAGCTCCGTGCCATCCGCACCCAGCAGGGCCTTTCCCTCCACGGTGTGGAAGAGAAGTCCCAGGGCCGCTGGAAGGCCGTCGTGGTCGGCTCGTACGAGCGTGGTGACCGCGCCGTGACGGTGCAGCGCCTCGCCGAGCTGGCGGACTTCTACGGCGTGCCGGTGCAGGAGCTCCTGCCGGGCACGACCCCGGGCGGAGCCGCCGAGCCGCCGCCGAAGCTCGTTCTCGACCTGGAGCGCCTCGCCCACGTCCCGCAGGAGAAGGCCGGCCCGCTGCAGCGCTACGCGGCGACGATCCAGTCGCAGCGCGGCGACTACAACGGCAAGGTGCTGTCGATCCGCCAGGACGACCTGCGCACGCTCGCCGTCATCTACGACCAGTCGCCTTCGGTGCTGACCGAGCAGCTGATCAGCTGGGGCGTTCTGGACGCGGACGCGCGCCGCGCGGTCGCCCACGAGGAGAGCTGACCGCCTCCGCGAAGGATTCAGCAGAAACGTTGCCGCCGGGGTGGCGGAAGGCCTGTGAGCCCTCCGCCACCCCGGCGGTTTCTTGTGCGTCCCGGTTCCCAGGCGCTCCAGGGGGCCTGGGAACGGCGAAGGGGCTCGCAGCACTGTGTGGTGCTGCGAGCCCCTTCGACTGCCGGGAGAGCGCCGCTCAGGCGTCCCGGCGAAGGCGCGGCTTCAGGTCCTTGAAGCGGGCCAGGAGGCCGTTGACGAACGTCGGGGACTCGTCCGTGGAGAACTCCTTGGCGAGCTGCACCGCCTCGTCGATCGCCACGGCGTCGGGCGTCTCGTCCAGCCAGATCAGTTCGTACGCGCCGAGGCGCACGATGTTCCGGTCGGCGACCGGCATCCGGTCGAGGTCCCAGTCCACCGCGTAGGTGGCGATGAGCTCGTCGATGCGGTTCGCGTAGTCCGCGTACCCCTCCACCAGCTGCATCGTGAACTCGTTGACCGGCGGCTGACGGTCGTCGGACCGTGCGTGCCGAACCCAGTCCGCGAGGACCTCCTGCACGGACGCGCCGCGCTGGTCGGCCTCGAAGAGGATCTGGAAGGCGCGCTTACGGGCCTTGCTCCGAGCAGCCACGGTTAGTCGTTCACCCGACCGAGGTAGTCGCTGGTGCGCGTGTCGACCTTGATCTTCTCACCGGTGGTGATGAAGAGCGGGACCTGGATCTCGTGGCCGGTCTCCAGCGTGGCGGGCTTGGTGCCACCGGTGGAGCGGTCGCCCTGGACACCCGGGTCGGTGTGCTGGATCGTCAGCGTGACGGCGGCCGGGAGCTCGACGTAGAGCACCTCGCCCTCGTGCTGCGCGACGGAGGCGGTGAAGCCCTCGATCAGGAAGTTGGCGGCGTTGCCGACGGCCTTGCGGTCGACGTGCAGCTGGTCGTAGGTCTCCATGTCCATGAAGACGAAGTAGTCGCCGTCCATGTAGGAGAACTGCATGTCGCGGCGGTCGATGGTGGCGGTGTCGACCTTCACGCCGGCGTTGAAGGTCTTGTCGACGACCTTGCCGGACAGCACGTTCTTGAGCTTGGTGCGCACGAAGGCCGGGCCCTTGCCGGGCTTGACGTGCTGGAACTCGACGACGGACCAGAGCTGGCCGCCTTCGAGCTTGAGCACCATGCCGTTCTTGAGGTCGTTCGTGGAAGCCACGGTTGCGGAATCTCCTGGACTGACGTGGGACCAGGGAGGCGTACGCGCCTCACAGCGCGAGCAGCTCCTTGGTCGTAATGGTGAGTAGCTCGGGTCCGCCGTCCGCCTCCTGGCGCACGACGAGCGTGTCATCGATCCGGACCCCGCCCCGGCCCGGGAGGTGGACCCCCGGTTCGACGGTGACCGGCACACAAGCGTCCAGTTTACCCATGGCCGAGGGTGCGAGCTGCGGGTCCTCGTCTATTTCCAGGCCCACGCCGTGCCCGGTGAGCGGCGGAACGGCCTCTCCGTGCCCTGCCGCGTCCAGGATGTGGCGTGCCGCGCGGTCCACGTCGCGGTACTCGGCGCCGGGTGCGAGCGACTCCCGGCCGGCCCGCTGAGCGGCGAAGACGAGGTCGTACAGCTCGATCTGCCAGTCCGCAGGGGTCGTACCGATGACGAAGGTACGGCCGATCTCGCAGCGGTAGCCGCGATAGTTGGCGCCGAGGCAGACGGAGAGGAAATCTCCCTCCTCGACCCGCCGATCGGAGGGCCGGTGGCCGCCGCGGCCCGAGTTCGGGCCGGTGGCCACGGAGGTCGGGAACGCCGCGCCGTCCGCGCCGTGGTCGACGAGCCGCCGCTCCAGCTCCAGGGCGAGGTGCCGTTCGGTCCGGCCGACCAGGATGGATTCGAGGAGCTCCCCCAGCGCCTGGTCGGCGATCTCGGCGGCGATCCGCAGACAGGCGATCTCGTCCTCGTCCTTGACGATCCTCAGCTGTTCGACGGCTCCGCCGAGATCGGCGAGCTGGAGCTGCGGTGCGACGGAGCCCATCGCCCGGTGGCGGGCCACGGTCAGATGGTGCTCCTCCACGGCGAGGGCGTCCGCTCCGGCCTTGCGGGCGAAGTCGACGGCCGCCACGGCCGGATCACCACCCGCCGCGGGCAGCACGGTCTGCCGGAGCAGCTCGTCGAGCCGCCCGTGGGCCGGATCACCTCCGGGCGCGGTGGGGCAGAGCAGGACGTCCTCCGTCGGGCCGAGCAGGAGTACGGCGCCGGGGGGCGAACCACCCGCGAGATAGCGGACGTTGGCGGGGCGGGAGACCAGGGCCGCCGGGCTGCCCGCTGCCGCGCACCGGTCGCGCAGCCGCACACGGCGGTCCGCATACACCTCTGACATGTTCCGAGCCTACGAGGGCTGGGCCGCCGTGGCCTGCTCAGCGCGGCCGACCGGGCCACCGGCGGCCGTTTCGCGCCATCACCAGGAGGGCGGGCTCGCCAGGGATCGGGCCAGGACCTCGTCGAGGACACGGGCGGTGGTCTCGACGTCGTACGTGGAGTTGTCGATGATCGGCAGCCCTGAGCCGTACCAGCCGGCCATCCGGCCGTGTATGGAGGCGACCTCCTCGTCCGAGAGGCGGCGGTTGCCGCTGCGCTCGGCGTTCCGCTCCAGGACGATCTCCAGGCCGGGCAGCAGGACCACCGGCAGCAGTCCGGGGCCGACGTGCCGCTTCCACCCGCCGAGGCCGACGACGGGGCGGTCGGGGAAGACGGCGTCGTCGAGGATGCAGGAGATTCCGTTGGCGAGGAAGTTGCGGGCCGCGAAGCCGCAGGTCCGGCGGGCGAGGCGGTACTGGGCCTCGGAGTGCTCGTTCCATCCCGACTGGGGGTCGGCGAAGCCGGAACACACCCACTCACGGACGTCGTCGAGGCTGATGTGCGCGGTGGGCACGCGGCGGCGCTTGGCCCAGTGCCGGGCGACGGTCGTCTTGCCGGCGCCCGCGGGGCCGATGAGCAGGACCGCCAGGGTCGCCGTGCCGGTGCCCGGCTCGGCGGGCGGCGGTACGGGCATGGCCATGGGCGGCAGCTGGACGTGCCCGGTGGTGTCGCGCGGCGGCGGGGCGGGCTGTCCGGGGTGCGGGGGTATGCCTCCGGCGACCCAGCCGGGGGCGGGCGGCGCGGAGTGCGGGGCGGCGGGAAGGGGGGCCGACGGGGGCGGGGGTACGGGGTGCGGGTGCTGTGCCTGGTGTCCGCCCTGCCCCCATCCCGCGTTGTCGGGCGGTGGCATCGGCGCCCCCACTGCGTGCTGCATCCGGTGCCACTCCGTCTCGTACGGCCGATACTCCAGGGAACGTTACCGCCCCCGGCTCCCACAGGGGGAACGGCCGGGGGCGGTCCGGAGTGCCCACTGGCCGGTGTCAGCCGGTCAGTTCCTCGGCCAGCGCCCGCAGGGCGAGTCGGTAGGAGCCGATGCCGAAGCCGGCGACGGTCCCGGTCGCCACGGCGGCGACGACCGAGGTGTGCCGGAATTCCTCGCGGGTGTACGGGTTCGAGATGTGCACCTCGATCAGCGGCGCGGTCCGCTGGGCGGCCGCGTCGCGCATCCCGTACGAGTAGTGCGTGAACGCCCCCGGGTTGAGAACGACGGGAATCGAACCGTCGGCCGCCTCGTGCAGCCAGCGGATCATCTCGCCCTCGTCGTTGGTCTCCCTGACCTCCACGTCGAAGCCGAGCTCCTCGCCCAGCGTCCGGCAGGACTCCACCAGGCCCTTGTACGACGTGGCGCCGTAGATGTCGGGCTCGCGGGAGCCGAGCCGGCCGAGGTTGGGGCCGTTGAGCACGAGGACGCGGCGGAGGTCGCTCACGCGGACACCTCGCCGTAGGCCGCGACGAGCACCGCCGGGTCGGGGCCTTCGAGGACGGTCGGCTTGCCGAGCCCGTCGAGGACGATGAAGCGCAGCAGGTCGCCGCGGGACTTCTTGTCCACCTTCATGGTCTCCAGGAGCTTGGGCCACTGGTCGCCGCGGTAGGTGAGCGGAAGGCCGACGGCCTCCAGGATCGTGCGGTGCCGGTCGGCGGTGGCGTCGTCGAGCCGCCCGGCCAGCCGGCCGAGCTCGGCGGCGAAGACCATGCCGACGGAGACGGCCGCGCCGTGGCGCCACTTGTACCGCTCGTTCTTCTCGATCGCGTGGGCGAGGGTGTGACCGTAGTTGAGGATCTCGCGACGGCCCGACTCCTTGAGGTCGCCGGAGACGACCTCGGCCTTGACCTTGATCGAGCGGACGAGCAGTTCGGCGGTGTGCGGGCCGGCCGGGGTACGGGCGGCCTGCGGGTCCTCCTCGATGAGGTCGAGGATCACCGGGTCGACGATGAAGCCGGCCTTGATGATCTCCGCCAGACCGCTGACGTAGTCGTGCACCGGCAGCGAGTCCAGCGCGGCCAGGTCGCAGAGCACGCCGGCGGGCGGGTGGAAGGCGCCGACGAGGTTCTTGCCCTCGGCGGTGTTGATGCCGGTCTTGCCGCCGACGGCCGCGTCGACCATGGCGAGGACCGTCGTCGGTACGGCGATCCAGCGCACGCCCCGCAGCCAGGTCGCGGCGACGAAGCCGGCCAGGTCGGTGGTCGCGCCGCCGCCCACGCCGACGATGACGTCGGTACGGGTGAAGCCGGTCTGGCCGAGCGCCTTCCAGCAGTACGCGGCGACCTCGACGGTCTTGGCCTCCTCGGCGTTCGGCACCTGGATGGCGACGGCCTCGTAGCCCTGGTCGGCGAGGTCGGCGCGCAGGGCCTCGCCGGTCTCGGCGAGCGCCTCCGGGTGGATCACCGCCACCCGCTTGGCCTTCTCGCCGATCAGGGCGGGCAGCTCACCGAGCAGCTGCCGTCCGACCAGCACCTCGTACGGATCCGTGCCCGCCGAACCGCCGACCTGGATTCGGGTCACTTCCTGGTCCGTCATACGTCCTTCTTCAGCTCCAGAGCGTCGAGGACCGCGTCCGCGACCTCTTCGGGGGTGCGGTCGTCGGTGGCGACGACGACCCGTGCGACTTCGGTGTAGAGGTGGCGGCGCGCCTCCATCAGTTCGCGCCACTGGCGGCGCGGGTTGACGGCGAGCAGCGGTCGCGCGGTGTTGAGACCGACGCGGCGGACGGCCTCCTCGACATCCATCGAGAGATAGGCGACGGGCAGCCCGCTGAGCAGTTCGCGGGTGCCGGCGTCGAGGATCGCGCCGCCGCCGAGCGAGAGGACGCCCTCGTGTTCGGCGACCGCGGTCCGTACGGCTTCCCGTTCCAGGACGCGGAAGTGCTCCTCGCCGTCCTCGATGAAGATGTCCGCGATCTCACGGCCCTGGGCGGCGACGATGTCGGCGTCGGTGTCCCGGTAGGGCGCGCCCAGGCGCTCGGCCAGGAGCGCGCCCACCGTGGACTTGCCGGAGCCCATCGGCCCGACCAGGACGACTCGGGGTCCGGTCACCGGATCTGGAGGTTGTCGAGGTACGACTGCACGTTGCGGCGGGTCTCCGGGACGCTGTCGCCGCCGAACTTCTCGACGACGGCGTCCGCGAGGACGAGCGCGACCATGGCCTCGGCGACGATGCCGGCGGCGGGGACGGCGCAGACGTCGGAGCGCTGGTGGTGGGCCTGGGCGGCCTCGCCCGTGGCGACGTCGACGGTGGCGAGCGCGCGCGGGACGGTGGCGATGGGCTTCATCGCGGCGCGGACGCGGAGCAGTTCACCGGTGGTCAGGCCGCCCTCGGTGCCGCCGGAGCGGCCGGAGGTGCGCTTGATGCCGTCCTCGGTGTTCACGATCTCGTCGTGGGCCTGCGAGCCGGGCACGCGGGCCAGCTCGAAGCCGTCGCCGACCTCGACGCCCTTGATGGCCTGGATGCCCATGAGCGCGGCGGCGAGGCGGGCGTCGAGGCGACGGTCCCAGTGGACGTGCGAGCCGAGCCCGACGGGCACGCCGTACGCCAGTACCTCGACGACGCCACCGAGGGTGTCGCCGTCCTTGTGGGCCTGGTCGATCTCGGCGACCATCGCCTTCGAGGCGTCGGCGTCGAGGCAGCGGACCGGGTCGGCGTCGAGCTTCTCGACGTCGGCGGGGGTCGGGTAGACGCCGTAGGGGGCCTTGGCGGCGGCGAGCTCGATCACGTGCGAGACGATCTCGATGCCCGCGGCCTCCTTGAGGAAGGACCGGGCGACGGCACCGAGGGCGACGCGGGCGGCGGTCTCGCGTGCGGAGGCGCGCTCCAGGATCGGCCGGGCCTCGTCGAAGCCGTACTTCTGCATGCCGGCGAGGTCGGCGTGGCCGGGGCGGGGCCGGGTCAGGGGCGCGTTGCGGCCCGTCTCCTTGAGCTCGGCGGGGTCGACCGGGTCGGCCGACATGACCTTCTCCCACTTGGGCCACTCGGTGTTGCCGACCATCACGGCGATCGGGGAGCCGAGGGAGAGTCCGTGCCGGACACCACCCAGGAAGGTGACCTCGTCCTGCTCGAACTTCATCCGGGCGCCACGCCCATAGCCGAGGCGCCGCCGCGCGAGGTGGTCCGCCACCAGCTCAGTGGTGACCGGGACGCCGGCGGGAAGGCCCTCCAGCGTCGCGACCAGCGCGGGTCCGTGGGATTCCCCAGCGGTCAGCCAACGCAACCTGCTCAACGATGCTCCTCATGCTCGCGCCTGGAACTGCTGCGGCGCGACCGGGTGCGCGGCCCTGGCCCGCCGTACCCGATCCTCCCACGTCCGGGGAGCACGACCGGCCCCTGGTCCAGCTATCGGACGCCCGTCTCACCGGAAGGAGCGCTTTCCAGCCCTCCGCCGGGCCGCGTGACGGCGCCTGAGCGAGGAGGCCGCGAGGACGAGGAACGTCCACTTCACCCGGTCGGGCAGGTAGTGACCGATTCTCGCCGGTCGGGAGCCTACCGGGAGGCCAGGGCCCGCTCTCCCGCCGCCCGCATCGCCGCGAGCGGCGCCGGGGCGCGGCCCGTCATCTGTTCGACCTGGAGCACGGCCTGGTGGACGAGGAGGTCCAGGCCGCCGAGGACCGTACCTCCGTGGTCGGACCAGGCCGCGGCGAGTCGGGTCGGCCAGGGGTGGTAGAGGACGTCGAAGAGGGTGCCGGGGGCAACGGGGACGGCCGGGGCCAGGTCGTCCGTCGTGCCGGCGGGGGTGGTCGCGATCACGAGCGGGGACGCGAACGCCTCGGCCGCGCTCCCCCAGTCCGCGGTACGGACGTCCACCCCGAGCCGCTCGCCCCAGCCGCGCATCTCCTCGGCCCGGGCCTCGCTCCGTACGTACGCGGTGACGGGGCCGGAGCAGATCCGCGCGAGCGCGGCGAGCGCGGAGGAGGCGGTGGCGCCGGCGCCGAGGACGGCGGCGGACTCCACCTTCTCGACGCCTCGTTCACGCAGGGCCGCGACCATGCCGGGGATGTCCGTGTTGTCGCCGACGCGGCGGCCGTCCTCGGTGAGGACGACGGTGTTCACGGCCTCCACCGAGGCGGCCGTGTCGCTGATCTCGTCGAGCAGCGGGATGATCGCCCGCTTCAGCGGCATGGTCAGCGACAGACCGGCCCAGGAGTCGTCGAGCCCGGCGACGAAGCCGGGCAGCCCGGCCTCGTCCACCTCGAAGCGGTCGTACGACCAGCCCTCCAGGCCGAGCGCGGCGTAGGCCGCCCGGTGCAGGACCGGGGAGAGCGAGTGGGCGATGGGCGAGCCGAGGACGGCCGCCCGGTGGTGCGTACTCACTGGCCCGAACTCTCCCGCTGCTTCTCGTACTCCGCCACGTTCTTGTTGTGCTCTTCGTTGGTGACGGAGAAGACGGTCTTGTTCTCGTTGATCGACACGAAGTAGTACCAGGGTCCGGGCGTCGGGTTCATCGCCGACTTGAGCGCCTCGGCGCCCGGGTTGCTGATCGGACCGGGGATGAGGCCCTTGATGTCGTAGGTGTTGTACGGATCCTTGATCTTCCGCAGATCCTCGACCGTGCCGACGTCGAGCGTGCTCTGGCCCTTGATGTAGTTGATCGTCGAGTCGAACTCCAGGCGACCCACGGTCTCCAGGTTGTTCGGCTTGAGCCGGTTGTAGACGACGCGCGAGACCTTGTCGAAGTCGTGCTTGTACTTGCCTTCGACCTGCACGAGGCTCGCGACGGTGACCAGCTCCCACGGTCCGCTGAGCCCGAGCTCCTTCGCCTTCGACTCCAGTTCGAGCTTCCCGTACTCCTGGTTCGCACGCGAAACCATCTTGCGCAGCACGTCCTCGGGCTTCTGACCCCTGGCCACCGGGTAGCTCGCCGGGAAGAGGAAGCCCTCCAGCGGGTCCTTCACGTCGGCGTGGTTCTTCGCCCAGTCCGGTAGGCCGAGATCGTTCGCCTTCGCCTTCGCGATGCCCTGCGTCGTACCGGCCTTGAGTTCGAGCTTCTTGTCGATCTCCTCGTAGACCCAGACGTTTCGTTTGCCCTCGGGGATCACGAAGTTCGCCTGGCTCGCCGGGTTGAGCATCAGCGCGACAGCGCTCTCCGCCGACATCTCCTTCTTCAGCGTGTAGACGCCGGCCTGGATCAGCGTGCCCTTGGGGTTCTTCTGCTGTGCGGAGACGAAGGCATCGACGCTCTTGACGACGCCGGCCTTCTTCAGGATGTTGCCGATGTCGTAGCCGAGAGCTCCCCTGGGGATCTCGACCTGCACCGAGCCGCTGCCTTCGCCCGCGTAGTCCGGCGCGGCGCCGAACTGGCCCTGCCAGAACTGGTAGCCGAAGTAGCCGACGCCGCCGACACCGCCCGCGAGGACGAGGGCGACGACCAGACAGGCGCAGCCGTTCTTGCTCTTCTTCTTGCCTTTGCCCTTGCCCCGGCGCTCGCGGCCGCCCGTGCGCGAGCGGCTCTCCGCCGGGTCGTCGTCGTACTCGTCGTCCCGGTCGTCGTCCTCACCGGTGAAGAAGGGGTGCTTCTCCTCCTCCGGTGCCTCCGCGTCCCAGTCGGTCGCGGGCTCGGGCACACGCGGGGCCTGCCGCCGGCCCGGGGGCTGCGGCGGCGGGTACGCCTCGGGGGTGCCGTAGAGGTCCGGGTTCTGGCCACCGTACGGATCCGCGGGAGTCGTGCCGTACGGCATGGCCGCCTGGCCCGTCTCCCAGCTCGCGTCGTACTGCTGTGCGGGGTACCCGGGCGTGTCGTAGCCCTGCCCGGGGTGCCCCTGCTGCCCGCCGTACTGCTGGGGGTGCTGAGGGTGCTGAGGCTGTTGCGGATTCTGCGGATACGGCTGCTGGTACTGCGGGTCGTACCCCTGACCGCCCTGACCGTAGACGTCCTGGCCGTACGGGTCCTGCTGACCGTACTGCTGCGCCTGCTGCGGGTACTGCTGCTGGCCTCCCCATCCCTGGTCCCCGTACAACGGGTCCGCGGGATGCCACGGTTCGGAGCCAGAGCCCCGGCCATACTCAGTCATCGATCCCCAAAACAGCCGCGAGGCTTCCGGACGATCCGCCTCTACGTTGTGCGGCAGCTGTTCGAACACCGCCGCATCGCGCGGAACGTTACCGTATCGCGATCAGATGACCACTTCGACGCCCTCGCCGGGCGGATTACCTGATACCCGTTCGGACTCAAGAGCGTTCTGAAGGATGATCACCGCGGCGGCCTGATCGATGACGGACCGCCCCTTCTTCGCCTTCACCCCCGAGGCCCGCAGCCCCTGCGTGGCCGTCACCGTCGTCATCCGCTCGTCGACCAGGCGGACCGGCACCGGGGCGATGCCCTTCGCCAGCTCCTGGGCGAAGCGCCGGACCTTGGCCGCGGCCGGGCCCTCGCCCCCGGAGAGGGAGCGAGGGAGGCCGACCACGACCTCGATCGGTTCGTACTCCTCGACGATCTGCCTCAACCGCCGGTGGGCGGCCGGGACGTCACGTCCCGGCACGGTCTCCACCGGCGTGGCGAGGACCCCGTCGGGGTCGCACGAGGCGACCCCGATCCGGGCGTCCCCGACGTCGATCGCGAGACGACGACCGCGGCGCATCGTCACGCCCCTCCCCCATTGTTCGCTTCTCCGCCCGAGCGGCGCACCAGTGCGGGCATCGTCGTCGACCGCGACCCGGTGGCCGCACGGACGTCGCTCACGAGGTCTCCACCACGGCACGCTCGACAGCCTCGATGGCCTCGCCGATCGCCTCGGGGTTCTGGCCGCCGCCCTGGGCGACGTCCGGCTTGCCGCCACCGCCGCCGCCGAGGGTCTTCGCGGCGGTACGGACCAGCTCGCCGGCCTTGAGACCGCGCTCGCGGGCGGCCTCGTTGGTGGCGATGACCGTCAGCGGGCGGCCGTTGGCGGTGGTGAACAGGGCCACGACGGCCGGGCGGTCGCCCGCCCCGGAAAGATTGTCCAGCCGGCCGCGGACGTCGAGGACCAGCTTGCGCAGGTCGTCGGCGGACGTGCCGTCCGGAACCTGGCCGGTGACGAGCGCGACGCCGCGGATGTCCTTGGCGCCCTCGACGAGACCGGCGGCGGCCTGCAGGACCTTCTCGGCGCGGAACTTCTCGATCTCCTTCTCGGCGTCCTTCAGCTTGCCGAGCATGGAGGAGATCTTCTCCGGAAGCTCCTCGGGACGTCCCTTGACCAGCTCCTGGAGCTGGGCGACGACCGTGTGCTCACGGGCGAGGAAGTTGTACGCGTCGACACCGACGAGGGCCTCGACACGGCGCACGCCACTGCCGATGGACGACTCGCCGAGCAGCTTCACCAGGCCCAGCTGGGCGGTGTTGTGGACGTGCGTACCGCCGCACAGCTCCTTGGAGAAGTCGCCGATGGTGACGACGCGGACCTTCTCGCCGTACTTCTCGCCGAACTCGGCGATGGCACCCTGGCGCTTGGCCTCGTCGATCGGCATGACCTCGGCGTGCACGTCGAGCTCGCGGGCGAGGACCTCGTTGATCTTCTGCTCGACGTCCGTCAGGACCGCGCCGGGCACGGCGTTGGGCGAGCCGAAGTCGAAGCGGAAGCGGCCGGGCGAGTTCTCCGAGCCGGCCTGGGCGGCCGTCGGGCCGAGCGCGTCGCGCAGCGCCTGGTGCGTGAGGTGCGTGGCCGAGTGGGCGCGGGCGATGGCCCGGCGGCGGCGGACGTCGATGGCGGCGTAGGCGGTGGAGCCGATGGTCACCTCGCCGACCTGGACGGAGCCCTTGTGCACGGAGACGCCGGGGACCGGCTGCTGCACGTCGCGGACCTCGATGACGGCGCCGCTGTGCAGGCGGATGCGGCCCTGGTCGGCGAGCTGGCCGCCGCCCTCGGCGTAGAACGGGGTGCGGTCGAGGACGACCTCGACCTCGTCGCCCTCGGAGGCGGCCGGCGAGGGGACACCGTTGACCAGCAGGCCGACGACGGTGGTCTCGCCCTCGGTGTTGGTGTAGCCGGTGAACTCGGTGGCGCCGTTGCCGTCCGCGATCTCGCGGTAGGCGGCGACGTCGGCGTGGCCGGTCTTCTTGGCCTTGGCGTCGGCCTTGGCCTTGTCCCGCTGCTCCTGCATCAGGCGGCGGAAGCCGGCCTCGTCGACGGAGAGACCCTGCTCGGCGGCGATCTCCAGGGTCAGGTCGATCGGGAAGCCCCAGGTGTCGTGGAGCAGGAACGCCTTGTCGCCGGGCAGGACGGTGCTGCCGGCGGCCTTGGTCTCGTTGACGGCGCCGTCGAGCACGTTCGAGCCGGCGTTGAGCGTCTTGAGGAAGCGGGCCTCCTCGGCCAGCGCGACGGTCTCGATCCGCTTGCGGTCGGTGACGAGCTCCGGGTACTGCTCGCCCATGGTGTTGATGACCACGTCGACCAGGTCCTGGACGACCGGGCCCGTGGCGCCCAGCAGGCGCATGTTGCGGATGGCGCGGCGCATGATGCGGCGCAGCACGTAGCCGCGGCCCTCGTTGCCCGGGGTGACGCCGTCGCCGATGAGCATCACGGACGTACGCATGTGGTCGGCGACCACGCGCAGCGAGACGTCGCTCTCGTGGGCCTTGCCGTAGGCGACGCCGGTGAGTTCGGTGGCCTTGTCGATGACGACCTGGAGGGTGTCGGTCTCGTACATGTTCTGTACGCCCTGCAGGATCATCGCGAGGCGCTCGAGGCCGAGGCCGGTGTCGATGTTCTTGGACGGCAGCTCGCCGAGGATCGGGAAGTCCTCCTTGCCGGTGCCCTCGCCGCGCTCGTACTGCATGAAGACCAGGTTCCAGATCTCCACGTACCGCTCGTCGTTGACGGCCGGGCCGCCCTCGACGCCGAACTCGGGGCCGCGGTCGTAGTTGATCTCGGAGCACGGACCGCAGGGGCCGGGGACGCCCATCGACCAGTAGTTGTCCTTCTTGCCGAGGCGCTGGATGCGCTCGGCGGGGACGCCGACGACGTCGCGCCAGATCTGCTCGGCCTCGTCGTCCTCCTGGTAGACAGTGATCCAGAGCTTCTCCGGCTCCAGCCCGTAGCCGCCGTGCTCCACCGCGGTGGTCAGCAGCTCCCAGGCGAGCTTGATGGCGCCTTCCTTGAAGTAGTCGCCGAAGGAGAAGTTGCCGCACATCTGGAAGAACGTGCCGTGACGGGTGGTCTTGCCGACCTCCTCGATGTCCGGCGTGCGCACGCACTTCTGCACGCTGGAGGCGCGCGAGAACGGCGGCTTCACCTCGCCGAGGAAGTACGGCTTGAAGGGAACCATGCCGGCGGGGACCAGAAGCAGAGTCGGGTCGTCCGCGATGAGCGACGCCGAAGGCACGACGGTGTGCCCGCGCTCCTCGAAGAAGCTCAGCCAGCGGCGGCGGATTTCAGCCGACTCCATCAGTGGTCCTCATTCCGGTTGTACGAATACGTGGTCGTGGTGGTGTTCGGGGTGGGGGCGAGCGCGGACCTGCGGCGCGGCCCCGGGAGCTCTCGGTTCACGGGAGCGTCGACCGGTGCCTCCAGGCCGAGCGCCTCGCCCAGTTCGGCCTCCCGCTGGACCATGCCGGCCCTCACGTCGAGGGCGAAGTCCTTCAGGCGGTGGCCGGTCTCGATCGCCTTGTTCGCCGCCTGCGCGGCGAGGCTCTCCGGGGTCAGCTGCTTCAGCTTCCGGTTGACCTTGGTGGTGGCCCACACGCCGGCTGCGGCGCCTGCGGTGAACCAGAACGTGCGGCGGAACATCGCGGCTCAGCCCTTCTGCTTCCGGCGCCTCGCGGCCGGCACGGTACGACCGACGACGACGGTACGGCGCGCGGGCGCCGGCGGCGCGTCCTCACGGCTGCGGCCGAGCGCCCTGCGCACCCCGTAGCCGAAGGCCGCGACCTTGACGAGCGGGCCGCCGAAGGTGGAGGCGACGGTGGTGGAGAGCGCCGAGGCGTTGGAGGTGACCTCCTGGACGTCCGAGGCGATCGCGTCGACCCGGTCGAGCTGGGTCTGTGCCGACCGCACGGTGGCGGAGGCGTCGCTGAGCAGCGGGACGGCCTGCTCGGTCACGTCCGCCACCAGCTTGGTGGTCGCCTTGAGCGTCTGCGCCAGCCTCACCAGAACCACGGCGAGGAAGGAGACCAGAATCGCCCAGAACACGGCCACCAGAATCCCGGCAACCTCTCCACCGGTCACTCCGCACCGCTCTCTGCTGTCGTTGGGCCCTTGCCAAAAGTCGTCCTCCGACCCTATCGCGCCCGCGGTCTTTCCCCGTACCGCATTAGGGGGGTGCATCGCGGCTCCCGAGCGGGGACTTGCCCGATCCGATTGTACGGAGTGCGTGCGGATGAGTACGCTCCGTGTTCCATGCGAAGGAGCAATCTCCCGGCGGAGCTGAACCGGTTCATCGGGCGGGCCGGCGAGTGGGACGAACTGCACCGGCTCCTCGGGGACTTCCGCCTGGTCACGGTCGTCGGGGTGGGCGGTGTCGGCAAGACCCGGCTCGCCCTGGGAGCCGCCTCCGCGGCGGCGAAACGGTACGTCGACGGGGTCTGGCTGGCCGATCTCTCGGCGCTGCGCGACCCGGATCTGGTGGCCCTCGCCCTGGTCGAGGCGCTGGGGCTGACCGACCACACGCTGCGCCCGCCGCTCAAGACGCTCACCGACCATCTCGCGGAGCGCCGGCTGCTCCTGGTCGTGGACGGTTTCGAGCACCTCGTCGAGGAGTGCGCCCCGCTGGTACGGGAGCTGCTGCGGCGCTCCCCCGGGCTCACCGTGCTCGCGGTGGGCCGCCGCCCGCTGCGCGTGGACGGGGAGGCGGTGTTCACGCTGGCGCCGATGGGCGACGAGGACGCGGTGCGTCTCTTCGGGGACCGCGCGGCGGCCGCCGGAGGCCCGGGCGGCGCGACCGGGACCTTCGAGAGCGCCGCCGTGCTCGAGCTGTGCCGGCGGCTCGACGGGATTCCGCTGGCGCTGGAGCTGGCGGCCGCCAGGATGCCCCTGCTCACGGTGGAGGGGATGCTGGACCGGCTCCACGACCGGTTCCGGCTGCTCACGGACGGGGCGCGCGGGGCGCTGCCCCGTCATCAGACGCTGCGGACGGCGATCGGCTGGAGTCATGAGCTGTGCACGCCGGAGGAGCGGCTGCTGTGGGCGCGGCTCTCGGTCTTCGCCGGGCCGTTCGACCTGGAGGCGGTGGAGTACGTCTGCGGCGGTCCGGATCTTCCTCCGGAGCGGGTCCTGGAGGCGCTCGGCGGCCTGCTCGCCCAGTCGCTGGTCGCGCGGGAGGACACCGCGGCGGGTCCGAGATATCGGATATTGGATACGGTCGCCGCGTACGGCGCGGAGTGGCTCGCGGCCCTCGGCGACACCGAGCGCATGCGCCGTCGGCACCGCGACTGGTACATGGGGCTGGCCACGTGGTGCGAGCTGGAGTGGTTCAGCCCGCGCCAGGCCGAGGTCGCGGCCTGTACGGACGCGGCGCTGCCCAATCTGCGCGCGGCCCTGGAGCTCTGTCTGGAACGGCCGGGCGAGGCCCATCTGGCGCAGCATCTCGCGGGGACGCTCTGGTTCTCCTGGGTGGGGTGCGGGCGTCTGTCGGAAGGCCGGCACTGGCTGGAGCGGGCGCTGGCTCTCGGACCGGAGCACTGCGAGCACGCGGACGCCCGGCTGAAGGCGCTGTGGGTGCTCGGCTATGTGGCGATCCTGCAGGGGGACGGCACGGCGGCCGTGGCGGCGCTGCACGAGTGCGGCGAGCGGGCCCGCTCGGCCGGGAACGCGGTGGCGGAGGCGTACGCCACGCATCGGATGGGCTGTCTCGCGCTGCTCTCGGACGACATGCCCCGGGCGGAGGAGCTGATCGGCCGGGCCCTGGAGCAGTACCGGGAGCTCGGCGAGCTGAACAGCAACGTGCTGATGGGGCAGGTCGAGCTGGCGATGGCCCGGGTCTTCCAGGGCGATCTGGAGGGCGCGGTCGCGCTGTGCGCGGAGGTACGGGAGATCTGCGAGGAGCGTGGCGAGCGCTGGACCAGGGCGTACGCGCTCTATGTGCTGGCGTACGCGGCGTGGACCGGGGGCGATCACGGCGAGGCGCGGGAGCTGCTCACCGAGTGCGTCACGATCAACCACACCTTCCACGATCTGGTGGGTCTGGTCCTGGCGATCGAGCTGCTGGCGCTGGTGACGGCGAGCGAGGGCGATCCGGCGGAGGCGGCGGTGCTTCAGGGCGCCACGTTGCCGGTGTGGGACTCGGTGGGCCTGCAGCTGTTCGGCTCGGGTCACTTCAACGGGGCGCGGGCGCTGTGCGAGCGGCAGGCGGGTGAGCTGCTCGGGGCGGAGCGCTACGGGGCGGCGGTGCGGGAGGGGCAGCGGCTCTCGCTGGACGCGACGGTGGAACGGGCGCTGAGCAAGCGGTGGAATCCGGC
This sequence comes from Streptomyces vilmorinianum, assembly GCF_005517195.1. Taxonomy (NCBI): domain Bacteria; kingdom Bacillati; phylum Actinomycetota; class Actinomycetes; order Kitasatosporales; family Streptomycetaceae; genus Streptomyces; species Streptomyces vilmorinianum. The sequence goes on along the minus strand of NZ_CP040244.1, from coordinate 2,707,688 downwards.
CACACACCGCGCGGGTCCGCACTCGCCGCGGCCGTTCCGTACGACGACGGTCCTGGCCCCGGGAACGCGGAAGCCCGCCGGCTCCCCCACCGGTAAGGGCGGGGAAGCGGCGGGCTGAACACCGCGTGGGTGGTACTGAGCCGGCTGGATCAGCGGGCGTAGTACTCGACGACCAGCTGCTCGTCGCAGATGACCGGGATTTCCTTGCGGTTCGGGTCGCGGTCGAGGCGGAAGGCCAGGGCCTTCAGGTTGACCTGCAGGTAGCGCGGGGTCTCACCGTCGGCGGCGAAGCCACCCTCGCGGGCAACCTGGAACAGGGGCTTCTCGCGGGAGCGCTCGCGGACCATCACGACGTCGTCCGGACGGACGCGGAAGGACGGCTTGTCGACCTTCTGGCCGTTGACCTGGATGTGACCGTGCACGACCATCTGGCGGGCCTGGTAGATGGTGCGGGCGATGCCCGAACGCAGGACCAGGGCGTCGAGGCGACGCTCGAGCTCGACGACCAGCGCCTCGCCCGTCTTGCCTTCGGCCTTCTTGGCGCGGTCGTAGGCGCGCGCCATCTGGCGCTCGCTGATGTCGTACTGAGCGCGCAGGCGCTGCTTCTCGAGCAGACGGACCTTGTAGTCCGAGTTCTGCTTGCGGCCACGGCCGTGCTCGCCCGGCGGGTACGGGCGGGCTTCGAAGTACTTGACAGCCTTCGGCGTCAGCGCGATACCGAGCGCGCGAGACTTCTTGACCTTGGGACGCGACTGGTTAGGCACGTTCTCCAGACCTCCGTTGTAGGTTAGGTTAGGCTCACCTTACTCAAGGAGATCGCATGTCTCGCCCTGGGAACACCAGTCGCATCACGGACATCACGAAGAAGGTCGATTCCGTGGAAGGAACCGACGACGCCGGCCTCCCCGCAGTACGCGGGGCCGACGCCGGCTCTCATGGAGCCGGTCACGTGACGGAGGTCCGATCAGCTCATGGTCAGCCGCGTCCCAGCGGGCTTGAAATCGCGCGGATGCCGTCAGCAGCCGAGCGCACACGAACTCTCGTACAGAGTACATGCTCCGCGGTGCTGTTGATTCCGGGGGCCGACGCCACCCGCCCCGAGCAGCTGACCCCGGAGGCCCGCGCGGTCGGACCGGACGGCGAGATCTTCCTGCTCTTCCCCGCCGACGCCCCGCCGGTGCGGGCCGCCACGCACGCCCAGGACGACGAGCTGCCGGTCGTCCTGGAGCTCACCGACGTGGCACCGGTCTCCGTCCCCCACCGTATCCGCGGCCGCGCCTGGGTCTCCGGCTGGCTCACCTGCCTGCCGGGCGTCGCCGAACCCGGCCGGATGATGCTGCGCCTGGAGGTGAGCGAGGCCAGCGTGGACGATCTGTGGGGCGCCGGCGAGGTGCAGCCGGAGGAATTCGCCGCGGCCTCCCCCGATCCCCTGCACGCCCACGAGACCGAATTGCTGCAGCATCTGCACGCGGCCCACGGGGAGCAGGTGCGCGAGCTGAGCGGTCTGCTCGGCGAGCGCTCGGCGGCCCTCGTGCCGACGCGTGACGTGGCCCCGCTGGCGCTCGACCGCTTCGGGCTGCGCATCCGCTTCAGCGCCGGGCCGCACCACTGCTTCGACGCGCGCTTCGACTTCCCCGAGCCGGTACGGGACGTCAGCGAGCTGCGGCGCGAGATGCACCGCCTCTTCGAAGCGGCCCGCTCCTGAGGTCCGGCGTCAGCCGCCCTCGCCCCGCAACCGCTCCCGCACCTTCTCCACCACGTCCGCGTACCGCGCCTCCGCGCCGTAGCGGGTCGGCTCGTAGTAGCGCCTGCCGTGGACGGCGTCCGGGGCGTACTGCTGGGCCGCGATGCCGCCCGGGACGTCGTGCGGATAGACGTACCCCTGGGCGTGGCCCAGTTTGGCCGCGCCCTTGTAGTGGCCGTCACGCAGGTGCGGCGGGACCGGGCCCGCCAGGCCGTTGCGGACGTCCGCCTGGGCCGCGGAGATCGCGAGGGTCGCCGCGTTCGACTTCGGGGCCAGGGCCAGGGCGATCGTGGCATGGCTCAGCGTCAGCGCGGCCTCGGGAAAGCCGATCATGGCGACGGCCTGGGCCGCCGCCACGGCCGTGGGCAGGGCGGTCGGGTCGGCCAGGCCGATGTCCTCGCTGGCCGAGATCATCAGGCGGCGGGCGATGAACCGGGGGTCCTCCCCCGCCTCGATCATCCGGGCCAGATAGTGCAGCGCCGCGTCCACGTCCGAGCCGCGGATCGACTTGATGAGCGCACTGGCCACGTCGTAGTGCTGGTCGCCGTCCCTGTCGTACTTCACGGCCGCCCGGTCGACGGTCTCCTCGACCGTCTGGAGCGTGATCTCCGGCTCGCGCTTGGCGATGGCCGAGCCCGCGGCCGCCTCCAGGGCGGTCAGCGCCCGCCGCGCGTCGCCGCCGGCGATCCGCAGCAGATGCGCCTCGGCGTCCTCCGGCAGGGCGACCGCCCCGCCGAGCCCCCGGTCCTCGGTGAGGGCCCGCTTCAGCAGATCGCGCAGGTCGTCGTCGGTGAGCGGTTCGAGCGTGAGCAGCAGGGAGCGGGAGAGCAGGGGGGAGATGATCGAGAAGTACGGGTTCTCCGTCGTCGCGGCGATCAGCGTCACCCAGCGGTTCTCCACCGCCGGGAGCAGCGAGTCCTGCTGGGCCTTGGAGAAGCGGTGGATCTCGTCGAGGAAGAGGACGGTCTCCTTGCCGTAGCCCCCGGCCGCCCGGCGGGCTCCGTCGATGACCGCCCGGACCTCCTTGACGCCCGCCGTGATCGCGGAGAGCTCCACGAAACGCTTGTTGGTCGCCTTGGAGACCACGTACGCGAGGGTCGTCTTGCCGATGCCCGGCGGCCCCCAGAGGATCACGGACGAGGCGCCCGCCGGACCCCCGTCGCCCTCGCCGACGAGCCGGCGCAGCGGCGACCCCGGCTTCAGCAGGTGCTTCTGGCCGAGGACCTCGTCGAGGGTGCGCGGACGCATCCGGACGGCCAGGGGGCTGCTGGACGGGTCCTTCTCCTGGCGTTCTTCGGCGGCTGCGGTAAAGAGGTCGGGCTCCACGGTCATGAAGCCTAGGTCACGCCACTGACAACACGGTCGGCCGCGACGGCGGTCAGCTGGTCCAGAAGTCCCACCAGCGCGTCAGGATCAGCATGCCGATGATCCCGACGTGCAGGACGGGCAGCACCCAGGTGAACTCGTCGAAGAAGGTCTTCAGGCCGCCGGGGGCGGGGATGACACCCTTGCGGACGTTGTGCGAGGTCACGTACCAGAACATGACGATTGTGGCGACCCAGGCCAGGGAGCACCACAGGCAGAGCGCGTTGATCTCGTACAGCGACTGGTACATCAGCCAGGTGCAGAAGCCGACGCCGAACAGCGTGCCGGCGTTCAGCCCCAGCCAGTACCAGCGGCGGTAGCGGGCGCCGGCGAGGAGGCCCACGCCGATGGCGATCACCATCGCGTAGGTGACGAGGCCGAGCATGGGGTTCGGGAAGCCGAAGGCCGAGGCCTGCTCGCTCTTCATGATGTTGCCGCAGGACACGATCGGGTTGAGACTGCAGCCCGGGGTGAAGTTCGGGTCCTCGAGGAGCTTGAACTTGTCGATCGTGATGATCCAGGAGGCGAGCAGTCCGGCGGCCCCGGTGATCACCAGCAGCCAGGCGAGAGCGCGGCTCGCGCCGATCGTGCCGCGTGCCGGGTCGTCCACCGCTGCGTTCGTCATATCGCCGTTCCATCACTCGCTGGCTGCTGGGCACGGTCATTGTGCCGTACAAGGGCCCCCGTCCACCGTTCGATGGACATAAGAACGAGGGCCGCCGGCCACACCTCTGGAGTGATCTGCCTCACATGCTGTCACAGGGATCGATCCTGCGGTGTCTAGAGGTCGAACCCACGTGAAGCGGAGGAGACACCATGACCGGGAACACCGATGTGGTCGTGATCGGCGGCGGTTACGCGGGCGTCATGGCGGCCAACCGTCTGACGCAGCGCGGCGACGTGACCGTGACCCTGATCAACCCGCGCCGGACCTTCGTCGAGCGGATCCGCCTGCACCAGCTGGTGGGCGGGTCCGACGACGCGGTCGTCGACTACCGGGAGGTGCTGCGCGAGGGCGTCCGGCTGGTGGTCGACACCGTGACCTGGATCGACGCCGCCGGGCGCAGCCTGGCGCTGGCGTCGGGCGACACGGTCGGCTACGACTATCTGATCTACGCGGTGGGCAGTGGCAGCGCCGACCCGCAGGTGCCCGGGGCCGCCGAGTTCGCCTACCCGATCGCCACCTTCGAGGAGGCGGAGCGGCTGCGGCCGATCCTCGACGCCGCGCCCGCGACGGCCGCGGTGACGGTCGTCGGAGCCGGTCCGACCGGCATCGAGACCGCCGCCGAGCTGGCGGAGGCGGGCCGTACCGTGACCCTCGTCTGCGGCGGGGTACTCGGCCCGTACCTGCATCCGCGAGGCCGGCGCTCGGTGGCCAAGCGGCTGACCGAACTCGGTGTGACCGTGCTCGACGGTCCCGACACCAAGGTGACGGCCGTGAGCCGCGACACCGTGCGGCTCGGCGACGGCCGCGAGCTGCCGAGCAAGGTGACCATCTGGACCGCCGGATTCGGCGTGCCGGACCTCGCCGTGCGCAGCGGGCTGAGCACCGACGCCCTGGGCCGCCTGCTCACGGACGAGACGCTGACCAGCGTGGACGACGCACGCATCGTCGCGGCCGGCGACTCGGCGGCGCCGTCGGACCTGCCGCTGCGGATGAGCTGCCAGGCCGCGATGCCGCTGGGCGCGCGGGCCGCCGACACGGTGCTCAGCCGGATCGCGGGCGAGCGGCCCTCGACCCTCAACCAGACGTTCGCCGGCCAGTGCATCAGCCTGGGGCGACGCGCCGGCATCTTCCAGTTCGCCCACCGGTACGACGTCGCGGTGTGGTTCCACATCGACGGTCGCCCCGGCGCGAGGCTCAAGGAGTTCGTGTGCAAGGGCATCGTCAAGCATCTGGCCGACGAGGCGCACAAGCCCGGCTCGTACGGCTTGCACCGCGTGTCAGGAGGTGCCAAGCGCCGGCAGATCCTGCAGGCCAGGCGCGGCGAGGCGCCTGCCACCGCTGGACGGACCGCCTAGCCAGGAAAGGGGTCGAGAGATGAGCGACCATCCCACCACTGACCCGGCGACCGAAGCGTTCGTCGCCCACCGCAATCTGCTCTTCACCGTCGCGTACGAGATGCTCGGCTCGGCCGCCGACGCCGAGGACGTCCTCCAGGAGACCTGGCTGCGCTGGGTCAAGGTCGACCTGGAGCAGGTGAGCGACCAGCGCGCCTACCTGGTCCGGATCACGACCCGGCAGTCGCTCAACCGGCTGCGCACCATGAAGCGCCGCAGGGAGGCGTACGTCGGCCAGTGGCTGCCCGAACCGATGCTCACGGCGCCGGACGTGGCCGAGGACGTCGAGCTCGCCGAGAGCGTGTCGATGGCGATGATGCTCGTCCTCGAGACGCTGTCGCCGACCGAGCGCGCCGTCTTCGTGCTGCGCGAGGCCTTCGACGTCGGCTACGACGAGATCGCGGCCGCCGTCGACAAGAGCCCGGCGGCCGTCCGTCAGATCGCGCACCGCGCCCGCCGGCACGTCGACGCCCGGCGCCCTCGTACGGTGGTCTCCCCGAGCGAGACCCGGGCGGCTCTGGAGTCGTTCCACCGGGCGCTCGAGACCGGGAACCCGCAGGACCTCCTCGACGTGCTCGCCCCGGACGTGGTCCTGGTGAGCGACGGCGGCGGCGTCAAGCAGGCGGCGCTGCGGCCGATCACCGGCGCCGAGAAGGTGACCCGCTTCGTGCTCGGCGGTCTCAGCAAGAACAAGCTCCCGATCACCGTCGCTCCCACGGTGGTCAACGGCAGGCCGGCACTCCTCGTACGCCTGGACGGCGAGTTCGACGGCATCATGGCGGTCCATGTCGAGGACGCCCGCATCACCGGCCTCTACTACGTCCGCAACCCCGAGAAGCTGACCCACGTCGCATCCGAGACCCCGCTCACCCTGCGATGAACCCCGGTGGCGGGTCTGGCACTCGGGCCGGACCCGCGGAGCCGGACGGAAAGGGGCCCGGGCCGCTTGTCGCGGTCCGGGCCCCTCCATGCGTACGGACGCGGGTCAGGCCAGCTTCGCCCGGACCGCCTCGACCAGCGCGCCCAGGGCGACCGCCTCCTGCTCGCCGGACTCCATGTCCTTGAGCTGGACGACTCCCTCGGCGAGGTCGCGCTCGCCGGCGACCACGGTGAAGCGCGCTCCCGAGCGGTTGGCGTCCTTCATCGCGCCCTTCAGGCCCTTGCCGCCGAAGGCGAAGTCCGCGGCGATCCCGGCCTTGCGAAGCTCGGTGACCTTGCCGAAGAGGACGCGGCGCGCCTCCTCGCCGATGGCCACCGCGAAGACGCTGGTGGTCGCCGGAATGTCCAGCTCCACGCCCTCGGCCTCCAGGGCGAGGACCGTGCGGTCCACACCGAGCGCCCAGCCGACCGACGGAAGCACCGGGCCGCCGATCATCTCGGAGAGGCCGTCGTAGCGACCGCCGCCGCCGACCGCGGACTGCGAGCCCAGGCCGTCGTGGACGAACTCGAAGGTGGTCCGCGTGTAGTAGTCCAGGCCGCGCACCAGCTTGGGGTCGTCCTCGAAAACCACGCCCGCCGCGGTGATCAGCGCGCGCACCTCCTCGTGGTACGTCTTGCACGCGTCGCACAGGTAGTCGCGCAGCAGCGGCGCGCCGACCAGCTGCTTCTGCACGGACTCGCGCTTGTCGTCGAGGACCCGGAGCGGGTTGATGTCGGCGCGGCGCAGGGTGTCCTCGTCGAGGTCGAGGCCGCGCAGGAAGGTCTGCAGGGCCTCGCGGTAGACGGGGCGGCACTCCTTGTCGCCGAGCGAGTTCAGCAGGATGCGGAAGTTCCGCAGGCCCAGCGAGCGGTACGCCTGGTCGGCCAGGATGATCAGCTCGGCGTCGAGCGCCGGGTCCTCGGCACCGATGGCCTCGGCACCGACCTGGGAGAAGTGCCTGTAGCGGCCCTTCTGCGGACGCTCGTAGCGGTAGTACGAGCCGGAGTACCAGAGCTTGACCGGCAGGTTGCCCTGCTTGTGCAGGCTCGCCTCCAGGGCGGCGCGCAGCACGGAGGCGGTGCCCTCGGGGCGGAGGGCGAGCTCGGAGCCGCCCTTCGTGGTGAGGGTGTACATCTCCTTGGTCACGATGTCGGTGGACTCGCCGACACCGCGCGCGAAGAGGTTGACGTCCTCGAAGCCGGGGGTCTCGATGTAGCCGTAGCCGGACTTCCGCAGCGGTCCGGAGATGGCGTCCCGCACCGCCAGGTACTTCGCGGAGTACGGCGGAATCAGGTCGTACGTGCCCTTGGGGGCCTTGAAGGTGCTCACGGCGTTCTCGTCACATTCCTCGTCGGGGAGCCTTCGTGCTGCCCCGCTCTCGGCGGCCTACGGCCACGTCCCGCAGATACGGGTTGGTGGCGCGCTCCTGGCCGATGGTCGTCTGGGGACCGTGTCCCGACAGCACCACGGTCGAGTCCTCGAGCGGCAGGCACACGCGGGCCAGCGACTCGAGCATCTCGTCCATGTCACCGCCGGGCAGGTCGGTGCGTCCGATGGAGCCGGCGAACAGCAGATCCCCGGAGAAGAACACGGAGGGAATCTCCGGATTCGCGGGCATCCTGAACGTCACCGACCCCTTGGTATGACCGGGCGCATGGGCGACGGAGAACTCCAGTCCGGCGAGGTCCAGCTTCGCGCCGTCGGTGAGCTCGTGCACGTCGTCCGGCTCGCCCACGGTCAGCTCGCCCATGAGGGGCATCCCGATGGAGCGGCCGAGGGCCTTCTCGGGGTCGCTCATCATGTACCGGTCGGCGGGGTGGATCCACGCGGGCACGTCATGGGCGCCGCAGACCGGGACGACGGAGGCGACATGGTCGAGGTGTCCATGGGTGAGGACCACGGCGACGGGCTTGAGCCGATGCTTCTTGAGCGTCTCCTCGACTCCCTGGGCGGCCTGGTGGCCCGGGTCGATGATCACGCACTCCTCGCCTGCGGCGGGGGCGACCAGATAGCAGTTGGTCCCCCAGGCCCCGGCGGGGAACCCGGCAATCAGCACGATCGTCCTTAAATGTCGTCCGGCGCAGGGGTGCGACGGAGCGGAAGCGGCAGATCAGAGCCTACCGGCGCTGCGTATTCCACAGCCAACCCGTATACGGTACGGGCACACCCGGCCAGGACAGGAACAGACGAGCGACAAGGAGCAGACCCGGTGGTCAGCAGCGATCAGCGACGGCGGCAGCTCGCCAGGGAGAAGTACGTACGGCAGCAGCAGCGGCGGCAGGAGGCGCGGCAGAAGGCCCGGCGCCGCAACACGGTCATCGCCGCCTCGCTGGCCGTCGTGCTCGCCGCCGGAGGCGCGGTCTACGCCTCGGTCTCGCTGACCGACGGCGACGGCAAGGGTGCCGACGACGCGGCGGGCACCCCGACGCCCTCGGCGAGCGCGTCGGCGACGCCCGAGCCGGCGATGGCCATCGACCAGAAGGCCACGTACACGATGTCCCTGAAGACGAACGAGGGCGACATCAAGGTCACGATGGACGCGGCGAAGACCCCGCACACCGTCAACTCCTTCAAGTACCTCGCGGACAAGAAGTACTTCGACGGGACGAAGTGCCACCGGCTCACCACGCAGGGCATCTTCGTCCTGCAGTGCGGTGACCCGAAGGGCGACGGCACCGGCGGCCCTGGCTACACCATCCCGGACGAGAACCTGGACGCGCTGGGCAAGGCGGGCGCGGACGGCTCGGTCACCTTCCCGGCGGGGACCGTGGCGATGGCGAACACGATGCAGCCGAACACCGGCGGCAGCCAGTTCTTCCTCGTGTACAAGGACACCAAGCTGCCTCCGCAGTTCACCCCCTTCGGCACGATCGACGCGGCCGGTCTGAAGGCCGTCCAGGAGGTCGCGAAGGGCGGTGTCGAGGGCGGTGCCACCGACGGCGCGCCCAAGAAGGCCGTCACCGTCGAGAAGGCCACGGTCGTCAAGCAGTGATCCGAGGCGCGACCGTCCAATTTCGGTCGCGCTGAGTGCGGACAGCCGGGCGACGGTTCGCCTAGATTGGCGTTGTGGAGGGCGGGCGCTGCCCGCCCCGGAAAACTGTGGACGATGCCCAGGGGGCACAACCCCCTCGTCGGCATCATGTGGAGGAGGCGCTGTGAGCAGCGACCCGTGGGGCCGCGTCGACGAGACGGGCACCGTGTACGTGCGTACTGCCGAGGGCGAGAAGGTCGTCGGATCGTGGCAGGCCGGCACTCCCGAGGAGGCACTGGCCTACTTCGAGCGCAAGTACGAGGGCTTGGTTGTCGAGATCGGCCTCCTCGAGAAGCGGGTGAAGACCACCGACCTCTCGGCGAAGGACGCCACTGCCGCGATCGACCACATCCGGCAGCAGGTCGACGAGCATCACGCCGTGGGCGACCTCGCCGCGCTGAGCGCACGGCTCGACAAGCTGGTCGAGACGGTCGAGTCGCGCCGCGAGGAGCGCAAGGTCCAGAAGGCCAAGCAGACCGACGAGGCGCGCGGCGCCAAGGAGGCTCTGGTCAAGGAGGCCGAGGAGCTGGCGCAGAGCGAGCAGTGGCGGGCCGCCGGCGAGCGGCTGCGCGCGCTCGTGGACACCTGGAAGGGCCTCCCCCGGCTCGACCGGAAGTCCGACGACGAGCTGTGGCACCGCTTCTCGCACGCCCGCTCGGCGTTCTCCAAGCGCCGCAAGGCGCACTTCGCCCAGCTGGACGCGCAGCGCGAGGAGGCCCGCAAGGCCAAGGAGAAGCTGGTCGCGGAGGCCGAGTCGCTCTCGAGCTCCACGGACTGGGGTGGCACGGCGGCCCGCTACCGCGAGCTGATGGCGGAGTGGAAGGCCGTGGGCCGCGCCCAGCGCGAGCACGAGGACGACCTGTGGAACCGCTTCCGCGGCGCCCAGGACGTGTTCTTCGCGGCGCGCGGCGAGGTCTTCGCCGAGCGGGACGCGGAGCAGACCGAGAACCTCAAGCTGAAGGAGGAGCTCGCGGTCGAGGCCGAGAAGCTGGTGCCCGTGGCGGATCTGAAGGCGGCGCGTGCGGCCTTCCGCTCCATCAACGAGCGCTGGGAGGCCATCGGTCACGTTCCGCGCGACGCCCGGCCGAAGGTCGAGGGCCGGATGCACGCGGTGGAGCGGGCGATCCAGGAGGCCGAGGAGTCGGAGTGGCGCCGGACGAACCCGGAGGCACGCGCGCGTGCCGCGGGTCTGACGGGCCAGCTGCAGGACGCGGTCGACAAGCTGCAGAAGCAGATCGACACGGCCCGCGCGGCGGGCAACGACGCCAAGGCCGACAAGCTGGCGCGTGAGCTGGAGGGCCGGCAGGCGCTTCTGGACCAGGCGCTGAAGGGCCTGCAGGAGTTCGGCGGCTGACGTAGTTCCCGTACGTACGAGAAGGGCCCCGGTACCTCCGCACAGGTACCGGGGCCCTTCTCGTACACGCCGTGGGCGCCGTACGCGCCGTACGCGCCGTACGCGCTGTTACGGCCGGCGGGCCGAGGTGACGCGGTAGACGTCGTAGACGCCCTCGACGCCCCGTACGGCCTTCAGGACGTGCCCGAGGTGCTTCGGGTCGCCCATCTCGAAGGTGAAGCGGGACGTGGCCACGCGGTCCCGGGAGGTCTGGACGGCCGCCGACAGGATGTTGACGTGCTGGTCCGAGAGGACCCGGGTGACGTCGGAGAGCAGCCGGGAGCGGTCGAGCGCCTCGACCTGGATGGCGACCAGGAAGACCGAGGACTGGGTGGGCGCCCACTCGACCTCGAGGATGCGCTCCGGCTCGCGCGAGAGCGACTCGACGTTGACGCAGTCGCTGCGGTGAACCGATACGCCACTGCCGCGGGTGACGAAGCCGATGATCGGGTCGCCGGGTACGGGAGTGCAGCAGCGGGCCAGCTTGACCCAGACGTCCTCGACGCCCTTGACGACGACACCGGGGTCGGCGCTGGAGCGGCGCTTGGTGCGGCCGCGCGTGGGCGGGGCGGTCTCGACGAGGTCCTCGTTGGCCGCCTCTTCGCCGCCGAGGGCCTGCACCAGCTTCTGGACGATGGACTGGGCCGTGACATGGCCCTCGCCGATCGCCGCGTACAGCGAGGAGATGTCGGTGTACCGCATCTCGTGGGCGAGCGTCACGAGCGAGTCGCCGGTCAGGATCCGCTGGATCGGCAGGTTCTGCTTGCGCATGGCCCGCGCGATGGCGTCCTTGCCCTGCTCGATCGCCTCGTCGCGGCGCTCCTTGGAGAACCAGGCGCGGATCTTGTTGCGGGCCCGCGGGGACTTGACGAAGCCGAGCCAGTCGCGGGACGGGCCGGCGCCCGCCGCCTTGGAGGTGAAGACCTCCACCAGGTCGCCGTTGTCGAGGGTCGATTCGAGCGGGACGAGCCGCCCGTTGACCCGCGCTCCTATGGTGCGGTGGCCGACCTCGGTGTGGACGGCGTAGGCGAAGTCGACGGGGGTGGCCCCGGCCGGCAGCGCTATGACATCGCCCTTGGGGGTGAAGACGAAGACCTCGTTGCGCGACAGGTCGAAGCGCAGGGACTCCAGGAACTCGCTGGGGTCCTCGGTCTCCTTCTGCCAGTCGAGCAGCTGGCGCAGCCACGCCATGTCGTTGATGTGGTCGTCCTTGCCGGCCTTCTTCGGCACATCCGTGCGCACCTTGGAGGCGCCGGCGACGGCCTCCTGCTTGTACTTCCAGTGCGCGGCGATGCCGTACTCGGCCCGGCGGTGCATGTCGAACGTACGGATCTGCAGCTCGACGGGCTTGCCGTTGGGTCCGATGACCGTCGTGTGCAGCGACTGGTACATGTTGAACTTCGGCATCGCGATGTAGTCCTTGAACCGGCCGGGGACCGGGTTCCATCGCGCGTGGACGGTGCCGAGGGCCGCGTAGCAGTCGCGGACGGTGTCCACGAGGACGCGGATGCCGACCAGGTCGTAGATCTCCGCGAAGTCACGGCCGCGGACGATCATCTTCTGGTAGACGCTGTAGTAGTGCTTGGGCCGGCCGGTGACGGTGGCCTTGATGCGGGCGGCGCGCAGGTCGGACTGGACCTCGTCGGTCACTATGGCGAGGTACTCGTCGCGCTTGGGCGCGCGCTCGGCGACGAGCCGGACGATCTCGTCGTACATCTTGGGGTAGAGGATCGCGAAGGCGAGGTCCTCCAGCTCCCACTTGATGGTGTTCATGCCCAGGCGGTGGGCCAGGGGCGCGTAGATCTCGAGGGTCTCGCGGGCCTTCTTCTCCTGCTTCTCCCGCTTGAGGTAGCGCATGGTGCGCATGTTGTGCAGGCGGTCGGCGAGCTTGATGACCAGGACGCGCGGGTCCTTGGCCATGGCGACGACCATCTTGCGGACGGTCTCGGCCTGCGCGGCCTCGCCGAACCGGACCTTGTCGAGCTTGGTGACGCCGTCGACGAGGAGTGTGACCTGGTCGCCGAAGTCGCGGCGCAGGTCCTCCAGGCCGTACTCGGTGTCCTCGACGGTGTCGTGGAGGAGGCCGGCCATCAGGGTCGCCGGGTCCATGCCGAGCTCGGCGAGGATGGTGGTGACGGCGAGCGGGTGGGTGATGTACGGGTCGCCGCTCTTGCGCTTCTGGCCGCGGTGCCAGCGCTCCGCGACCTGGTAGGCCCGCTCGATCTGGCGCAAAGTGGCCGTTTCGATCTTGGGGTCGTTGGAGCGGACGATCCGCAGGAGCGGTTCGAGGACCGGGTTGTACGGGGAGGAGCGCTGGACGCCCAGGCGGGCGAGGCGGGCGCGCACGCGGTTGGACGAGCCGCCGGAGCGGGTCACGGGGGCGGGCGCGGGCTTGGGCGCGGAGGCGGGTGCCGGGGCCGGTGCGGGGGCGGGCGCCACGGGCGCGGGCGTGCTCTCCGCGGGCTTGTTCTGGGGCGTCGCGGGTCCCGCCGCGGCCTTCTCGGCCTGCGGGTCGGGCTGCGCGGCGGAGAGTGGCTGGGCCTCGTCTGGCAAGAGCGCTCCTCGTGCGGTACCGGGTCCCCCGGTCAGGCCCGGAAAGGCCATCGTATCGACCCGGGAGCCGCCGTGCTCACGCGTGCAGTCGGTGAGACGGGCACCACGCGCGTCAACGGTCCCGTTCCGGGACATACCGGGAAAACGGCCGGGGCGCCCCGGGGATTCCCCGGAGCGCCCCTCACCCCACGCTTCGCGTGTGGTGTCAGACCGTGATCAGCGCCTCCAGCGGAGCGCCGCGCAGGGCGGGCTCCAGGCGGGCCCGCCCGGGCAGGAAGCCGAGCTCCATGAGGACCGCGACACCCGCGACCTCGGCGCCGGCCCGCCGGATGAGCCCGATGGAGGCCTCGGCGGTGCCGCCGGTGGCGAGGACGTCGTCGATGACCATGACGCGGTCGCCCGCGGCCAGGTCCTCGGCGTGCACTTCGATCTCGGCGGTGCCGTACTCCAGCTCGTACGCCTGCTTCAGCGTCGCGCCGGGCAGCTTGCCGGCCTTGCGGACCGGGATGAAGCCCAGCCCCGCGCGGACGGCGACCGGTGCGGCGAGGATGAAGCCGCGCGCCTCCAGGCCGACGATCTTCGTCGCGCCGTGCGTGGTGCACAGCGTGGCGAGGGTGTCGGTCAGGGCCGTGAACGCCACCGGGTCCGCGAGCAGCGGGGTGATGTCCTTGAACAGCACACCCGGCTTCGGGTAGTCGGGGATGTCCCGGATCCGGCTGAGCAGCAGACCGGCGGTGTCCTGCGCCTCCGCGGTCATCCCCGGCGCTCCGAGGGGCGGCCACGACGTGCGCGCTGGCCGACGACGGCGGTCTCCGCCTCGTCCTCGAAGCCCGCGTCACCGTCGGTGCCCTCGTCTCCGTCCAGGGGCTCGCCCTTCGCGGCCGCGGCGGCCCGCTTGGCGAGCACCCGCTTCTTGAGCGCCCGCATCGCCGGCTCGCGCTCCTTGAGGTCGGCGACGAGCGGGGTGGCGATGAAGATCGAGGAGTACGCGCCGGCGGCGAGGCCGACGAACAGCGACAGCGAGATGTCGTTCAGCATGCCGGCGCCCAGGACACCGCCACCGATGAAGAGCAGACCGGCGACCGGCAGCAGGGCGACGACGGTGGTGTTGATCGAACGGATCAGGGTGCCGTTGATCGAGCGGTTGGCGATCTCGCTGTAGGTGAAGCGGGTCTGCTTGGTGATCCCGTTCGTGCCCTCCTTGAGGGAGTCGAAGACGACCACTGTGTCGTAGAGGGAGTAACCGAGGATGGTGAGCAGACCGATCACCGTACCGACGGTGACCTCGAAGCCGACGAGCGAGTAGATGCCGACGGTGATGGTGAGGTCGTGGATCAGTGCGACGAGCGCCGCGGCGGCCATCCGCCACTCGAAGGCGATGGCCAGGTAGATCACCACGAGGAACATGAAGACGCCGAGGCCGGTCCACGCCTTGTTGGCGATCTGCTCACCCCAGCTGGGACCGACCAGCTCCGCCGCGATCTTGCTCTCGGGGAGGTTCAGGTCCTTGGCGAGCTCCGCGCGGACCTGGTCGGACTTCTCGGTGTCGAGACTGCCGACCTGGATGCGCAGGCCGCCGCTGCCGAGCTTCTGGACGACCGCCTCGTGGCCGGAGGCCTCCTCGGCGTACTCCTGGGCCTGCGAGACGGAGACGTCCGACTTCGGGGTGGTGAAGACGGCGCCGCCCTGGAACTCGATGCCCATGTTCAGACCGCGCACGGCGAGGGCCACGATCGCCGTGATGGTGATCAGGATGGACAGGCCGTACCAGAGCTTGCGGTTGCCGATGAAGTCGTAGGCGACCTCACCGCGGTTGAGCCGGGCGCCGAGACTGTCGCGCTTCTTCGCCATCTCACGCCTCCTTCGGGTCGACGGAGCCAGCGGCAGGGGCGGAGACACGGCGGGAACGACGCAGCGGCGGCTTCGCGCCGAGCCGCTTCGGGTCCAGACCGGACCACGCGTGGCCCTCGCCGAAGAACTTGGTGCGCGCGAGCATGGTCATCAGCGGCTTGGTGAAGAGGAACACCACGACCACGTCGAGCAGGGTGGTCAGGCCGAGCGTGAACGCGAAGCCCTGGACCTTGCCGACGGTCACGGCGAAGAGCACCGCGGCGGCGAGGAACGACACGAAGTCGGAGACCAGGATCGTGCGCCGGGCCCGCGGCCAGGCACGCTCGACGGCCGGGCGGAGCGTACGGCCCTCGCGGATCTCGTCGCGGATGCGTTCGAAGTAGACGATGAACGAGTCCGCGGTGATACCGATGGCCACGATGGCGCCACAGACGGCCGGCAGGTTCAGCGCGAAGCCGATCGCCGGGCCGAGCAGGGACATGATCGTGTACGTCAGGATCGCCGAGGCCGCGAGGCTGAGCAGGGCGATCAGCGACAGGCCGCGGTAGTAGACCACGAGGTAGATCACGACCAGGGCCAGACCGATCGCACCGGCGATCAGACCCGCCTCGAGCTGCTCGCTGCCGAGGGCGGGGGTGACGGTGTCGACGCTCTGGGTGTCGAAGGAGAGCGGCAGCGCTCCGTAGGACAGGATGTTGCCGAGGTCCTGGGCCGACTGCTGGGTGAAGCTGCCGGAGATCTCCGCGTTGGCGCTCAGCGTGGTGCGCACGGACGGGGCCGAGACGACCTCGCCGTCCAGCACGATCGCGAACTGGTTCTGCGGCTCCTGCTGCTGCGAGAGCTTGCTGGTGATCTTCGAGAACTTCTTGGCGCCCTCGCTCGTGAACTCCATGTTCACGATCCACATGCCGCGCTGCTGGTCGAAGACGCCCTGGGCGTCGTCGACGTCCTTGCCGTCCACCTCGGCCGGGCCGAGGAGGTACTTGGCGTCACCCTCCTGGCCGCACGCGACGGTCGGCTGCTCCGGCGGAACGGAGCGTGCCGGGTTGGGCACGACCTTCTTGTCGCCGGCCTTCCCGGCCTTGGGAGTGCAGTCGAGCGCGGCGAACTGCTGCTCCAGCTTCGCGTTGGCCGCGTCGGCCGGAGGCGTGGTCGTCGCCGTGGGGTTCGGGGACTTCGAGGCGTCCGGCGAGGTGGTGGCGCCGGGGGTGCCGGTGGCGCCCGGGCTGGGCGCCTTCTTCAGGGCGTCGCTGACGGCGCGGCCCTGCGTGGCACCCGCGGAGGGAGTGGCCGACGCGCCCTGGCCGGCCGACGTCGTGGACGTGGCCGACGGGCTCGCGGAGGAGCCGGCGGACGGCGTCGTGGACCCGGACGGTGTGGGGCTGCCGGACGGCGTCGGGGTCACCGGCCCGCTCGGAGCCCAGGTCAGTACCGGTCGGAAGTGCAGCTGAGCGGTCGTACCGACCTGCTCACGCGCCTGCTTCTCGTCCACGCCCCGGGGGATGTTGACGATGATGTTCTCGCGGCCCTGCGTCTGGACCTCGGCCTCGGAGACACCGAGACCGTTGACACGGCGGTCGATGATGCCGACCGCGGTGTTCATGTTGGTCTCGTTGACGGCGTCTTCCTTGCCCGGCTCGGCCTTCGCCTTGAGCGTGATCGACGTACCACCAGCGAGGTCGATGCCGAGGCGCGGAGTGGTGTGCCCCGACCAGAACATTCCGCCCGTGAGCGCGACCATGGCGATCAGAATCAGTGCCAGGGCACGCCCCGGCCTGCTCTGGCCCCCCGCAGGCCTTCGGCCCTTCTTCGGTGCTGCCACCTTGTCGTTTCTCCCTGTCCAACCGTCCCGCGCCGGGTGTGCGCGGTACGGCCACGAAGTATGTGTGGGGACCCGCCCCCGCAGACGTGGAACCGTGCCGGGGACCGCGGACGCCGGTGGGCGTGCGCGCGGTCCCCGGTGGCGACTACTTGGCCTCGGTCTCGCCGTCGGCCTTGTCGTCCTTCTTGACCTCGACGTCGGCCTCGGCGGCCTCGGCCTTCTTGGTCAGGTTCGGCTTGGCGTCCTCGGAGACCTCGGCGGCCTCGTCCGACTCGGTCAGCGAGGAGGCGTCGTCCGGAACGACGGTGTCGGTGTCCGGCTCGTCACCGTGGACGATGCGGTTGTACTCGTCGTCCGCGAGGACCGCGCCGATGGCGTTCTTCGCGTAGACGGCGTGCACGCCGGGAGCGACCTCGAGGAGGACGGTCTCGTCGCCGATCTCCTTGACGGTGGCGTACATCCCCCCGATCGTGCGCACGCCGGTGCCGGGCTGCATCTCGTCGCGCATCTGCGCGGCCGCCTGCTGCTTCTTCTTCGCAGAGCGGGTCATCAGGAACATGGCCCCGATGAGGACGATGAAGGGGAGGAGGGTCACGATACTCACGGGACGGGTTTCCTTCGCACGGACGCGGAGATCCCGCGGCCTGATCTTCGGGGGTGGGCGTGCCGGCCAGAAAGGTCGGCATCGGCGGAGTCTAGGCGAGTCCGCATCGTTGGAACAACGTCCAGCATCGCACCCTGGTTCCTGCCCCGACGAGTCTCCGCGCCGTCACGCCCTGAAGAGCCCCTGTTGTCCGCTTCCTGGCGCGCCCGGGGCCGCTGCCTGCGGCGGAACGAGTCCGAGGTGTGTCCATGCCGCCGGAGTGGCGACCCGACCACGGGGTGTGCGCGCCAGGAGTCCTTCTCGTACGAGGAAGGGTTCGGCGACCTCCTCGACGGTCTCCCGCTCCTCCCCCACCGCCACCGCGAGGGTCGACAGACCGACCGGGCCGCCGCCGAAGAGCTTGAGCAGGGCCTCCAGGACGGCCCGGTCGAGCCGGTCGAGGCCGCGGCTGTCCACCTCGTAGACGCCGAGCGCGGCAGCGGAGATCTCGCGGGTGATCACGCCGTCGGCCCTGACCTGGGCGTAGTCGCGGACGCGGCGCAGGAGGCGGTTGGCGATGCGGGGGGTGCCGCGGGAGCGGCCGGCGATCTCGGCGGCTCCGGCGGTGTCGATCTCGACGTCGAGGAGTCCGGCGGAGCGGTGGATGACGCGCTCGAGTTCGGCGGGGTCGTAGAACTCCATGTGGCCGGTGAAGCCGAAGCGGTCGCGGAGCGGGGGCGGCAGGAGTCCGGCCCGGGTGGTGGCGCCGACGAGGGTGAAGGGCGGCAGCTCCAGCGGGATGGCGGTGGCGCCGGGGCCCTTGCCGACGATGACGTCGACGCGGAAGTCCTCCATCGCCATGTAGAGCATCTCCTCGGCGGGGCGGGACATGCGGTGGATCTCGTCGAGGAAGAGGATCTCCCCCTCCTGGAGGGAGGAGAGGATCGCGGCCAGGTCGCCGGCGTGCTGGATGGCGGGGCCGGAGGTGATCCGGATCGGGGCGTTCATCTCCGCCGCGATGATCATCGACAGGGTGGTCTTGCCGAGGCCGGGGGCGCCGGAGAGCAGGACGTGATCGGCGGTGGCGCCGCGCTGGCGGGCGGCCTTGAGGACCAGGTCGAGCTGCTGGCGCACCTTCTCCTGCCCGACGAACTCGCTGAGGTCCTTGGGCCGCAGGGCCGCCTCGACGGCCTGGTCGTCGCCCTCGGCGGCGGCACCGACGATGCGCTCCTCGTCGTCCCCGGTGGTCTCGTCGTCCCAGTTCACGGTGTCTGCCTTCGTGGTGTGGTGCGGTGGTCTGTCGGCGGTCGGTCGCGGGCCCTGCGGGGCCTTTCCCCACCCCGCCCCCTTCCCGAACTGGGGCTCCGCCCCAGACCCCGCGCCTCAAGCGCCGGCGGGGCTGAAATTTCGGCCCGTCCGGCGCTTGAGGACACGGCCACAGGCCGTACGGGGGTCCGGGGGCTTGCCCCGGGTTTCAGCAAGGGGCGGGGTGGGGGGCGAGCCCCGCAGGGCTATCTGGCGCGGTTCAAGGTCTGCAGCGCGGCGCGGAGGAGCTGCGGGACCGGGGCCGAGCCGCCGGCGGCGATCGCCGCCTCGGCCTGCGGGGTCACGGCGGAAAGCGCCTCCTCCGCCTCGCGGCTCGCGTAGCCGAGGCCCGTCAAGGCGGCGAACAGCTGCTCGGTCCAGGGGGCGGGTCCCGCGGCCGCGGCACGCTGCGCACCGACCAGGCCGCTGCTGCCCAGCGGGGCGCCGAGCTTGTCCTTCAGCTCGAGGAGCAGCTTCTGCGCGCCCTTCTTGCCGATGCCCGGGACGGCGGTCAGCGCCTTCTCGTCACCGGTGGAGACGGCGAGGCGCAGCGCGTCCGGGGAGTGCACGCCGAGCATCGCCTGGGCCAGCCTCGGTCCGACGCCGCTCGCGGTCTGGAGCAGCTCGAAGACCTGCCGCTCGTCGTCGTCCGCGAATCCGTACAGGGTCAGCGAGTCCTCCCGTACCACCAACGACGTGGCGAGCCGCGCTTCCTGACCGATCCTCAGGTGGGAGAGGGTGTCCGGGGTGCACTGGACGGCCATGCCGATGCCGCCGACTTCGATCACGGCCGTGGTCGGGGCGAGGGCGGCGACGGGGCCGCTCACGAAGGCGATCATGCGGTACGGCCTTTCGGTGTGCGCGGTGCGGGTGATGCATGCGGTAGGCGTGACGCATGCGCGGCCGCGCGGTGGGCGGCGGCGGCCTGCTGGAGACGGTTCTGTGCGGGCGCCCGCCAGATGTGACAGATGGCGAGGGCGAGCGCGTCCGCCGCGTCGGCCGGCTTCGGCGGGGCGGAGAGCCGCAGAAGCCGCGTGACCATCGCGCCGACCTGGGCCTTGTCGGCGCGGCCGCTGCCGGTGACGGCGGCCTTGACCTCGCTGGGGGTGTGCAGGGCGACGGGGATGCCGCGCCGGGACGCGCAGAGCATGGCGACGGCGCTGGCCTGGGCGGTGCCCATCACCGTACGCACGTTGTGCTGGCTGAAGACCCGCTCCACCGCGACCAGTTCGGGTTGGTACTCGTCGATCCAGGCCTCGATGCCCTGTTCGATGAGGACGAGCCGCGCGCCGATCTCCTCGTCCGCGGCGGTGCGTACGACTCCGACGCCGAGCATGGTCAAAGACCGCCCGGCCACGCCGTCGACGACTCCCACGCCGCACCGCGTCAGTCCGGGGTCAACACCCAAGACACGCACAGCTCCTCCATCCTTCGGCAACCGCCTGAAGGCTACCGGCTGCCACTGACACCACGGCCGACGACGCCGGCCGGCGGGCCTGGCGACCCGACGGGGCAGCAACCGAGGGCGGCGTTTCTGCTTTGCCTCCATGATCGACAGTCACTATGATCACCCGAAGTTCGCACGTTTGACCGACGTGTGAACGTTCGATTAGTTCGACCATTTCGACCACACAACTCAGCAGGGGGAAACATGCGTCGCATGTCCAAGATCGGCGTCACGGGCGCCGCGCTCGCTCTCGCCACGGTCGGCCTCAGCTCGCCCGCCCAGGCGGCGACCTCGGAGATCCACCGCGGAAAGACCGGCTGCTTCAGCTGGTCCTGGTCCGAGGGCTGGACCACCACCACGGTCTACTACCGCAACACCTGCTCCTACGAGGCCTCGATCAACATCTGGTGGCAGGACGGCAACACCAGCAGGATGAAGAAGGTCACCGCCAAGGGCGGCGCATCGGGCAGCGTCAAGAACTCGGGCGACTTCAAGCGGATCGACTGACCGTGAGCCCGCATCCCGCTGATCTCTGACGCAGCCGGGATTCCGAAGAGCGGCCCGCCGGTATTCCGGCGGGCCGCTCTTCCATGTGCCGCGGGAACGGGAAGGGGCCCTGGCCTGCGCCTGGGCCTGGGCCCGGGCGGGCCCAGGCCTGAGAAACCGACCGGCCCGACGGAAAGCTCCGTCGGGCCGGTCGTACGCTCGTCAGGTCCGTGATCAGGCGTCGACCTTCTCCATGACCTCGTCGCTGACGTCGAAGTTGGCGAAGACGTTCTGCACGTCGTCGCTGTCCTCCAGCGCGTCGATCAGCTTGAAGATCTTGCGCGCGCCCTCCTCGTCCAGCTCGACCTGCATGGTCGGGACGAAGCTGGAGTCGGCGGAGTCGTAGTCGATACCGGCCTCCTGGAGGGCGGTACGGACGGCGACCATGTCGGTGGCCTCGCTGATGACCTCGAAGCTCTCGCCGAGGTCGTTGACCTCTTCGGCGCCCGCGTCGAGGACGGCGCCGAGGACGTCGTCCTCGGTCAGCTCACCCTTGGGCAGCACGATGACGCCCTTGCGGTTGAACAGGTACGAGACCGAGCCCGGGTCGGCCATGGAGCCGCCGTTGCGGGTCATGGCGACGCGGACGTCGGAGGCGGCACGGTTGCGGTTGTCGGTGAGGCACTCGATGAGCACCGCGACACCGTTGGGGCCGTAGCCCTCGTACATGATCGTCTCGTAGTCGACGCCGCCGGCCTCGAGGCCGCCGCCGCGCTTGACCGCGGAGTCGATGTTCTTGTTCGGGACGGAGCTCTTCTTCGCCTTCTGGATGGCGTCGAAGAGGGTCGGGTTGCCCTCGGGGTCGGCACCGCCGGTGCGGGCGGCGACCTCGATGTTCTTGATCAGCTTCGCGAAGAGCTTGCCGCGCTTGGCGTCGATCACGGCCTTCTTGTGCTTCGTCGTAGCCCATTTAGAGTGGCCGGACATCTGCCTGTCTCCTTCGCGTAACCCATTTCTGAACGAACCCGAGAGATCTTACCGGGACCTCGTCACCGCGCGTCGCGCACCATGTCGACGAACAGGCCGTGCAGGCGGTGGTCGCCGGTGAGCTCGGGGTGGAACGAGGTCGCGAGCGCCCGGCCCTGCCGTACGGCGACGATGTGGCCCTCGTGCTCGGCGAGGATCTCCACCTCCGCGCCGACGGACTCGACCCACGGGGCGCGGATGAAGACGCCCTCGACGGGGCCGTCCTCGATGCCGCTGACGGCGACACCGGCCTCGAAGGACTCGTTCTGCCGCCCGAACGCGTTGCGGCGGACGATCATGTCGATGCCGCCGAAGGTCTCCTGGCCCGAGCGCGGGTCGAGGATCTTGTCGGCGAGCATGATCAGGCCGGCGCAGGTGCCGTACACCGGCATCCCGGCGGCGATGCGCTCGCGCAGCGGCTCCATCAGACCGAAGAGCTCGGCCAGCTTGGAGATGGTGGTGGACTCGCCGCCGGGTATGACGAGGCCGTCGACCTCGGCGAGTTCCTCGGGGCGCCGGACCGGCCTGGCCACGGCGTCAGCCGCGGCCAGGGCGATCAGGTGCTCCCGTACGTCGCCCTGGAGTGCCAGGACACCGATGACGGGTGTGCTCATGAGTGATTACCAGCCGCGGTTGGCGTAGCGCTCGGACTCGGGGAGGGTGTCGCAGTTGATGCCGACCATGGCCTCGCCCAGGTTGCGGGAGGCGTCCGCGATGATCTTCGGGTCGTCGTAGAAGGTGGTGGCCTTCACGATGGCGGCGGCACGCTTGGCCGGGTCGCCCGACTTGAAGATGCCGGAGCCGACGAAGACGCCCTCGGCACCGAGCTGGCGCATCAGCGCGGCGTCGGCCGGGGTGGCGACACCACCGGCGGAGAACAGCACGACCGGCAGCTTGCCGAGCTCGGCGACCTCCTTGACGAGCTCGTACGGGGCGCGGAGCTCCTTGGCGGCGGCGAACAGCTCGTTGTTGTCGAAGCCGCGCAGCTTGGCGATCTCGTTCTTGATCTGGCGCAGGTGGCGGACGGCCTCGACGACGTTGCCGGTGCCGGCCTCGCCCTTGGAGCGGATCATGGCCGCGCCCTCGGCGATGCGGCGCAGGGCCTCGCCCAGGTTGGTGGCGCCACAGACGAAGGGGGTGGTGAAGGCCCACTTGTCGGAGTGGTTGACCTCGTCGGCCGGGGTGAGGACCTCGGACTCGTCGATGTAGTCGACACCGAGGGACTGCAGGACCTGGGCCTCGACGAAGTGGCCGATGCGGGACTTGGCCATGACCGGGATGGAGACCGCGCCGATGATCTCCTCGATCATGTTCGGGTCGGACATACGGGCCACGCCGCCGTCCTTGCGGATGTCGGCGGGGACCCGCTCCAGGGCCATGACGGCCACGGCGCCGGCGTCCTCGGCGATCTTCGCCTGCTCGGCGTTGACCACGTCCATGATCACGCCACCCTTGAGCTGCTCGGCCATGCCGCGCTTGACGCGCGCGGTGCCGGTCTCGGGGGACTGGTTGCTGTTGGGAAGCGTGGTGGACACAGGGACCTCACTCGTGAAAGCGGTGTTGAGACAACAGTGAGGAAACAGGCCACCACCAGTCCACATCAAGGGCCAATAGGGAGCCGGTGGATCGTTTTCGCAGGCTACGGGGCTCAGGCCGGGCGATCGGCAAGGGCCACGGGCGGCTCGTCGTCCATTTCGAAGGCCAGCGGGAACGGGGCGTGACCGGCGAGCCGGAACCAGCGCACCGTGCGGTGGCGACGCAGGGCGCGTGCGGCGCGCACGGCGTCGTTGTGGAACCTGCGGGCCATCGGCACCCTGCGTACGGCCGCCGCGAGCTCTCCCGCGGCCTCCTCGCCGCCGGGGGCCTCCCGTACCGCCTCGACCTGCTCGGGCTCGCCGAACACCGCGCGCAGCGCCTGGCTCAGCTCGCTCTCGGCGACCTCGCGGTGGTCCTCCTCGGCCTGCCGGGCCGCGTGCGCGGCCTCGTAGAGCACGATCGAGGCGGCCGGGTCGAGGATTCCTGAGGTGGCCAGCTCCTGGGCGACCGAGGCCCGGCGCAGCAACTGGGCGTCGAGGGCGGCGCGGGCCGCGTCGATCCGCGCGTGCAGCCGGTCGAGGCGGCCGGCGGTCCAGCTGAGGTACAGGCCGATCGCGATCAGCGCGACGACGGTCCAGATCAGGGTTTCGGTCACGGGCGCACAGGCTACCGTCGCGGGGGCAGCACACCCTCCCAGAGGTCACGGTCGTGGGCGAAGCGGACGTATGCCGTCCGCCCGCGGGCGAGTTCCGCGAGCCGGTCGAGCCAGGGCCGGTACGGAACCCCGAACTCGGCGGCGAAGTCGTAGGCCTGTCCGGCGAGGACGGTGACGTGGTCGCCGTGGTCGATCACGAGGGACTGGTGGCCCTCGGTGTGCCCGGGGGTGGGCACGACGGTGATCCCGGGGGCGATCTCGTACTCGCCGTCGATCTCCTGGTACCGGACGCCGTCGAGCAGCCGGTCGAGGGTGTAGTCGCCGGCCCGTGCGGTGGCGAGTTCCTTGCGCTGGACGAGGACGGGGGTGTCGGGGAAGAGCTGGTTGCCGCCGATGTGGTCGAAGTGGAGGTGGCAGTTGACGACGAGATCGACGTCCTCGGGACTGACGGTCAGCGCTCTGCGCCGCGGCTGATAGTGCGCGTCGGTCTCGGGGGAGCCTGTCCCGATCCCCGTGTCGAAGACGAGGGTGCCGCCCTCGTGGCGTACGAGGTACGCGAGGACCGGCTCCACGCGCGCGTGGGGCCCGCCCCACTCCTCGGCGGGCCGTACGAAGTACCCAAGGTCCAGGAGCTGAACGGTCGTTGAGGTCACCCCTCAAGCCTGCCAGGCACCCACCCTGAACTGACCCTGAACGGGCCGCCCTCGTGGGTTGGGGGGGAGCCCAGGTCCGCCGCCCGCGCAAGGGCTAGTCCCGCGCGAGCCCCAACCTCGCCCGCAGGCCGACGCGTTCGTCCGTCGCCACCGATGCCGCGCCGTCCGTCACCGTCTCGTAGACCGCGAGGATGTCCGCACCCACGGTCGACCAGTCGAAGCGCCGCACATGCGCGCTGCCCCGCTTGCTCAGCTCCGCCCGCCGGGCCTCGTCGCCGAGGAGCCGGATCGCCGCGTCCGCGAGCGCGTCCGCGTCCTCGTTGGCGAACAGCTCGCCCGCCGCGCCCTGGTCCAGGACCTGTGCGAAGGCGTCCAGGTCCGAGGCGAGGACCGGCGCGCCCGCCGACAGCGCCTCGACCAGGATGATCCCGAAGCTCTCGCCGCCGGTGTTCGGCGCCACGTAGACGTCGACGCTGCGCAGCAGCCGCGCCTTGTCCTCGTCGCTGACCATCCCGAGGAACTCGACCCGGGAGCGCATCTCGGGCGGCAGCGAGGCCACCGCCTCCTCCTCGTCGCCGCGCCCGGCGACCAGGAGCCGTGTCCCGGGCCGCTCCGCGAGGATCTTCGGCAGCGCCTTCATCAGGACCGGGAGGCCCTTCCTCGGCTCGTCGATCCGCCCGATGAACCCCAGAGTGCCCCCCTGCCACTCCGCCTTCGACTCGGCCCGCGCGAAGAAGTCGACGTCGACACCGTTGGGGATGACCACCGCGTCGCCGCCCAGGTGCTCGACCAGGGTCCGTCGCGCGTACTCGCTCACCGCGATCCGCGCGCTGATCTTCTCCAGCGCGGGCTGCAGGATCGGGTACGCGGCGATCATCGCCCGCGAGCGCGGGTTCGAGGTGTGGAAGGTGGCGACGATCGGCCCCTGCGCCGCCCAGCAGCTCAGCAGGCCGAGCGAGGGGGAGGCCGGCTCGTGGATGTGGATGACGTCGAACGTGCCTTCGTGCAGCCAGCGCCGTACCCGCGCCGCCGACAGGAAGCCGAAGTTCAGCCGGGCCACGGAGCCGTTGTACGGCACCGGCACGGCGCGTCCCGCCGAGACGACGTACGCCGGCAGGGGCGTCTCGTCGTCGGCGGGGGCGAGCACCGACACCTCGTGCCCCAGCCTGATCAGATGCTCGGCGAGATCCCGGATGTGGAACTGGACGCCGCCCGGCACGTCCCAGGAGTACGGGCAGACGATCCCGATTCTCACGGCCGCCGCTCCTCCAGGTCCTTCAACCACAGTCGTTGCAGCATGTGCCAGTCCTCCGGGTGGTCCGCGATGCCGGTGGCGAAGACGTCCGCCAGCGCCTGTGTCATCACAGACGTCTTCTCGGCCCGCGTACCTGTCTCGGGTACGTCGACGGGCGGGTGCACCCGCCCCTTCATGACCGGGCTGTCGTCGTACCAGAGCGTCACGGGCAGCAGCAGCGCGCCCGTCTGCTGGGCGAGCAGCGCCGGACCGGCCGGCATCCGGGCCGTCTCGCCGAAGAAGGTGACCTCGGTGCCGGAGGCCGACAGGTCGCGGTCCGCGACCAGGCAGATCAGGCCACCGTCGCGCAGCCGACGCGCGAGCGTCCCGAAGGCGGTGCCGCCGGAGTGCGGCAGGACCTCCATGCCGAGGGACTCGCGGTAGGCGACGAACCGGTCGTAGAGCGTCTCCGGCTTGAGCCGCTCGGCGACCGTCGTGAAGGGCACGCCGAGCGAGCGGGTCACCCACACGCCCGCGAGGTCCCAGTTGGCCAGGTGCGGCAGGGCGAGTATGACGCCGCGCCCCGAGGCGAGACCGTCCTTCAGGTAGTGGACGTCCTTGACGTCGAAGCCGCCGTCGACCCGTTCCTTGCTCCAGGTCGGCAGCCGGAAGGACTCCATCCAGTACCGCATGTAGGAGCGCATCCCGGCCTTCGACAGCTCGGCGAGCCGCTCGGGCGTGGCGTCGGGCACCACGCGCGCGAGGTTGGACTCCAGGCGCTGGACGCTCTTGCCGCGCCGTTTCCAGGCGATGTCGGCGATCCGCCGCCCGAGCCCGGCCGCGACCGGCTCCGGCAGCTTCTTCACCGTCGCCCAGCCGAGCCCGTACAGGCTGTCGGTCAGCCGGTCCCGCAGCTCGCTCGCCTCAGTCATGACGTCGCCTCGTTCCCCCGTGCGGCGGCCGCGTCCGCCTCCGCCGACTCCCGTCGTACCGTGACCACCCGCTGTCCCAGCGTCACCGCGGAGCCCACGGCGACGATCCACAGCGCGATCGGCAACAGGACGTCGACCCCGGGTACGCCGAAGGCGTGGAGTCCGGCGAGGCCGGCGGCGACCAGCGAGATCACGAGCCGCTCGGCCCGTTCGACCAGGCCGTTGACCGCGACCGGCAGGCCAATCGATTCGCCTCGTGCCTTGGTGTACGAGACGACCTGACCGCTGGCCAGGCAGAAGATGGAGACGGCGCACAGCACGTTGTCGTTGCCGGTACCCGCGTACCAGAGCGCGAAGCCACCGAAGATGGCGCCGTCGGCGACCCGGTCGAGGGTCGAGTCGAGGAACGCGCCCCAGCGGCTGGAGATGCCGGCCTGCCGGGCCATGTTGCCGTCGACGAGATCGGAGAAGACGAAGAGGGTGATGACGATCGTGCCCCAGAAGAACTCTCCCCTGGGGAAGAAGACCAGCGCACCCGCCATCACTCCGGCCGTGCCGATGAGCGTGACCGCGTCGGGGCTGACACCCCGGCGGAGCAGAAACGCGGCGAACGGTGTGAGGACACGCGTAAAAAATGCACGCGCGTACTTGTTCAGCATGGCCTTCCCGAGGTTCGGTGGGCCGCGGTCCCTACGACCACCGGCTCGCCCATCGTAGCCAGGACCACCCCGCCGCCATGCCGGGCACCCGCCCCGCCGCGTCGTGTACGACGTATGGACGCACTCTGACGTCGGTGCAAAGCTCGAAGGACCACCGCGGGCATCGCCGGAGCTGCACGCGATCGCCTTTCCGCGCCGACTCCCCCGCGCCCGCGCCCCGCCTCACCGTGCAAGCGATCGGGAGGAACATCATGGGCGACAAGGCGAACACACACTCCGGAGCCGCCGGCAGGGCTCCAACGGCCGACCGGCCCTCGGCCGTACGGAACGTGGTGCTGGTCGGCCACAGCGGATCGGGAAAGACGACACTCGTCGAGGCGCTGGCCCTGACCGCGGGGGCGGTCAACCGGGCCGGGCGCGTCGAGGACGGCGGCACCCTCTCCGACTACGACGAGATCGAGCACCGCCAGCAACGTTCCGTACAGCTCTCCCTCGTCCCGCTCGAATGGGACGGGTACAAGATCAATCTCCTCGACACTCCCGGATACGCCGACTTCGTCGGGGAGCTCAGGGCCGGTCTGCGCGCCGCGGACGCGGCCCTTTTCGTCGTCTCGGCAGCTCAGGAGGCCGACGCGATCGCCGGCTCGACCCGCATGGTCTGGGAGGAGTGCGCGGCCGTCGGCATGCCGCGCGCCATCGTCGTCACCCACCTGGACACGGCCCGCACCGGCTTCGACGAGCTGACCTCCGTCTGCTCCGCCATCTTCGGCGGCGACGATCCCGACGCCGTACTCCCCCTCTATCTGCCCGTCCACGGCGCCGAGGCGCCGGACGGGCATGCCCCGGCCACCGGACTGGTCGGTCTGCTCTCGGAGCGGATCTTCGACTACTCCACGGGCGTACGGCAGGAGAATCCGCCGGACGAAGAGCAACGGGCGCTGATCGCGGAGGCCCGCGGCCGGCTGATCGAGGGGATCATCGCCGAGAGCGAGGACGAGACCCTCATGGACCGCTATCTCGGCGGCGAGGAGATCGACATCAAGTCGCTGATCGACGATCTGGAGACGGCCGTCGCCCGCGGCACCTTCCATCCGGTGCTGGCCGCGGCTCCGGCATCGGACGGCGGGAAGCAGGGGCTCGGCACCGTCGAGCTGCTTGAGCTGATCACCGGCGGCTTCCCGACGCCGCTGGAGCGCGAGGCGCCCGCCGTGACCACGCCGGACGGCGTTCCGCGGCCGGCGGTCACCTGCGATCCGGAGGGCCCGCTGGTCGCCGAGGTCGTCAAGACCGCCTCCGACCCGTACGTCGGCCGGATCTCGCTGGTCCGGGTCTTCTCCGGCACCCTGCGTCCCGACGAGACCGTCCATGTCTCGGGGCACGGACTGACCGACCGCGGTCACGAGGACCACGACGTCGACGAGCGGATCGGTGCGCTGACCTCCCCCTTCGGCAAGCAGCAGCGCACGCTCAACCGGTGCATCGCGGGCGACCTCGCCTGTGTCGGCAAGCTCGGCCGCGCGGAGACCGGCGACACCCTCTCCGCCAAGGACGATCCGCTCCTGATGGAGCCGTGGACGATGCCCGATCCGCTGCTCCCGCTCGCGATCGAGGCCCACAGCAAGGCCGACGAGGACCGGCTCTCCCAGGGCCTGGCCCGGCTCGTCGCCGAGGACCCCACCATGCGTCTGGAGCAGAACCAGGACACGCACCAGGTCGTCCTGTGGTGCCTGGGCGAGGCGCATATGGACGTGGCCCTGGAGCGGCTGCGCAAGCGGTACGGGGTGCAGGTCGACGCGGTCCCGCACAAGGTGTCGCTCCGCGAGACCTTCGGCGGACCGTCGGCCGGGCGGGGCCGGCACGTCAAACAGTCCGGCGGCCACGGCCAGTACGCGATCTGCGAGATCGACGTCGAGCCCCTGCCCCCGGGCAGCGGCATCGAGTTCGCCGACAAGGTGGTGGGCGGGGCCGTCCCGCGCCAGTTCATCCCCTCCGTCGAGAAGGGGGTACGGGCCCAGGCCGCGCGCGGGGTCGCCGCCGGATACCCGCTGGTCGACGTACGCATCACGTTGCGCGACGGCAAGGCCCACTCGGTCGACTCCTCCGACGCGGCCTTCCAGACGGCGGGCGCCCTGGCGCTGCGCGAGGCGGCCGCCGACGCGAGCATCCAGCTCCTGGAGCCGGTCGCCGAGGTCCAGGTCCTCGTCCCCGACGAGTACGTGGGCCCGGTGATGAGCGATCTGTCCGGGCGGCGCGGCCGCGTCGTCGGCACCGAACAGGCGGGCCCCGGCCGGACGTTGGTGCGAGCCGAGGTCCCGGAGATCGAGATCGGCCGGTACGCGGTCGACCTCCGTTCCATCTCGCACGGAACCGGCCGTTTCGACCGCACGTACGCCCGTCATGAGGCGATGCCGCCCCACCTCGCGGAGAAGATCCGCGAACAGGCGGAGAAGGGGTCCTAGCCTCCTCGTCCCCTGCGGAACGCCGCCCGTCCGACTCCCCTCCGACGGGCGGCATCCGGCCGACTCGTGACGCATCCACCGGTACCCGGTTACGCTGTGGTGCCCAGCTCAGCAGGTGTGCGGGGCGCGGTAGTTGGGAACAGGCCGCAGAGGGATACGCGGTGAACCACGCGGGCACGCGGCGATGGGGGCATCAGTGACGATCGGCAGTTTCGGACCCGGGGCTCAGATTCCCCTCCAGGGCTCGGACGGACAGACGGCGGCGACGCATGCCCTCGCCTCCGCCGCGTACCGCGACGGCGACGTCAAGGCGATCCTGGACGCCAACAACGACTGGCACAAGTCCAAGGTCACGGAAGGCAAGTGGAACAAGCTCTTCCGTCCGGACCTCGGTGAGGCCTTCTCGCGGGCGGTGCAGGTGCGCATGCTCGGCGGCGCCCGCAAGGCGCTCATCCAGTCCTTCGGCACCGAGCCGCAGCCCGTGGTCGAGCACTGTCTGGCGGCCACGCGCATCCGCAAGCAGCGTGACACCAAGCTGACGCTGATCACCTTGGTCTTCGGCATCCTCTTCCTGCCCGGCCTGCTGCTCTGGCTCGGCGTCATCCAGCTGCGCCGCTTCGTCGCCGGCACGGAGAACAAGCGCACCAGCGCCGTGGGTACCGCGCTTCTCGTCGGCGCCGGCCTGCTCGCCGTCGTCGTCCTGCTCAAGCTTCCGGTCGACGGGGTGCTCTCGATCTACCTCCGGGCGATGATCGTGGCCCCGGTCGCCGGCTGGTTCCTCGCCAAGCGGGCCTGCGAGACCACGGCCAGGGATCTGCGTGAGCGCTGGTCCTCCCTGCTCAGCGGCGGCGGCATCGGCGCCAAGATCCCCGAGGCGGTCCCCCAGGACCCGGGCGAGAAGGCCGCCGAGGACCTGCGCCAGAACCTGGAGAAGCTGACGGCGGAGCAGCAGTCCAACATCGTCTTCTACGCGGGCCCCAAGGGAATACTGGGCATGGGCACGCGCTGGGGCAGCTGGACGCTCGCCGAGGAGCTGGTCCCCAAGGAGGGCAACGAGATCCACGACTTCCGCGCCTGGGACGTCGTACGGAAGATCCACGATCAGCTCACGCTCCTGGAGCGCGGCTCCCTCAAGACCGGTTTCCCCAAGCCGACCGTCAAGCACTGGATCGTCTCCCCCGTCGGCGAGGGCGCCGACGAGGTCGCCCGCCCCGAGGGCGAGAACATCGTGCACTTCCAGGTGAAGCCGCACGAGATACAGCGCATCTGCAACGACCAGCAGTTCGGCAGCGGCAACCGCCACTACCTGGGCGTGCAGTTCACGCTCTGGGACGGCCAGCTGGTCCTGACCATGATGATCACGGTCACCTCACTGCTGCACACGCTGCGGGTCGAGGTCACCGGCCACGCCCTGGGCCCGGTCCACTCCCTCTTCACCACCAAGCCCAAGGCGAAGACCAAGGAGGTCAACAAGACCGTCCGGTTCTGGGAGACCAGGGAGATCCAGCTGCCGCTCGTCGACACCGACGAGGTGGTCCGCCTCGCGGTCCGCGCCCCGCTGACCTGGTTCCCGCCGATCCTGGACTTCCTCGGCGGCAAGCTCGTCCTGCCCGAGCCCTTCGGCCTGCGGCACGCCTGGGCCGCACAGCCCTGGCGGCACCGCTTCATGGCCGACGACGCCATCCGCACGGCGACGCCTGTGATGCGCGCCGTCCACGCCGCGACCATCCAGGTACTCGACGAACACGGCGTGGACACGGAGCGCTTCACCAACCGCTCGCTGATCCTGAGCGGCGCCATCCAGGACCCGGGCCCGAAGAAGGCCGACGTCTACGACGCGTAGCGGTCGGACGCCGAGCGGGCGGGCGGACGCGAAGCGGTTACGCGAGGCTCGACGACGCCGGCCAGGCGTCGGCGAGCATCTTGCGGGTGTCGGCGAGAAGCTGCGGCAGCACCTTCGTATGGCCGACGACCGGCATGAAGTTGGTGTCGCCGCCCCAGCGCGGCACCACGTGCTGGTGCAGATGGGCGGCGATGCCGGCACCGGCGACCGCGCCCTGGTTCATGCCGATGTTGAAGCCGTGCGCACCGGACGCCGTCCGCAGCGCGATCATGGCGCGCTTGGTGAACTCGCCGAGCTCGGCCGTCTCCGCCTCGTTCAGATCCGTGTAGTCGGCGACATGACGGTAGGGCACCACCATCAGGTGTCCGCCGTTGTACGGGTAGAGGTTCAGCACGGAGTACACGTGCTCGCCACGCGCTATCACGAGCCCGTCCTCGTCCGACTTCGCCGGAATCGTGCAGAACGGGCAGCCGTCCTCGGCACCCGGCCCGGTCGGCTTGTTCTCGCCCTGGATGTACGCCATCCGGTGAGGCGTCCACAGGCGCTGGAACGCGTCCTGCGTCCCCACTCCGATCTGCTGCTCCGGCTCAGTCGTCATGCTGTGCAGCATATTGCTTCGCCCGTTCGGACCGTGTCGCCGGGGCGATGCTCACGCGGCCCCGGAGATGCTGATCCGATGAACGAGAGGCCAGAGGCACAGGAGCGCTGGGACCGCCGGATGGAGACCCCGCTGGCGGTGCTTTCCCTGCTGTTCTTCGCCGGGTACGCGGTACAGGTGCTGGCCCCCGGTCTCCCGGACGCCTGGCTGGACTTCTGTCTGGCGGTGGTGTGCGCCGCCTGGGCCGTGTTCGCCGTGGACTACGCGGTACGGCTGCGGCTGAGCGGCCAGCGCCCGCTGCGGTTCGTCCGCACCCACTTCCTGGACACCGTGGTCCTGGTGCTGCCGCTGCTGCGCCCCCTGCGGGTCGTGAACATCTACGAGCGGATCCAGCGCCGCCGCGACCAGCCCCGTCTCACCCTCTACGCCCGGGTCATGGCCTACGCCGGTCTCACGGCCACCCTGCTCGGCTTCGCGGGCGCGCTCACGGTGTACCACTACGAGTACGGGGCGCCGGGCGCCACGATCCGTACCTTCGGGGACGCGGTCTGGTGGGCGTGCTCCACGCTGTCGACGGTGGGCTACGGCGACGTGTCCCCGGTGACGCCCATGGGCCGGGTCACGGCCGTGGGCGTGATGGGGTGCGGGCTGGCACTCCTCGGCGCGGTGACGGGTTCCTTCTCGTCCTGGCTGATCCAGACGTTCGCGCGGGAGGACGAGATGAGGCCCCCGGGGGGCTCCCCGGGGGCCTCATGACCTACGTCCGCGGCGCTCAGACCTGGACGCGCTCCTCGACGACCTTGGCGATCTTGGCGATGGCCTCGTCGACCGGGATGCCGTTCTCCTGCGAACCGTCGCGGTAGCGGAAGGAGACGGCGCCGTTGGCCATGTCCTCGTCACCGGCGATGATCATGAACGGCACCTTCTGCTTCTGGGCGTTCCTGATCTTCTTCTGCATCCGGTCGGAGGAGGCGTCGACCTCGACCCGCAGCCCCTGCTTCTTCGCCTTGGCGGCGAACTCCTGCAGGTACGGGATGTGCGCGTCGCCGATCGGGATGCCGGTCGCCTGGACCGGGGCCAGCCACGGCGGCATGGCGCCCGCGTAGTGCTCGAGGAGGACCGCGAAGAAGCGCTCGATGGAGCCGAACAGCGCGCGGTGGATCATGACCGGACGCTGCTTGGTGCCGTCGGGGCCGGTGTACTCCAGGTCGAAGCGCTCCGGCAGGTTGAAGTCCAGCTGCACGGTCGACATCTGCCAGGTGCGGCCGATGGCGTCGCGCGCCTGCACGGAGATCTTCGGGCCGTAGAAGGCGGCGCCGCCCGGGTCGGGGGTGAGCGGGAGGCCCTGCTTCTCGGCGACCTGCTGGAGGACCGCGGTGGCCTCCTCCCAGACCTCGTCGGAGCCGACGAACTTCTCCGGGTCCTTGGTGGACAGCTCCAGGTAGAAGTCGGTCAGACCGTAGTCGCGCAGCAGGTTCAGGACGAAGGTGAGGGTCTTGTCCAGCTCCTCCGCCATCTGCTCGCGGGTGCAGTAGATGTGCGCGTCGTCCTGGGTGAAGCCGCGGGCACGGGTCAGGCCGTGCACGACGCCGGACTTCTCGTACCGGTACACGGTGCCGAACTCGAAGAGGCGCAGCGGCAGTTCACGGTAGGAACGCCCGCGCGCGTCGAAGATCAGGTTGTGCATCGGGCAGTTCATGGGCTTGAGGTAGTAGTCCACGCCCTCGTCGAGCTGCATGGGGGGGTACATGCCCTCGGCGTACCAGTCGAGGTGGCCCGACTTCTCGAACAGCTTGCCCTTGGTGGCGTGCGGCGAGTAGACGAACTCGTAGCCCTCCTCCTCGTGGCGCTTGCGCGAGTAGTCCTCCATGACCCGGCGGATGATGCCGCCCTTGGGGTGGAAGACGGCGAGGCCGGAGCCGATCTCGTCCGGGACGGAGAAGAGGTCGAGCTCGTTGCCGAGCTTGCGGTGGTCGCGCTTCTCGGCCTCGGCGAGGAAGTCGAGGTGGGCCTTCAGCTCGTCCTTCGACGGCCAGGCGGTGCCGTAGATGCGCTGGAGCATCGGGTTCTTCTCGCTGCCGCGCCAGTAGGCGGCGGCGTTGCGCATGAGCTTGAACGCGGGGATGTTCCGGGTGGTGGGCAGGTGGGGACCGCGGCAGAGGTCCTTCCAGCACAGCTCGCCGGTCTTGGCGTCGAGGTTGTCGTAGATGGTCAGCTCGCCGCCGCCCACCTCGACGTTGGCGCCGTCGTCGGTCGAGGCGGAGCCCTTGATGCCGATGAGCTCCAGCTTGTACGGCTCGCCGGCGAGCTCCTCGCGGGCGGCCTCGTCGGTCACCACGCGGCGGGAGAAGCGCTGGCCCCGCTTCTGGATCTCCTGCATCTTCTTCTCGATGCTCTTGAGGTCCTCGGGGGTGAAGGGCTTCTCGACGTCGAAGTCGTAGTAGAAGCCGTCACGGACCGGCGGGCCGATGCCCAGCTTGGCCTCGGGGAAGAGCTCCTGCACGGCCTGGGCCATGACGTGCGCGGTGGAGTGGCGCAGGATGTCGAGACCGTCCGGGGAGGAGATCTCGACGGGCTCGACGACATCGCCCTCGGCGACGACGTAGGTGAGGTCCTTCAGCTCACCGCCGACGCGGGCGGCGATCACGGACCGGTCGTCGGCGAACAGCGCGCCGGCGGTGGTGCCCGCGCTCACCGCCCGATCCTCGACTCCGGAGGCGGACTGGACGGTCACACGGACATCAGACACAGGTGCTCTTTCCATAGGGGCGCGGGCAGACACGAAGTGCCGACGCCGACGGTGCGCGGCAGAGACGAGGTGCCGCGCCGCCCCCGATCGTACCGACCGGACACCCCCACCCGCGAAACGGTTTCCCCCCACCCGACCCCACGCCATGCGTACCGGGACGCCCCGGCCGGGCCGACTCGACCGGCTCGCCGCCGCCGCCCGAACCCACGCCGGGCCGGACCGAGCAGCCCGGCGTCACCGGACGCCCCAGGCCGGGCCGGCAGCAGGCTCGCAGCAGGCGGAAGCCACCGCCGCGCGGAGCCAGTCGCCGGTGGTGGCGAGAGGGGAGCCCCGCGCCCCGCACTCACCCGGGCCGGGCCCGAGCGGCGGCTCCACCTCACCAGACGTGCCGGGCGCCGCAGGCGGACACCCCGCCGCACGAACCCAGCGGCCGGGGGCGACGGGGGTAAGCCCCGCGCCCGGGCACGGGGCGGCGGCTCGCGTCGCCCGGCTCGCCTGGCCGCGAAGGCCCGCCGCAGGCGGGCTCCCCCGGCCGGGTGCGTGGGCGGCGGCTCCTCTTCGTCAGGAGGGCCGGGTGGATGACCCGACCGCCGTGGGTCCCGCCGGGCGCGGGTGGTGGCACGGCGTCGGCGGTCTGCTAGGCCGGGAAGGCTCGCCGCAGGCGGGGGTCCCCGGCCCGCGGACACGACCGCCCTGGGGCTACGGGGGAACCCGCTGCGCCCGTCCCGCCGGCGCGGGTGGTGGCACGAAGTCGCCGGTCTACCGGGCCGCGGACCCGGCCGCCCGGTGGGGGCGACGGGGGGAACCTCCCCCCGTCACTCGCCCGGGCCGCACGCCTCCTCGAAGAAGTCGAGGTTCTCGTGGAGCGACTTCATCAGGCGGTCCCGTTCCGCCTCGTCGACCTGGACCGGTACGACCCCGGACGCGTCCGTCAGCCGACGGAAGCCGCCCCTGCTCTCCAGGCGGCCCACGACCCGGATCGGCAGGCCCACGAGGTGGGCGTGGCCCGCCGTGCGGTACGACTCCTCGTCCAGGGTCACCCGGACGTGCGGCACCTCCGCGCCGGCCAGGACCCGCAGGCGTACGGTTCCCTCGCCCCGCGGGCCCGAGCGGCGCATGCGGACGACCGCGCCCGTGATCCGGACCGGTACGGACGGCTCGTCGGTCAGATAGCGCGCGCCGGCCTCGCGCAGGGCCGGCAGGTCACCCGCCGAGAACTCGACGGGCTCGGGCCGCGCGGCGCAGCCCGCCGGGGTCCCGGCGGCGGGGGCCCACTCCAGCGCGATCCTCGCCCCCTCCGTGCCCCGCACCAGCGCCACGAGGGCCTCGGTGAGCTCGCGGCTCACCCCCGCCTCGACCGCCGCGTCGAAGGCCTCCATCCCGCCCGTGGCCCGCTGGTAGTCCGCGGCCTCCCGTGCCGCGTACAGCGCGTGGTAGAGCCGTACCGCGATCGCCCGCCCCGCTTCGACGGGGACGAAGGCGGTCAGTCCCCGGCCGCCCTGGGCCGCCCCCACGACCACGCCCTCCAAGGACGCCTGGGCCTGCCGCCGGTGCCGCGCGCCGTAGTACCCGGCGCGGCCGCGCACCGCGAGCGCCCCGGCGAGCAGCAGCTGCCGGGCGGCGGACCTGAGCTGTTCCTGGACGGTCCAGGGCACGGTGCCCGCGGGCCCCGGCGGCACGTCACGCCACCAGCGGATCTCGTCGCTGGGCACGGTCAGCCCGACCAGCACCTCCCGCGCGGAGGGCGCCGCACTGTGGGCGAGCGCGGTGAGCGCCTCGCCGAGGAGGTCCTCGCAGTCCGGGAACGCGCGGCTCTCGGGCACGAGGAGGCTCGTGGCGCCGGTGGAGCCGCCTGCCCCCGGAGGAGTCCAGCGGCTGTAGCGCCCCGCGGCCCCGCCGCGCCGACGCCAGCCGTGGCGGGCCAGGAGCGCGCCGAGGACGAGCGGGTCTACCCGTCCGGGGTCGGGAGACCCGTCGGGGATGTCGCCTGGGACGGGATGGGGGCGGAACGGTGGCAGGACGGGGCCGTATCCGGCCCCGCCTTCCGGTTCGCCGATCGGCCGGTGCATCAAGGTCTCCCTCCCACGCCGACCCGGGTCATGATCTCGCACAGTGCCCGGTCGTCGAAGATCCGCGCCGTCGGTATACGCACGGTCGTCCGGCGCCGGCCGGTCACCGGGTGACCGGCCAGATTGATCCAGTAGCAGCAGTGCCGCAGATCGAGCCGGTCGTGACCGGCCCGCAGCCAGTCCTCCCGGTCCCGCGGCACGATCATCACGACCAGGATCTTGTGCACCGAGACCGGGGTCCGCGCCAGCTTCACCAGATGATCGTTGTCGAGGGTGAAGGAGTACGCGGGCCCGGGCGGCCGCGGCGGTAGCTGGTAGGTGCACTTGAGCTGCACCTTGATGGTCACTTCGTCGTCGACGGTGTGGCCGGGAGCGCTGTGGCTCACGTGCCAGTCGATGCCGTTGTCCGGAAACGGCTGCGACAGCGAGCAGCCCGCCGCCGCCGCGACCGCGTGCAGGTACCCCACCTGAAGGGTCTCCATGCAGGCGGTGGTGGCGAGTGAGCCGCGCTGCGGTGCTGCCCGCTGAGGCGGCAGCCCTCCCGATTCGGGCTGGGCGAGCGCCATGTCAATTCCCTTCCCCGTCATCTGTGTTGTCACCGGCCCGCGTACGGCGCAAACAGCACGGGTATCACCGATTCGGCAGGGGGATCGCCATCTGCCGCACATGTGCGAGGAGTTCGGGGATGACGCACTGGTATGAGGGGCCCCTGGCCGCATTCGACACGGAAACCACGGGAGTTGACGTCGAGCAGGACCGGATCGTCTCGGCCGCGCTCGTCGTCCAGGACATGGCGGGCGGGCGTGCGCGGGTGACGCGCTGGCTGGTCAATCCCGGGATTCCGGTGCCCGCTGCGGCCACGGAGGTCCATGGCCTGACGGACGATCATCTGCAGCGGAACGGGCGCTGGCCCGCGCCCGTGATGGAGGAGTTGGGGCGGGCGCTCGCCGAGCAGTGTGCGGCGGGGCGGCCGTTGGTGGTGATGAACGCGCCGTTCGATCTGACGATCCTGGACCGCGAGCTGCGCCGCCACCGCGCCTCCTCGCTGGGCCGCTATCTGGAGAACGCGCCGCTGTGCGTGCTGGATCCGCGGGTGCTCGACAAGCATCTGGACCGCTATCGCAAGGGCCGCAGGACGCTGACGGATCTGTGCGCCCACTACGACGTGGAGCTGGACGGCGCCCACGACGCCGCCGCGGACGCGACGGCGGCGCTGGATGTCGTACGGGCGGTGGCGCGGCGTTTCGCGTCCCGGCTCGAGCGCCTGTCGCCGGCGGAGCTGCACACCTTGCAAGCGGTGTGGCACGCGGCGCAGGCGCGGGGGCTGCAGGCGTGGTTCACGCGCAACGGGACGCCGGAGACGGTGGATCCGGCGTGGCCGCTCCGTCCGGAGCTGCGGACGGCTGCGTGACCCGCATGACCCCATGGCCGCATGACCGCATGACAAAGGCCGGTTCGTCTTTCGACGGACCGGCCTCTCCCGGTGGGCGATACTGGGATCGAACCAGTGACCCCTTCGGTGTGAACGAAGTGCTCT
The DNA here is from genome assembly GCF_005517195.1 of Streptomyces vilmorinianum. NCBI lineage: Bacteria > Bacillati > Actinomycetota > Actinomycetes > Kitasatosporales > Streptomycetaceae > Streptomyces > Streptomyces vilmorinianum. Next base: position 2,669,178 of record NZ_CP040244.1, on the reverse strand, counting down.
CCCGCTGAGCTAATCGCCCGGGAACGGGTTGAACCATACAGGCCCGGGCGGGTTTCCTTCAAACCAGCCGCAGCCTGGCGGCGAGGCCGCGTCGCCCGGCGCGCATCATGAGGGCGTGGTTGGCGCGGAAGACGGGCCGGCCCGGGACGGCGAGCCGGCGCATGAGGGGGCTGGTCACCTCCACCTCCTGTTCGTAGAGCGCGCGGGTGCCGGGGCCGTCGGCCGCGACGAGGGTCCAGCGCGCCCAGCCCTCCAGGTCGCCGCGGAGCGCGACCTCCAGGACGCGGGCCACGGGGTCGCGGCGCCGGGCCTCGGCGGTGACGACGAGGTCGTACGGGAGGAGCGAGCGGAAGCGAGCCGTGCCGGTGAGCTCGTCGACGGGGACGACCTCGCGGACCTGGGGCCACCACTGGGGGTAGTCCTCGGCGCGCTCGAGCACGGCGAAGACCGCGTCGGGCGGGGCGGCCAACGGCCAGACGCTGCGGAAGCGGTAGCGGCACCAGTCCATGTCCCCAGTGTGTACGTACTCAGGACGGGATATGAGTACGTCCGCGCATGACCCGGACTGTGTCCGGCGCCACACTCCGGGTATGGAGAACGCCCTGTCACCCGCGGACGAGCTGGTGCTCGTCGACCGCGAGTTGACTCAACTAGACGCTCGCAGATCTCAGTTGCTGGCCCGCCGGGCCTGGTTGCTGCAGGTGCTGCACCAGCCGCTGGCACCGTCGCGTGCGGCGACGGGCCCCCGCCCCGTGACGGACTCGACGCCGCGGAGCGCGCAGAACGTGCTGCTGACGCTGGGCGGAGTGCTGCTGACGATCGCGGCGCTCGCGTTCACGCTGGTGAGCTGGGGCTCGATGGGCATCGGCGGCCGTGCGGCCGTGCTGGCGCTGGTGACGTCGGCGGCGCTCGCCGCCCCGGTGGTGCTGCTGCGCCGCGGCCTGGTCTCCACGGCGGAGTCCGTGGCGGCCCTGGCCCTGGTGCTGATGGTGCTCGACGCGTACGCGCTGCACCGGGTGGCGCTCGCGGACACGGACGGTCTCGCGTTCGCCGCGGTGGCCTCGGCGGTCCTCGCGGGCGCGTGGACGGCGTACGGCTCGGCGCTCGGACAGCTGCGCATTCCCCTTCCGGTGGCGCTGGTGACGGCCCAACTGCCTCTGCCGCTGGGGGTGCTCGCGGCCGACGGCGGCACGCTCGCGCTGGCCTGGGCGCTGCTGGTGACCGCCGTCCTCGACCTGGCGGTGGCGCTCCGGTCGACCCCTGCGGCGGTACGGGGCATCGCCGGCTCCCTGGCCGGTGTGCTCGGCGGCTGGGCGCTGCTGTCGGGCGGCTTCCTCTCGCTGACCTCGCCGATCCCGGCGGGTGCGCTGCTGCTGGCCTGCGCCGCGGTGGCGCTGTACGTGGCGTGGCGGGTGGCCTCGGCGGCCGTGGCCACGTCCGTGGCGGCGGGCCTCGCGGTGGTCGCGGCGGCGGGCGGCGTGCTGCGCCCGGTGGTGCCGGGTGACTGGGAGGTGCTTGCGTACGCGCTGTGCGCGGTGGCCCTGGCGGGGGTCCTGCGCTCGGCGGCGCCGCGCGCGGTGAAGCTGGGCCTGTCGGGCGCGGGCGCCGGTGTGCTGGCGCTGTGCGTGGCGTGGGCGCTGCCGCCGGTGGCGACGGCGCTGCTGTCCCCGGCGGCCCGGACGACCCCGGTCTGGTCGGGCGACCACGCGACCCGCGCGCTCACCTCGTACCCGTCGACGGCCCCGCTCGTCCTGCTCCTCGCGGCGACCACCCTCGCGGCCGTTCCCCGCCTCTGGGCCCGCTGCGTCGCGCTCCTCCTGGCGTGGGCCCTGCTGACGGCGCTCCCGCTCTCCCTGGAGCTCCCTTTCGCGGCGACGCTGACGCTGCAGCTCCTGACGACGGCGGCGGCACTGTCCGTCGCGGTACGCCCGGAGACGCTGACCCGGGGAATCCCGGCTCCGGCCGCGGCCACGGCCGGCCCTGAACCCGCCGCGCCACGGGCAGCCGGCGGCAAGCTGCCGGGTTCGGAACGACGGGGTGCCGAGGCCTCCGACGCGGGTGGCCCGGCGCCGGGCGCGGCGAAGCCCACGCCGGATGCGGTCGGTGGACCGCTTCCCGACTCGGCTCGACCCGCGGCCGGTGAGGGCCGCACCGCCGACGAAGCCGGATCGCAGCCCGCCCCAGGCCCCGTCGGCACGGGCGACGCGCTGCCCGCCGCCGAGGCGGCTCGCCCCGGCGGCGAGGCCGGCGGGCCGGTGCCGGATGCTTCCGGCACCACCGAGACCGCCGGGCAGGCGGGCCAAGGTGCCGCGTCCGGCCTCCGGGCGAGTGCGGCCGAGGCGGGACCGGCTCGGGAGGCCGCAGCTGCCCCCGAGGTCAGGGCGCAGTGGGCCGGGTGGAGCCCCGCTCGCGCGCCGAAGGCGGTCGCCGCGCCCGTGTCGCCGCGGGAAGCGCTCGGCTGGAGCGCGCTGGGCTGTGGGCTCGCCTCTGCGGCGAGCGCGGTCGCCGTGGCGCTGGACACGCGGGGGGCGACGTTCGCCGCGCTGGGGGTGCTGCTCGGGCTCTTCGTCGCGGTCGCGTTCCTCGCGGAGGGCGCGCGGCAGGTCGTGGCGGCGTGCGGGGCCGTCGTCGTGGCGACCGGGCTCGTGTACGCCGGGGCGGCTGCGGCGTCGTTCCCCGGTCACGGCACGGCTCTCGCCCTGCTCGTGGTCCCGGCGGCCACCGCCGTGGCCGGTGCGCGGCTGAGGCGCCATCCGGTCGCGCTTCCCGTGGAGATCACCGGCGCCGCCGTGGGGCTGCTCGCCATCGGCGGCGCGGTCTCCCGTCCGGCGGTTCTGGCGCTCGTCCTCGCGCTGGGCGGGGTGATCGCGGCTGCCACGGCCCTGCGGCCGGAGCGGCGCCCGTTCGCCTCCTGGACGGCCGCCGCACTGTTCCTGACGGCGACCTGGGTGCGGCTCGCGGTGTGGGACGTCGAGACCCCGGAGGCGTACACCCTGCCGGTCACCGTGCCCGCCCTGGTCGTCGGCGTGCTGCGCCGGCGCCGGGACCCGGAGACCTCGTCCTGGGTGGCGTACGGCCCCGGTCTCGCGGCGACGCTGGTGCCGAGCCTCTTCGCCGCCTGGGCGGACCCCGACTGGCTGCGGCCGCTCCTCCTCGGTCTCGCCGCGCTCGCGGTGACCTTGCTGGGGGCCCGGTTCCGGCTGCAGGCGCTGCTCGTGCTCGGCGGCTCGGTCCTCGCCCTCGACGGGCTGCACGAGCTGGCCCCGTACGTGGTCCAGGTCGTCGGAGCGCTGCCCCGCTGGCTGCCGCCGGCGCTGGCAGGCCTGCTGCTCCTCGCGGTCGGTGCGACGTACGAGCAGCGGCTGCGGGACGCGCGCCGGCTGCGGGAGCGACTGGCCCGCATGCGGTGACGCCGAAGGCCCGGAGACTGGATCGTCTCCGGGCCTTCGGTCCGGGTGGTGGGCGATACTGGGTTCGAACCAGTGACCTCTTCGGTGTGAACGAAGCGCTCTCCCACTGAGCTAATCGCCCGGGCGCACCGCAAACATTACCGCATGTCAGAGGGTGCCCCCGACCGCCGTCGGGTCAGTCGTTGATCTTCCACGGCATGACGAAGCCGTACTTCCAGAGGTAGAAACCGAGCAGCACGGCGATGATCACCAGACCGACCGTGGTCAGGATGATGTTGCGGCGCCTGACCTTCGGATCGAGCGCCCGCTGGGCCGCCTCGGTGACTTTCCGCTTCGTCCAGCGGAGCACGAGCTGTGCCCAGACGAACTCGGTGGCCCAGATCGCCATTCCACCGAAGATCACCAGCCAGCCGGGACCGGGCAGGGGCAGCATCACGATGCCGCCGCCCACGACCGCGAGACCCACGATGAAGACGCCGACCTGCCAGCTCAGGTGCAGGGTCCGCCGTGCCTTGATGAACTCGGGGGCCCGGGATCCCAGCTCGGATTCCCCGTCGGCCGCGGACTCCCCGGTGCGCTCGTCACTCTCCGCATTCATGGTCTCCAACTTACCCGACGGGGAGCCGTCACCGGTATGGCGGTATTACCCAAAGTTACACACCCCCATACGAGCTACCTGAACGATCACAAAACAGACAGAGGGGTTTACAACGGCACCGTAGGTGGCATGTCGATTTCGCCGACGTGCGAATCCCCGAGCGCACACTGAGCGAAAGGCCCTGGCGCTTATGAACACCACGGTCAGCTGCGAGCTGCACCTGCGCCTCGTTGTGTCGAGCGAGTCCTCACTGCCTGTACCCGCGGGCCTGCGGTATGACACGGCCGATCCCTATGCCGTGCACGCCACCTTCCACACCGGAGCCGAAGAGACGGTCGAGTGGGTCTTCGCCCGCGACCTTCTCGCCGAGGGGCTGCACCGGCCCACCGGCACGGGCGACGTCAGAGTCTGGCCGTCCCGCAGTCACGGTCAGGGCGTCGTCTGCATCGCGTTGAGTTCCCCCGAGGGCGAAGCCCTGCTCGAGGCCCCGGCGAGGGCCCTGGAGTCGTTCCTGAAGCGGACCGACGCCGCGGTGCCACCGGGCACCGAGCACCGTCACTTCGATCTCGACACGGAGCTCTCCCACATCCTGGCCGACAGCTGAGCCAGGCCGAGAGCCGCACGGCGCCGTCCGACTCGGGGAGACGGCGCCGCGCGGACAACGACATACGGCAGACATCGGCGTCCTCACCGCGCAGCCGGCGCGGAGGAGGGCGCCGATGCCCGTTTCGCGGGTCAGGAGGGCGAGCCGGGGTCCGGTTTCGGCCCCGTCCCTGCCCGCTTCCGGACCGCTTCCGGACCGCTCCCGGCAGCTCGCGGCGAAGCCGCTAGAGTCAGCGGAATTCCGCGGGCGCCCGCCCGCGGCCGGCCAGGGAGCGAAGCGTGCTGATCCCCCACGACACCCGGATCGCCCTCGATACCGTCGTCGATCTGATGAACACCGCGCCGCAGGGCGACCGTGACGACGAGCTCGGGGACCTCCCGTCGCTGCGCACCTTCGTGCGGGCCCACGACATCAGCGACGTGGGCGAGCTCGACGAGCACGACCTGCGGGCCGTGCGGGAGGTCCGCGCGAGGTTCGCGGCCGTCTTCGCCGCCCCGGACGCCCGGATCGCGGCCACGCTGATCAACCAGCTGGTGGCGGCCGCGGGCACGACCCCGCAGCTCACCGACCACGACGGCTACGACTGGCACGTGCACTACTTCGCGCCGGGCGCCTCGGTCGCCGACCACCTCGGCGCGGACTGCGGCATGGCCCTGGCGTTCATCGTGGTGGCGGGCGAGCAGGAGCGGCTGCGGCGCTGCGAGGCCCCGGACTGCGGACGCGCCTTCGTGGACCTCTCCCGCAATCGCTCGCGGCGCTACTGCGACAGCCGCACCTGCGGTAACCGGCTCCACGTGGCCGCGTACCGGGCACGACGCAAGGAAGCCGCCGGCTGAGCCGGCGCAGGCTCGGGCACGGACCCGCCCCTCACAGCAGGAAGAGGTCGTGCACGGCGGAGATCAGAAGCAGACAGCCGATCACCGCGAGGAAGATCATCAGCGGCGGCTGGGAGAGCGCGAACAGACAACCGCGCGGCTCTTCGGTGGGGGCGGGGACGTGATCCCGCGAGGTATCCAGCATCTCGGGGGCGATCATGGCGCAGCGCACGCCGACACCGCTCGCAACAGGCCCCTGACGGACGGCAGTTCATCACATCCCGTGGATGCTCCGACTGTCAGATCCCGTGCTTCTTCAAGATCGCCTCGATGTCGCTGAAGTCGTCCGAGGCGGCCGTGGCCTGCGGCTTCGGGGTCGTGCCGCGCTCGCCCCGGCCGAGCGAGGGCGCGGAGGCACCCGGTGCGACGGCGTCCGGCGCATCACCCGTGAGTGTCTTCTCCTCGCGGCCTCCCCTGCGCCGCTCGACGGCCCGGGCGGACATGAAGAGCAGCCAGGCCACGCCGAGGACGCCGAAGCCGGCCCAGGCGGTCGGGCTGAAGGCCGTGTCGAAGGCCCACTCCACCGCGCCGGTCATGACGAGGCCGAGCGGCACCAGGGAGTAGGCGGCGATCCGGGTCGCCGCGAGGAAGCGCTTGCGGTACGCCGTGATCGCGGCGATGCCCAGGCCCGCCGCGGACACCGCGGAAAAGATGGTCTCGGCAAGCATGCGATCCTCCTGATCCCGGGCTATACGTCCCTTCCATCCTGCACCGGCGGGGCGGTTCCCGGCCATGGCCCGGCGCGGACCTCAGGGAGATCTCCGGGTCGCCCCGTCCGGATCTCCTCCCCAGGTCCCGGTTGGGGCGTGCCGCCGGGGGCTGGGAGACTGCTCCCATGAGTGACTCCACCACCCCGTCCGCCTCCCCCGTCGTCGTGGAGGCCTGGTTCGACCTCCAGTGCCCCGACTGCTTCCGCGCCCTCGACGACGTGCGCGCGCTCCGCGAGAAGTACGGCGACCGGATCGACGTACAGCTGCGGCACTTCCCGCTGGAGAAGCACAAGCACGCCTACGCCGCCGCCCAGGCCGCGGAGGAGGCCGCCGAGCAGGGCAAGGGCTGGCCGTACGTGGAGGCGCTGCTGGCCAGGACCGCCGAGCTGGGCGACCGGGGCGAGCCGGTGCTCCTGGAGGTCGCGGGCGAACTGGGTCTGGACGCGGAGGAGTTCGACACCGCCCTGATCGACGGCCGGCACCTGCTGACCGTCGACGCCGACCAGGCGGAGGGCAAGGCGGTCAAGGTCACCGGCACGCCCACCTACATCGTCGGCGGCGAGCGTCTGGACGGCGGCCAGAGCCAGGACGGGCTGCGCGAGCGCGTCGAGCAGATCGCCGACCGCCTGCTCGCCGGCTAGAGCAGGGCCTTCCAGCTGTTGACGTACGTCGTCCGGTAGCCGAGCGACTCGTAGAGCCGGATCGCCGGGGTGTTGCCCGCGAAGACATGCAGTCCGAGCAGGCTCTCCCCGGCGCCGAGCGCGACCCGCTCGGCGAGCAGCATCAGCGCACGGCCGTAGCCCTGGCCGCGATGAGCCTCGGCGACCTCGATGTCGTACACGAACGCCCCGTGGAGTCCCGGTTCGAGTTCGATCCGGCCGGTCCACAGGTGGCCCGCCACCTCCCCGTCCCGTACGGCGACGTCGAGGGCGACCCCGGGGGTCGCCAGGCCCTGCGGGAGGTGTGTGCGGTGGCTTGCCTCCGCCTTGGCCCGCGCCTGGTCCTCCGGTACGCCCCGGGCGATCCAGCTCTGCGCGAAGTCTTCCCTGGCCTTCGTCTCCCACTCCGCGAACTCAGCCTCGGTCATGGGACGGACCTCGATGCCGGGCGGCAGCTCCGGGGGCTCCCCCGGCAGTTCCTTGACCATGTTCCGGCTGCGCTCGGTGTAGCCGAGGGCGTCGGCCATCCGCAGCGCCGCCTCGGCCCCGGCCGGTACGGAGATCTGGACCTGGCCGCAGCCCCAGCCGCGCAGCACCTCCTCGGCGGCGAGCGCGGCGACCGTGCCGCGTCCGCGGCGGCGGTCCTTCTCGTCGATGCCCAGGGCCTCGATCACACCGGAGCCCGCTCCGAAGCCGGGCGCGGTGGCGAGACGTACGGAACCGACGCGGCGGCTGTTCACGCAGACGTCGTAGGTGCGCGTTCGGCTGCCGTCGGGGGTCTGCTGAAGCGGCCCGGACGGCCGCAGGGTGGTGGTCATCACGGGTGTTGTACCCATGCTGCGGCCGTCCGTCATCCGGTTTTACAAGCGCGGGTCTCTGGCCGCCGCCGCGCGCTCGTCGAAGATGCGCATCGCCTTGGCGGTCACCGGCCCCGGCGCCCCGGCCGGCTCGCGGCCGTCGACCCGGTGCACGGCCTGGATGTCACGGAGCGTCGAGGTCAGGAAGATCTCGTCGGCGCTCTCCAGGACGTCCAGCGGCAGGTCGGTCTCCTCCGCGCCGGTCCACTCGACCGCGAGGGCGCGGGTGATGCCGGCCAGGCAGCCGGAGGAGACGGGCGGGGTGTGGATCCGGCCGTCGATCACGACGAAGACGTTGGAGCCGGTGCCCTCGCAGAGCTGTCCGACCGTGTTGGCGAACAGCGCCTCGGAGGCGCCCTGTTCGCGTGCCCGGGCGAGGGCGACGACGTTCTCCGCGTACGAGGTGGTCTTCAGGCCCGTGAGCGCGCCGCGCTCGTTGCGGGTCCAGGGGACCGTGATCACGGCGGTGGAGTCGGGGCGGCGGCCCGTCTCGCCGAGGGCCACGACGAGGCTGGTGCCGGCGTCGCCGCGCTCGGAGCCGAGCGGGGAGAGCCCGCCGGTGTACGTGATCCGGAGCCGGCCGAGCTCCATCGGGTTGGCCTCCAGGACCGCGGCGCAGGCGCGGCGGACCTCGTCGAGGTCCGGGTCGGGCAGGCCCAGGCCGCGGGCGGAGCGGGTGAGGCGCTCCAGGTGGAGGGTGAGGGCGAAGGTCTCGCCGCGCTCGGCCTTGACCGTTTCGAAGATGCCGTCACCGACGGTCAGCCCGTGGTCCAGTACGGACACCCGGGCTTCCTCCGCGTCGTGCAGCCCGCCGTTGACCCAGAGTTTCATCGAGAAATGGCCTTTCCGCTCGCCTCGTACGTGCCCGACGCTACCGCCAGCAGGCGGGAGGCCTTCAATTCGGTCTCCGCCCACTCGCGATCGGGGTCGGAGCCCCAGGTGATGCCGGCGCCGGTGCCGAAGCGGAGGACGCCCTCCGGGCGGTCGATCCAGAAGGTGCGTATGCCGACGGCGAGCTCGGCGGTACGGCGGTCGGCGTCGACCCAGCCGATCCCTCCGCAGTACGGGCCGCGGGGCGCGGTCTCCAGGGCCTCGATGATCCGCAGGGCGCTGGACTTCGGGGCGCCCGTGACGGAGCCGGGCGGGAAGGTGGCGGCCAGGAGCTCGGGCCAGCCCGCCTTCTCGGCGAGCTCGCCGCGCACGGTGGAGACGAGGTGGACCAGGCCGGGGTGGGCTTCGACGGCGCAGAGCTCGGGGACGGTGACCGAGCCGGTCGCGCAGACCCGGCCGAGGTCGTTGCGTACGAGGTCCACGATCATCACGTTCTCGGCGTGGTCCTTCTCGAGCAGGTCCTCGGCGGTGCGTCCGGTGCCCTTGATCGGGCCTGACTCGACGGTGTCGCCGTCGCGGCGCAGATAGAGCTCGGGAGACGCGGTGGCGATCTCCACCCCGTGCGCGGGGAGGCGAATCGTTCCCGCGTACGGGGCGGGGTTGCCGCGGGCCAGGAGCGCGGTGAGGGCGTCGACGTCGGCGGCGTCCGGGTCGGGCAGCGGCGCGGACATCACCCGGCAGAGGTTCGCCTGGTAGACCTCGCCGCGGGCGATGTGCTCGCGGATGCGGCGGACGCCGGCGGTGTACGCGGCGCGGTCGAGGGACGACGTCCAGTCACCGGCGGCGGGGCCGAGCCAGCCGCCCGGGGCGGGCGGGGGGACGGCGGCCGGCCGCACGTCGCCGAAGCGGGCGCAGGTCAGTCGGCCCTCGAAGTCCGCGCAGACGGCCCAGAAGCCGGCGGAGTCCAGGGCCTCGGGGTCACTGGTGACATCCCGCAGGTCGGTCGCGACGAGGCCGCCGAAGCGGGCCAGAGGAGCAAGGTCGTGCACGGATGTGAGTCTATGGCCGGTGGGGGCGCGGTGACGGGGCGCGCGGCTGGGGGTCCTCGTGCTCCCGCCGGGGCGGCTGCGTGCCAGCGGGGGAACACGGGGAGTGAACGCCGCGCGAACGCTCTCCGCCGCCCGGCTCCGTGCGCAGCTCAGCACGCTGCGGAAACGCGTTTTTGTGCTGGCCCAGGAATCCGCTAGAGTTCAACACGTCGCCGGGACGCGCAAGCGGAACGGAAACGACAAGCGGACGTGGCTCAGTTGGTAGAGCATCACCTTGCCAAGGTGAGGGTCGCGAGTTCGAATCTCGTCGTCCGCTCGATGTGGGGGATCTTCCCGAACCCCCGTTTCACTCCTGGTGGAGTGGCCGAGAGGCGAGGCAACGGCCTGCAAAGCCGTCTACACGGGTTCAAATCCCGTCTCCACCTCCAAGGACGATTAGCTCAGCGGGAGAGCGCTTCCCTGACACGGAAGAGGTCACTGGTTCAATCCCAGTATCGTCCACTGGTCCGTAAGGATCTGGTCCGCAAGGATCCCCGCGCGATTAGCTCAGCGGGAGAGCGCTTCCCTGACACGGAAGAGGTCACTGGTTCAATCCCAGTATCGCGCACGCAGTAACCCCTGGTCCTGTATGGTTTGGGACCGACCCGCGCGATTAGCTCAGCGGGAGAGCGCTTCCCTGACACGGAAGAGGTCACTGGTTCAATCCCAGTATCGCGCACCACCCGGAACCCCCGGCCGCCTCTCGCGGCCGGGGGTTCCGTCGTTCCTGCCGGAGCCGGATCAGGAGGAGAAGAGCATCCGGCCGAAGCCACGCTGGCGGTAGTGACCGCCGTGGTGGCCTCCGTGCTGCGGGGCGCCCCACGCGGGGGCGGCGGGGGCGGGCTGGGCCGGGTAGGCCTGCGGGGCGGGCGTGGGCGGGGCCTGCTGCACCCACTGGGACTCGAGCCGGGTCAGGGCCTCCAGCTCGCCGTAGTCCAGGAATATCCCGCGGCAGCCGCTGCACTGCTCGATCTGGACGCCGTTGCGGTTGTACGTGTGCATCGCTGCGTGGCACTTGGGACACTGCATGGTCGGCTCAACTCCCTGCCGTTCGAATGGTGCTCTCAGCTTATGGGGACGCAGGTGGGGCCAACTCGGTTCGGAGCGAACCGATTCGCGCGCAGGTGTCGATCATCACTTCCTCGACCTCGTCGAGGGGGCGCTTCTCGGCCGTGGACTTGGCGAGGGCGAGCGCCGCGGTCTGGACGGTCAGGGCGCGGGCGGGGCCGTCGAGTTGGGCCCAGGGGTCTGCGGGGCCGGTGGCCGGGCCGCCCGCCGCTCGGTACGCGTCCAGGAAGCGGGACCAGACGTCCGGGGGCAGGATGCCGGCGGCGAACCAGGCGGCGGGACGGGCCAGGTCCCAGGCGGGGTCGCCGAGGCCGAGGTCGTCGACGTCGATGAGGAGCCAGCGGCCGTCGGGGGTGCGGGGGTCGCGCACGAGCTGACCGAGGTGGAAGTCGCCGTGGCAGAGGAGACGCGGGCGTCCGAGCGCCGGCTCCTGCGGGAGGGTGCGCCAGGCGCGCAGCACGGTCTCGACGGCTGGGCGGGCCGCGTCGGCGCGTCGCATCCGCTCGACGGCGAGGGCGGCCTTGGCGGGGGCGCGCATGGCCGGGAGGCCAGGGGGCGGCGGGGTGCGGTGGAGCCGGGCGAGGAGCCGCGCCGCGTCCTCCCAGGGGGCGGCGTCGGGGTCGGCGGGGTCGACGGGGGTGCCGTAGGGCCAGGCGGTGAGGGGGCGGCCGTCCAGGGTGGGGGTGGGGTGTGGGTGGGGCGGCAGGAGGACGTCGTCCAGCGCGGCGAGGGCGGCGACGGCGATCCGGGCCGCGTGCGCGCCGGGGTCGATGCCGGGGGCGTGGGCCTTGACGACGACGGCGCCGTGCCGGACGACGGTGCCGTCGTCCCGGTCGGCGAGCACGCCCGTGGCGCGCGGGGCGCACGGACAGGCGTCGTCGGCGCGGTGGGCGGCGTCTCGCGCGAGGGCGCTGAGCTGTTCGAGTTGGGCGTGCTCCACGCGGGGAGCGTACGCGCTACGGCCGCAGACGCCGGCCGTGGCCACGGAGGGGCCTCCCCGAAACCCTGCCGGGGGCAGATGGGCGCTGGGGTCCCTTCCCGGGGGCTCCGCCCCCGACCCCCTAGTCGGCAGCTTCGCGCCGCAGGTGCGGTCGGGCGGGGCCTTGCGGGGGTGGAAAGCGCGAGGGCCGGTCAGCTCCCCAGCTGACCGGCCGCACGCTGCCGTCCGCCGCACCCCCGTCCCCACGGGGCTGTTGGCCGGATGTCCCCGACCCGGGCCGCTCTCCCGGGTCCGGGGCGCTGTTCAGCGCCCCAGCATCACGCCCACGGACGACGCCTGTGTGACCACTGCGTCCCAGCCGCCGAAGACGACGACCAGCAGGGTCGCGAGAGGGAGGACCATGGCGGTCGCCACCAGGGGGTGGCGGCGGCCCGAAGGACGGGTGGTGATCCGCGGTACCGGGTACGCCATGGTTCCTCTCCTGTCGTGTCTGGCAGCGGCGGGTGTCTGACCTCGGGGGACGAGTGCTGCACCCGCCGCTTGCCTTCAACACTAGGGACCGGGAGCCGCCCGGACGTCATGCCCGCGTACCGATTCCCGGGCCTCCCGGAGGATGACGCGTCGCCTCCAGGCGTACTCCCCTGGGTGGAGACGGAGGCCTAGGACTGAGGGTCTTCCCGGAGGGGTACCGGCTGCTCGACCAGGGCGAGGACCCGGCTCGCCATGAAACGGGCCGTCCGGACGACCACCCCGGTGCGCGTGACTTCGCTCACTTCCACCACCCCTCGCCGTACCGCCGTCTCCACCCTCCGGCCCGCCCGGCTTGCCACTACTTCGTACGTCCGAGTCGTGTCCCCCGCGTCCACGACTATCTCCACGCGATCACCCTTCATGGATCCAATCCCCCTTCTGCGACCGGACATTGGAAAATCCCGCGGTCCGGACGGCCGCCGGCGGCGGCGTCCTGACCACCCCTCAAGTGTCCCCCTCAGCACTGACAATCGATCCTTCGGCGAGGGCGCGGCCTATGAGCACACCGGGGCGCCAATACGTAAGCTGTGCCACGTCGAACGGACGAGGGGACGGACATGGCGATGATGCGGCTCCGGCGCGAGGATCCGCGGATCGTCGGGTCGTTCCGCCTTCACCGGCGGCTCGGGGCCGGCGGGATGGGGGTCGTGTACCTGGGATCCGACCGGCGCGGGCAGCGCGTGGCGCTGAAGGTGATCCGGCCGGATCTGGCCGAGGACCAGGAGTTCCGCTCGCGCTTCGCGCGCGAGGTCTCCGCGGCCCGGCGGATCCGGGGCGGCTGTACGGCCCGGCTGGTCGCCGCCGACCTGGAGGCCGACCGCCCGTGGTTCGCCACCCAGTACGTACCCGGCCCCTCGCTGCACGACCGGGTCGCCGAGGAGGGTCCGCTGCGGGCCGCCGACGTGGCCGCCATCGGTGCCGCGCTCTCGGAGGGCCTGGTCGCCGTCCACGAGGCCGGTGTGGTGCACCGGGACCTCAAGCCGTCGAACATCCTGCTGTCCCCCAAGGGGCCCCGGATCATCGACTTCGGCATCGCCTGGGCCACCGGAGCCAGCACCCTCACCCACGTGGGCACGGCCGTCGGCTCCCCCGGCTTCCTCGCGCCCGAGCAGGTGCGCGGCGCGGCCGTCACCCCGGCCACGGACGTGTTCTCGCTCGGTGCCACCCTCGCGTACGCGGCGATGGCGGACTCGCCCTTCGGGCACGGCAGTTCCGAGGTCATGCTTTACCGGGTGGTGCACGAGGAACCGCAGCTGAACGGCGTACCGGACGCGCTGGCCCCGCTCGTCCGGGCCTGTCTGGCGAAGGACCCCGAGGACCGTCCCAGCACCCTGCAACTGTCCATGCGGCTCAAGGAGATCGCCGCGCGCGAGGCGCAGGGGCTGCCGGCCTCCCGTCCGCCGGCGCAGCGGGAGCGTACGGAGCAGGCCACGGGCAGCCGGCCGACGGAGCGGTACACCGAACGCAGTACGCAGGGGCGTGCCCAGGGTCCGGCCTCGCGGCCGGCCGCGTCACGTACCGGCGGCCGCCCCGCCCCGCAGTCGCGGCCGAACGGGCGTCCCGTGCCGTCCCGGACCGGCGCCCGCACCACCTCGACCGGCCGTCGCCCCGCCAATCCGCGGCTGCTGCGTCAGCGGTTGTTCGTCTTCGTCGTGGTGACGCTGGTGGTGGCGCTGGGTATCGCGGCCGCCCAGGCTCTGCAGGGTTAGGCCCGGGAGTCAGTCCTGCGGGCGGCCGCTCGCCACCGCGTAGAACGCCACGGCCGCGGCCGCGCCCACGTTGAGCGAGTCGACGCCGTGCGCCATGGGGATGCGGACCCACTCGTCGGCGGCGCGCAGGGCCTGGGTGGAGAGGCCCTCGCCCTCGGCGCCGAGCATCAGCGCCGCCCGCTCCAGGCGGTGCGGGGCCGCCACGTCGATCGGGGAGGCCTTCTCGTCGGGGGTGAGGGCGAGCAGCCTGAAACCGGCCTCCCGCACCGCCTCCAGGCCTCGCGGCCAGGTGTCGAGACGGGCGTACGGGACCGAGAAGACCGCACCCATGGAGACCTTGACCGAGCGGCGGTAGAGCGGGTCCGCGCAGTCCGGGGAGAGCAGCACCGCGTCCATGCCGAGGGCGGCCGCGCTGCGGAAGATGGCGCCGATGTTGGTGTGGTCGTTGACCGACTCCATCACGGCGACCCGGCGGGCGGTACGGAGCAGGTCCTCGGCGCTCGGCAGCGGCTTGCGCTGCATGGAGGCGAGCGCACCCCGGTGCACGTGGTAGCCGGTGACGCGCTCGGCGAGGTCCGGCTGCACCGCGTACACGGGCGCCGGGACCTCGTCGATGACATCGCGCATCACGTCGATCCACTTGGCGGAGAGCAGCATCGAGCGCATCTCGTACCCCGCTTGCCGGGCCCGGCGGATGACCTTCTCGCCCTCGGCGATGAACAGGCCCTCGGCGGGCTCGCGTCTGCGGCGGAGCTCCACGTCGGTCAGCCCGGTGTAGTCGCCCAGGCGCGGGTCGTCGGGGTCGTCGATGGTGATGAGTTCGGCCACGTGGTGATACTGCCTTGTCCGGGGTGCGGTGCCAATGTGTGCGGCGGGGTTCGGTTACCCCTGGTTACTTACTTCACGAGCTTCTCGGGGCTCTCGCCGACGACCTCGCCGATGACGATGACGGCCGGCGGGCGGACCTCCTGCGCCTTGACCGTCTCCGCGACCGTGGCCAGCGTGGCGTCCACCCTGCGCTGGGTGGCCGTGGTGCCCTCCTGGACCAGGGCGAGCGGCGTCTCGGGGGACTTGCCGTGGGCGATGAGCGCCTCGGCGATCTTCCCGATCTTGTCCACGCCCATGAGGATCACGAGCGTGCCGGTGAGCTTGGCGAGGGACGCCCAGTCGACCAGCGAGCGCGGGTCGTCGGGCGCGACATGGCCGCTGACGACGGTGAACTCGTGCGCGACACCCCGGTGGGTGACCGGGATGCCGGCGGCGCCGGGGACCGAGATCGAGCTGGAGATGCCGGGGACGACCGTGCAGGCGATGCCCTCCGCCGCCAGCGCCTGGGCCTCCTCCATGCCGCGGCCGAAGACGAACGGGTCGCCGCCCTTGAGCCGGACGACGGACTTGCCGGCCTTGGCGTGCTCGATCAGCGCGTTGTTGATGGCCTCCTGGGCCATGAAGCGGCCGTACGGGATCTTCGCCGCGTCGATGACCTCGACGTGCGGGGGCAGCTCGTTGAGCAGGTCGCGGGGGCCGAGACGGTCGGCGATGACGACGTCGGCCTCGGCGAGCAGCCGGCGGCCGCGGACGGTGATCAGGTCGGGGTCGCCGGGACCGCCGCCGACCAGGGCGACGAAGGGGGTACGGGAGCGGTGCTGCGGGGCCGCGATCGAACCGTCCCGCAGGCCCTCGACGATCGCGTCCCGCACGGCGGCGGAACGGCGGGGGTCGTGGCCGGTGAGCACGGCGACGGTCACGCCCTCGCTGCGGCCGGTGGCCGGGGTCCAGGCGGTGGCCGCGTCGGCGTCGTCGGAGCGCACGCACCACGTCTTGGTCCGCTCGGCCTCTGCGGAGGCGGCCGCGTTGGCGACGGGGTCGCTGGTGGCGACGAGCGCGTACCAGGCGTCGGCGATGTCCCCGTCCTCGTAACGGCGCTTGACCCAGGTGATCTCCCCTGCCTCGGCCATCGCCTCGACGGACGGGGTCGCGGACGGGGAGATCAGGGTGACGTCGGCGCCGGCCGCGATCAGGGCGGGGAGGCGGCGCTGGGCGACCTGGCCGCCGCCGAAGACGACGACGCGGCGACCGGAGAGGCGGAGTCCGACGGGGTAGGCGGGGTACTCGGCGTGCTCGGCCATGGGTGTGCGGCTCCTCGGAGGGGGAGGGGTGTGCGGGGCCGCGTCGGCGCTGAAGCGGCTGGTGGGGACCGGTGCCCACGATATCGGTCACCTGGCGTGCGTGGCCTGTGACCCATGTCCCTCAGGGACGGCCCCCATGGGGTGGACGGACCCGAAACGGCACCGCCCCCGTGGGCACAACAGGTACGGGAGGGGGACGGGGTCGTAGGTGGGGGTGTTCGGACGTAAAGCGTCGGAACTCGCGCGGAGCGCGGTGAGACGCAGTCCGGACACCCCCCACCGGAGGCCCCGGCACCCGGACCCACCCACGGGTGAGCCCGGGGCCCGGAGGCTACTTCTCCGTGACGCCCGCGGAGTCGAACGTCGCCACCTCGTGCATCGCGCGGGCCGCGCTCTGGACCACCGGGAGGGCCAGGAGGGCGCCCGTGCCCTCGCCGAGGCGGAGGTCGAGGTCGACCAGGGGGCGCAGGCCCAGCTTGTTGAGGGCCGCCACGTGGCCCGGCTCCGCGCTGCGGTGGCCCGCGATGCAGGCCGCCAGGGACTCGGGCGCGATCGCCCTCGCCACCAGGGCCGCCGCGCCCGTCGAGACACCGTCCAGGATGACCGGCGTACGCAGCGACGCGCCGCCCAGGATCAGGCCCACCAGCGCCGCGTGCTCCAGGCCGCCGATGGCGGAGAGGACGCCGATCGGGTCCGCGGGGTCCGGCTTGTGGAGGTCCAGCGCGCGGCGGACCACGTCCACCTTCCGCGCGTGCATCTCGTCGTTGATGCCGGTGCCCCGCCCGGTGACCTCGACCGGGTCGACCCCCGTGTACACGGAGATCAGCGCCGCGGACGCGGTCGTGTTGGCGATGCCCATCTCACCGGTCAGCAGGGCCTTGTTGCCGGCCGCCACGAGGTCCCGCGCGGTCTCGATGCCCACCTCGATCGCGGCGAGCACCTCCTCGCGCGTCATCGCGGGACCGGTCGTGAAGTCGCCCGTACCGGGGCGGACCTTGCGGGGCAGCAGGCCCGGCGTGGAGGGCAGGTCGGAGGCGACGCCGACGTCGACGACGCAGACCTCGGCACCGACCTGGTTCGCGAAGGCGTTGCAGACCGCTCCCCCGCCGAGGAAGTTGGCGACCATCTGGCCGGTCACCTCCTGGGGCCAGGCGGTGACGCCCTGGGCGTGCACACCGTGGTCGCCGGCGAAGATCGCGACGGCCGCGGGCTCCGGGATCGGCGGCGGGCACATCCGGGAGAGTCCGGAGAGCTGCGCGGAGATGATCTCCAGCATGCCGAGGGCCCCCGCGGGCTTCGTCATGCGCTTCTGCCGCTCCCACGCCTCGCCGAGCGCCTTGGCGTCCAGCGGGCGGATGTTGGAGACGGTCTCCTGGAGCAGGTCGTGCGGCTCCTCGCCGGGCAGGGCGCGGCGGCCGTACGTCTCCTCGTGGACGACCCAGGACAGCGGGCGGCGCTTGGACCAGCCCGCCTGCATCAGCTCGGGCTCCTCGGGGAACTCGTCGACGTATCCGACGCAGAGGTACGCGACGACCTCCAGGTGCTCCGGGAGGCCGAGCGCGCGGACCATCTCGCGCTCGTCGAAGAAGCTGACCCAGCCGACGCCGAGGCCCTCGGCGCGGGCGGCGAGCCACAGGTTCTCGACGGCGAGGGCCGAGGAGTACGGCGCCATCTGCGGCTGCGTGTAGCGGCCCAGGGTGTGCCGGCCGCCGCGCGTGGGGTCGGCGGTGACGACGATGTTGACCGGGGTGTCGAGGATGGCCTCGATCTTCAGTTCCTTGAACTGCTTCGCCCGGGCCTTGGGCAGCGACTTGGCGTAGGCCTCGCGCTGGCGCTGGGCGAGTTCGTGCATGCTCCGGCGGGTCTCGGCGGAGCGGATGACGACGAAGTCCCAGGGCTGGGAATGGCCGACGCTGGGGGCCGTGTGCGCGGCCTCCAGGACCCGGAGCAGCACCTCGTGCGGGATCGGGTCGGAGCGGAAGCCGTTGCGGATGTCGCGGCGCTCGCGCATCACGCGCAGCACGGCCTCGCGCTCGGCGTCGTCGTACCCGGGCGCGGGGGCACCGACGGCCCCCTCGGCGGAGACCTCCTCGACGGCGGCCTCTTCGACGGCGGCCTCTTCGACGGGGACCTCCTCCGCGGCCGGCTCCTCGCTCACCGGCTCCTCGGCAGCGGGCTGTTCGGGCGCCGGCTGCTCGGCGGCAGGCTGGTCGGCGACGGGCTGCGCGGCGGCCGGCTCCTCGATCGACTCGGGCTCAGGCTCGGGCTGCGGCTCGGCGGCGGGCTCGGGCTGCTCCTGCGCGGGCGTCTCCTCGGCGGCGGGCGCCTCAGGGGCGACCGGCTCAGCGGCCAAGACCTCGGCGACCGGCTCGGCAACGACGGGCTCGGCCTGCGGCTCCACGACGGGCTCCGGCTCCACGACCGGCTCCGGCTGCGCCTCGGCCACCACGGCCTCCGGCTCGGCCGGCGGTACGGGAACGGCCGCGGCCGGGCCGCCGTCGCGCGGGGCGGGTACGGCCGCGGGGGCCTCCTCCGCCGGGACCTCGACGGCGGGTGCGACGACCTCGACGGCCTGCGCCGGCTCCGGCTCGGTCACGGGCTCCTGGGCCGGAGCGGGTTCCTCCACCGCCTCGGCCACCGGCGTCGGCGCCAGATGCGGGGTCGTCGGGACCGTGCCCTCGACCTGGACGAACTGGCCGACCGTTTCTGCGGGGACGGCCTGCGGCTGCATCTGCGGCGCGACGGGTCCCTGGGGCTGCGGGTCCCACGGCACGGCGCCCTGCGGCGGGATCTCGCCGAGTTGGGGCGCGGCCGGCGCGGCGGGCTGCTCCTGCGGGATGTCGAGGTACTCCGGGCCGGTGGTCGGCGGACCCTGCACATGGGCCGGCATCGGGGTCGCCTTCGGGGCGGGGGCGGGCGCCGGGGCGGGAACGGGGGCGGGGGCCGGTGCGCCGGCCGGGCCGCGGTCGGCGAGCGAGCGCACGACTCCCCCGGTGCTCTCCGGCACGGGCGGGCCCATGTGCAGCGGGCGCCGGGCGGGCGGCGGGGTCGGGGCGGTGGCGGGCGGCGGCACCCGTACCCCGCTGAGGTCCACGGAGCCGGAGTCGCGGCCGGCGGCCTCGTGGGCACCGGTGTCCAGGATTCCGGGCTCGTACCCGTGGTCGGTGACGACCGGCTCCTGCGGCGCGACGGGCACACCGTGGGCGGGGGTGGAGAGGGCCTGGCCGGGGGCCGGGACCGTCGGCACACCGTGCGCGGGGGTGGAGACGGCCTCGTGCACGGCCGGGGCGGCCGGGGCGGCGGGGGCCATCGGCGTCTGCGCGGCGAGGGCGTCGGCGAGCGGACCCGCCAGCGGGTCGGTGAGCGGGTCCCCCATCGGCGGGAGCTGGCCCGGCATCATTCCCGGCGCCGGTACGGCGACGGGCGGCGCGGGCACGGCGCCCGGCTGGTGCTCGCTCCACGCGCCCTGCGCGCCCGGCATCAGAAGGAGGTCGTCGTCCTCGGCAGCGCTCTCGGAGGGGTCCAGGAAGGTGTACGCGCCCGGAGCGGGGATGCCCGGCTGCTCGACCATGCCTGCGTTCTCCGGCAGCCCCTCGCCCGGGACCTGGCCGGTGTCCGTCATGCGTACCCCTCGCCCATCGGTTGTGCTCCTTCAGACCTTCGCCCGTCAACAAGAACGAGCGTGCGCGCCGCGCGGCACGAATGACGCGCGGGCACCCAAGCATTGTCGCGGCCTTCGGCCATCGTGGCAGGGAGATCCGCCACGGTGCGCTGTGGACTGCGCCACGTCGCGCGGCCCCCCATCGCTCCGTACCACATCAGCGGCCCAATGGGGCCCCCACTTCCGGACATTGACGAACAAACTGCCGAAGGTCCGGGTGCGGTACAACAATCGGCCAGCCTACCTGGCCCTGTGGGGCGGCTCGGTCACGGGGCGCGGTCGATCCGGCTCCCGGAGAGCAGGAAGACGACGGACCGGTCCCGTTCCGACCAGTCGGCCGGATCGAGGCCGACGCTCTGCAGCAGGGCGCATTCGACGGTGTAGCCGCCGTCGGCGAGCGCCGCCCCGAGGGCCTCGGCCTCGTCGCGGGTGGAGGCGTGGGTGACGATCCGTTCGGGCCTGCGGTCGGTGCAGGCGGTGACGACGGGGACGCCGCCGCCCCCGATCCGTACGACATCGGGTTCGGGGAGCCGTTCCAGTACGTGCGGAGCGCGGCCGGCCACGGCCTGCAGCTGGACGCCGCCCCGGCGGGCGGCGGCCTCGGTGCGGGCGCACGCGTCGGGGGCGGCGTCCACGGCGATGACCGCGGCGCCGAAGCGGGCGGCCTCGACGGAGAACGCGCCGCCGCCGCAGCCGATGTCCCAGACGAGGTCGCCGATGCGGGGGCCGAGCCGGGCGAGCTGGGTCGCGCGCAAGGTGGGGTTCTCGCCGCTGCCACCGCGCTCGCCACTGCCACCGGGCTCTTCGAGGGGCAGGGCCCAGCCTCGTACGGCCGGGGTCTCCTGGCCCATGAGCCAGCCGCCGCCCGGTCCACCGGCGGCGCCACCGCCGCCGATGACGATGACGACGTTCGGGTCGCGCCAGGCGTGGTCGGCGGCCTTGTCGGAGGTGAGGACGGTGACCTGTTCGCGGTCGGTGCCGAGTTCCTCGCAGATGACGAAGGTGCGGTGGACCCCGTCGAGGAGGAGGGCGAGTTCGGCGGGTCCCGCGCCGGGCGAGGTGAGGACGGCGACCTTGGGGTGGGCGCGGCAGACGTTGACGGCGCGGCGCAGGGTGCGCTGGTGGGCGACGACGATCCGGGCGTCGTCCCAGGGCATGCCGGCGCGGGCGAAGGCGGCGGCGACGGAGGAGACGGCGGGGACGACCTCGACCTCGAGTCCATGCTCGGGGGCGCGCAGGGTGCGGACGACTCCGAAGAAGCCGGGGTCGCCGTCTGCGAGGACGACGGCGCTGCCGCGGTGGCCGGCGATCCTGCGGGCGGCGAGGTCGACGCTGCCGAGGCGGATGCGCTCGGCGCCGGGCGGGACCTCGGGGAGCGCGAGGTGGTGCGCGGCTCCGGCCACGAGGGTGGCTGCCGAGAGCGCGGACCGGGCCGCTGCGGTGAGGGGCGAGCCGTCCCAGCCGATCACCGTGACCCGGTCGGCCATCGTCGTCTGTCTCCTGAGGTCTTGTCGCAGGTCGGGGGGCGTGTCGAGGGTACCCGGGATCGGTGGCGGGCTCAGCTCCAGTCGGTGAAGGAGGAGTAGCCGGCCTCTGCCATCTGGTCCGCGACGCCTTCGAGGTCCTCGGGGAGGAGGCTCCAGACGATGAGGTCGGTGCGGATGTCGGTCCAGTCGCCGGACTCCGTCTGCGTACGCGCTATCCAGGCGTTGCGCAGGACTCCCTCGCTGATGCAGCCGATCTTCTGGGCGACCTGCTGGGAGGCGGTGTTGTCGGCGGCGGTGCGCAGCTCCAGGCGCTCGAACCCGCGGTCGCGGAAGAGCCATTGGGCGACGGCGAGCACGGATTCGGTGGCGTATCCCTCTCCTCGGGCCCAGGGGGCGGTCACATAGCCGACCTCGGTGGCCAACGTGCGCCAGTCGGTGTTTCTGAGGTGGACGGTGCCCACGAGGCGCTGGGTGAGGAACTCGGTGACGGCGAAGACGATGCCACGGCCCTCGGTCCGCTCAGCAGGAGCGATCCTGCGCACCCATTCCTCGGCGTCGGACCGTGTGTAGGGGTGCGGGACGGAGGTCCAGGCCGTGATGAGCTCGTCGTTCATCATCTCCGTGAAGGCGGGGATATCGGCGTCGTCGTACGGGCGCAGCACCAACCGGTCCGTGTTGATGGAGATGTCCGGAAAGGTGGTAGTCATGTGCAGCTCCATGCCGAGGACCGTCCGAATCGACCGTGAACGCACAGCATGCAGCATGCAGCAGCCGGTGCGCATGGCCGGGTCCGATGTGGCGTCAGATTCGGGAGGGTACGGCGAAGGCCCCGCGCACCGGACGGGATGCGGGGGCCTTCGTCACGAGAACTGTACTGCGAGCCCTACTTGGCGACAGCGCCGAACGCCGGGATGACCGAGCCGTTCTTGTAGGTGTCCTCGATGTACTTCTTCACCTCGGGCGAGTTGAGGAGCTCGGCGAGCTTCTGCACGCGGGCGTCCTTCTCGTTGCCCTCCTTGACGGCAAGGAAGTTGGCGTAGGGGTTGCCCTCCGCCTTCTCCACGGCCAGGGAGTCGGTGGCCGGGTTGAGCTTGGCCTCGATGGCGTAGTTGCCGTTGACGACCGCGGCGTCCACGTCGTTCAGGGCGCGGGGCACGGTGGCGGCCTCCAACTCCTTGAACTCCAGGCCCTTCTTGTCGGTGATGTCGGAGAGCTTGGCGTTGGAGCCGACGCCGTCCTTGAGGGTGATGAGCCCGTTGTCGGCCAGCAGCTTGAGGGCGCGGCCGCCGTTGGTGGTGTCGTTGGGGACGGCGACGGTCTGGCCGGCCTTGATCTCCTTGATGTCCTTGAGCTTCTTGGAGTAGAGGCCGAGAGGCTCCAGGTGGACGTTGACCACCGGGACGATGTGGGTGCCGTTCTTCGTGTTGAAGTCGTCGAGGTACGGCTTGTGCTGGAAGAAGTTGGCGTCGACCTGGCCGGACTCGGTGGCGGTGTTCGGCAGGACGTAGTCCGTGAACTCCTTCACCTCCAGCTTCAGGCCCGCCTTCTGCGCGAGGTTGTCCTTGACGAAGTTCAGGATGTCGGCGTGGGGCGTCGGGGACGCGGCGACGACGAGCGCCTTGGAGGTGTCACCGGAGCCGCCCGCGTCCTTGGCGGAGGACGACGGGTCGGAGGCGGTGCCGCAGGCGGTGAGGCCCAGGGCGAGCGCGGTGATGGTGGCGAAGCCGGCGGTGAGCTTGATGTTCTTACGCACGAAAAGTGCCTCTTTCTGGTGGTGCGATGGACGCCTGGACAACAAGTCCGGGCTCTTCTTCGAAAATCGAAGTCTCTGGGGTTACGCGGTGCGTCCTCGGCGGGCGAGGAGCCGGACGGCCAGGTCGCCGACGAGCTGGACGACGGTGACGATCCCGATCAGCACGACGACGGTGACCAGCATGAACTGGGTGTCGAAGCGCTGGTATCCGTAGGTGATGGCCTTGGAGCCGAGGCCTTCGCCGCCGACCGCGCCGGCCATCGCCGAGTAGCCGACGAGCACGATGACGGTGGTGGTGACGGCGGAGACCAGCGAGGGCAGCGCCTGCGGCAGCAGCACCTTGCGGATGATCGTGGGGACCGAACCGCCCATCGACTGGACGGCTTCGACCAGTCCGTGGTCGACCTCGCGGACCGCGGTCTCGACGAGGCGCGCGAAGAACGGGATGGCGCCGATGGCGAGCGGCACGATCATGGCGGTGGGGCCGATGAAGGTGCCGACGACGAAGGTGGTGAAGGGGATCAGGGCGATCAGCAGGATGATGAACGGCAGCGAGCGGCCGATGTTCACGATCACGCCGACGACCTTGTTGACCACGGTGTTCTGCAGCAGTCCGCCCTTGTCCGTGAGGACGAGCAGGATGCCGAGCGGCAGTCCGCCGAGGACGGTGACGACCGTGGCCCACAGGACCATGTAGAGGGTGTCGATGGTGCCCTGCTCGAGCAGGGGCTGCATCTCCGACCAGGTCACTTGGCACCTTCCTTGACGAGACCCTGCGTGGGCACGTGAAGCTCGGGGTTGGGGTCCTCGTCGACGACGTCGACCTGGAGGCCCTGCTCGCGCAGGAAGCCGACCGGGACGACGTTCTCCTCGTAACGGCCGGGCAGTTCGATCCGCATCCGGCCGATCTGCTTGCCGCCGACGGTGTCCATCGCCGCCCCGAGGATCGAGATGTCGATGTTGTACGTACGGGAGAGCTGGGAGATCACCGGCTGGGTGGCGGACTCGCCGTGGAAGGTGACGTCGACGACCGTGCGGTCGGGGCCGGTGGGGGCGCCGCTGACCGGGAAGAGTTCGGCGGCCAACTCGGAGCCGGGGGTGGCGAGGAGTTCGCTCACGGTGCCGGACTCGACGATCCGGCCCTTCTGCATCAGCGCGGCCGAGTCGCAGATCGCCTTGACGACGTCCATCTCGTGCGTGATGAGCAGGACGGTGAGGCCGAGCTGCCGGTTGAGGTCGCGCAGCAGCTGGAGGATGGAGCGGGTGGTCTCCGGGTCGAGGGCGCTGGTGGCCTCGTCGGAGAGCAGCACCTTGGGGTTGCCGGCCAGGGCGCGGGCGATGCCGACGCGCTGCTTCTGGCCGCCGGAGAGCTGGCCGGGGCAGGCCTTGGCCTTGTCGGCGAGGCCGACGAGGTCGAGGAGTTCCAGGGCGCGGCGGGTGCGCTCGGCACCGGAGACGCCGAGGATCTCCAGGGGGAGCTCGATGTTGTCCTTGACCGTGCGGGAGGACAGCAGGTTGAAGTGCTGGAAGACCATGCCGATGCTGCTGCGGGCGCGGCGCAGGTCCTTGCCGGCGCGGCGGCCCGTGGCGGCGAGCGCGGTGAGGTCGACGCCGTCGACGGTCACGGTGCCGGAGGTGGGTCGCTCCAGGAGGTTGACGCAGCGGATGAGCGAGGACTTGCCGGCGCCGCTCTGACCGATCACGCCGAACACCTCGCCCTCGCGGACGTGGAGGTCGACTCCGTCCAGAGCGGTGACCTGGCGGCCTCGCGACTCGTAGACCTTGGTCAGGCCCGAAGTGGTGATCACAGGGGTTTTCCGTCACTGTCGAGTGCGCGGCGCGGGGTCCGCCGGGCACGGGGCATTCGTCGTTCGGACAGTCAGGCGCAGAGGGGCCGGCTCGGTGGGTGACCGGAGGCAGCGCGTGCGCGGGGCAGGCACGCTCCGGCGCCGGATGGCGGGCGGAACGGCTCGGCCGTCGGGTCTCGCTTCGGGGCGCGAGACTCAGGCGGGGGCCCTCAGAAGGCGCACATTCGACACATACAACGAGCACCGGGCGTCGTGATCGCCTCGGTCGCAAGGGTGCGGTTGCTCGTCGTGGTCATGGCTGCAAGTAAAGCACGCAGGGGTACGGCCCGATCCGGAGTGTCCGAATAGCGGACGGCGTCATGACATCATCCGGACACTCCGGGCGGGTGTCATCCGCCCGGGAAGATCCCCGCTCCCCTGGTGGTGGCCTGCGCCGATACCGACTGCGGCTCGGTCACGACCACATCGGCGAGGGAGCTCGGAGCGGCCGTGGGTTGTGGCCAAGGCCACGGTCCGCGCGCCTGCCGCGCGGGGGGCGAGCGCATCGGGCCTTTCGGCCCGTAATACCCTCGTGGCCATGCTCGACGCCCTGACGGTCGCGGTCTCCGTGGCCGCGCTCGCCCTCGCCGCCTGGTGCGGCTTCGCCTTCACGCGCGACCAGCCGACCAAGGACTGGCACTTCATCGGCATGGCCGTGGTGACGGCGCTCGCCCTGGTCCAGCTGATCGTCGGCATCGTGCAGCTCGCGCGCGGCGAGAAGGCCGAGGAGGGCACCACCATCTTCCTCGCCTACCTGCTGGGCGCGCTGTGCGCGGTGCCCGCGGCCGGCTTCATGTCGCTCGCGGAACGCAGCCGGTGGGGCTCGGCGACGGTGGCGGCCGGCGCGATCGTGCTCGCGGTCCTCGAAGTGCGTCTCTTCGACATCTGGACGGTGGGCTGAGATGACCGCGACCGAGGGAACCACGCGGCTGGTCAAGGGCCCCGGCATGCTCGTGGTGTGGCTGTACGGAGTGATGTCGGTCGGCGCGGTCTCGCGGTCGATCTTCCAGATCGCGACCGAGTTCGACCGGGCGCCGCTCCCCTACACGCTGTCGGCGCTGGCGGCCGTCGTGTACGCGTTCATCACGTACACGCTGGTCCGCGGCGGGGAGACGGCCCGCAGGGCGGCGCTGGTGTGCTGCGCCGCCGAGCTGGTGGGCGTACTGGCCGTGGGGACCTGGACGCTGGTCGACCCGTCCGCGTTCCCCGATGCCACGGTCTGGTCGAAGTACGGCTACGGCTACATCTTCATTCCGGTGCTGCTGCCGGTGACGGGGATCTGGTGGCTGCGCCGCTCCCGTACGCAGGCCGGCTGACTCAGGCGGCCTTCTCCAGGGTGACGAGCGTGAGCCGCGGGCCGATCTCGTGCGTGGCGACCTGCTCGTACCCCTTGCTGCGGTAGAGCCGCAGGTTGCGCTCGCTGCGGTGGCCCGTGAAGAGCTGGAAGCGCTTGGCGGTGGGCGCGGGCCCGGTGGCATCGGCGGCATCGGATTCGTCGGCGGCGAAGTGGCTTTCGATGGCGTCGAGGAGCCGTCCGCCGAGGCCGTGGCGCTGCATACGCGGGTGGACGATGAGCTTGGCGATGTGTACGGTGCCGGCCTCGTCGACCCGCCCGCGTACGGAGGCGACGACCTCGTCGCCGAGGCGGGCCACGAGCCCGTACCCCTGGGCGAGTTCGGCCCGCAGGGAGTCGAGGGTCTGGGTGAGCGGCTCGATGGAGTAGTCGCCGTAGAGCTCGGCCTCGCTCTGGTAACAGAGGTACTGCAGCTTCAGTATGTGTTCCGCGTCCTGCTCGTCTGCCGCTGAGATGGTCACGCTCATGCCCATGTGCGCATGCCTCCCGCTCACCTGGTCCACCGGTCGGTCTCCCGCACCCTTCCCCTCCGGGTCGACGCGGGAACCTCTGCAGCCAGCATTCTGCGCAGGCATCCCAGGCAGCGGGAACGCATCGGCCCCAGGCTGCCTTGTGAGATACCCAACTCCCCTGCGATTTCCCGGTAGGTGGGGTCGGCCGGGTCGAGCATCGCGGTGAGCAGGCGCGGGCAGTGGCCGGGGGTGCGGCGGACGGCGGCCCGCACGGTGCGGCGGCGTTCGGCGATGAGGGCCGAGCTCTCGGGCGAGTCGTGCGGGGCGACGGCCTCCTCCGCGCCGTAGGGGCGCTCGCGCAGCGCGGCACGGCGGGCGCGGCGCGCCTCGGCGCGGACGGCTCGGCGCAGCCAGTCGGCGGGGCGGGTGGGGGCGTCCTCGTCCTGGAGGCGTTCGAGGAGTTTGAGCCAGACGGCCTGTTCGAGGTCCCCCGCGTCGACGCCGGCGGCGGGGGCCTCGGCTTTGGACTCGGCGGCGAGGAGGGGGGCGAGGGTGCGCAGGAGGTGGGGGTCGGGGAGGGTCATGACCGGGACGATGCGGGTGCCTGCGGGCGCGGTTGCGGGTTCGTGCGTAAACCACTCGCGTGGGTGCCGCTCACGTGGTCCGGGCCCGGGGTGGACGTCCTTGGGAAGGACGCCGGCCCCGGGATGTTGTGCCCGCCCTTACCCTCCCCCCTGCGGAACAGTTGCCCACAACTGGCCTAGAGATCGGCCGCCGCGAGGAGGGCCGTGTCCGGGTTGTCGGTGAAGATGCCGTCGATGCCCGTCGACAGGTACGTCTTCAGCGCGCCGAAGGCGTCTCCGTACGCCGTCGGGTCCGTGCCGCGGCGGAAGTCGGCCGGCAGGAAGCTGTTCTCGTTGCGCTGGGTGTACGGGTGGAGGATCAGGCCCTGCGCGTGGGCGTCGCGGACCAGGGTGGTCGGGGTGCCGAGGCGGCCGCTCGCGTCGCGCGGGACGACCAGGTCCAGGGTGGGGCCGATGCCCTGCGCGTACGAGGCGATCCAGCGCAGGCCCTCGGGGGTGACCAGGTCGGCGACGGTGCGCGGGTCGCCCGCCTGGACGAAGTCCCAGGGGCGGCTGCTCGCGCCGGAGAGCAGGACCACGCGCGGGGAGTTCACCAGCTTCGCCAGGCGCTGGATGCTGCTCGGCTCGAAGGACTGCAGGAAGACCGCGGAGTCGGCGCGGTGACGCCCGTACCGGCGCAGCAGCTTGGCGAGCCGCTCCTCCAGGCCGAGGCCGAGCGAGCGGAAGTAGGTGGGGTGCTTGGTCTCGACGTGCAGCCAGACCTCGTGGCCCCGGCGCCGGCCCTCCTGCTCGGCCCAGCGCAGCACCTCTTCGAAGGTGGGGATCTGCCAGCGGCCGTCGTAGAGGGTGTTCTCCTGGCGGGTGCCGGGGATGCGCTCCTTGGCGCGCAGGGTCTTGAGCTCGGCGAGGGTGAAGTCCTCGGTGAACCATCCGGTCTGGGACACGCCGTCGACGGACTTGGTGGTCCGGCGGGAGGCGAACCCGGGGTGGTCGGCGACGTCCGTCGTGCCGGTGATGTCGTTCTCGTGGCGGCAGACCAGGTGGCCGTCCTTGGTGGGGACGAGGTCCTGCTCGATCACATGGGCGCCGAGGTCGAGGGCGAGCTGGTAGGAGCCGAGGGTGTGCTCGGGGCGGTAGCCGCTGGCGCCGCGGTGGGCGATGACGGTGGGGACGGGGAGGGAGCGGAAGCCGTGGTGGCGCACACCGCCGTCGGCGGCCTGCGCGGTGCCCGCGGTCAGGCCCGCCGAGGCGCCCAGTACGGCCACGCCCGCCGCCCCGAGGACCGTCCGCCGGGCCGGGCTCCGGTGCTCACCCTGTGTCATGAAGGCTCCTTCGATGTGATGTCCCGCACCTGTCAACGGGGTGCTCCGACGGTAGGCAGTCACCCCTTACCTGCGGCAGACCCTGGCCGAACATGGCGGAAACACACGTCAACACTGCGTATCCACTCGGTGAACCCGATGTGCGTACGGTGGTGACCCGCGAGTATCGTCCTCACCTGCACACTCCCCCACACACCGACGCCGTCCGTCCCCGACACCGGAGGAACCGTTGTCCCGTCTCGCACTCATCAAGGCAGTGCTCGGACCGATCCTGCGCCTGATGTTCCGCCCACGTGTGGAGGGGGCCGAGAACATCCCGGGGACGGGTCCGGTGATCCTCGCGGGCAACCACCTCACCTTCATCGACTCGATGATCATGCCGATCTGCACGGACCGCCCGGTCTTCTTCATCGGCAAGGACGAGTACGTGACGGGCAAGGGCGTCAAGGGCCGGCTGATGGCCTGGTTCTTCACCAGCGTGGGCATGATCCCGGTGGACCGCGACGGCGGCCGCGGCGGTGTCGCGGCGCTGATGACGGGCCGCCGGGTGCTGGAGGAGGGCAAGATCTTCTCCATCTACCCGGAGGGCACCCGCTCCCCCGACGGCCGGCTGTACCGGGGCCGTACCGGCATCGCGCGCCTCACGCTGATGACCGGCGCGCCGGTGGTGCCGTTCGCGATGATCGGTACCGACAAGATCCAGCCGGGTGGGGCGGGTCTGCCCCGGCCGGGCCGGGTGACGGTCCGCTTCGGCAAGCCGATGGAGTTCTCGCGGTACGAGGGCATGGACCGGGACCGCTATGTGCTGCGCGCGGTGACGGACTCGGTGATGGCCGAGGTCATGCGGCTCTCGGGCCAGGAGTACGTGGACATGTACGCCACCAAGGCCAAGGCGGCGTAGCCGTTGTGAGCGGGTAGGCCCACGGGGCCGGGGTCCTTCTGAAGGGCCCCGGCCCCGTGGCGTCGCGCCCGCTGCGGGTTACGGATGCTCCAGCCCGTCCTCCAGCTTCTGGCCCTTCAGCAGGAACCAGGCCGCGGCCGCCGTCGCGAGGAGGACCACCGCACCGACGCCCGCCGCGATGCGCAGGCCGTCGACGAAGGCCTCCTGGGCGGCGGAGACCAGGGCGGTCGCCGTGTCGGGCGCGAGGCCCGCGGAGGCCTCGACCGCACCGCCGAGCGACTCGTGGGCGGCCGCCGCCGCGCCCGAGGGGACGCCCGCGGGGGTCGTGAAGCCCTGGTAGACGCCGGTCACGATCGAGCCGAGGAGCGCGATACCGAGCGCCGCGCCCAGTTCGTATGCGGTCTCGGAGACGGCGGAGGCCGAACCCGCCTGCTCCTTGGGCACGCTGGAGAGGATCACGTCGGCGGTGACGGTGAAGGAGAACCCGGCGCCGAGGCCGACGACGAGCAGGGCCGCGCCGAGCAGCGGGTAGCCGGTCTCCTTGTGGACCAGGGTGATGACGCCGAGCGCGAGTCCGATCGCGGCGAGGCCACCGGCCACGATGCCCCGTACCGAGTACCGCCGGGCGTACCTGCCCGCGACGAGACCGGTCACCACCGCGCCGACGGCGGCGGGCAGTTCGGCGAGTCCGGCCTCCAGCGGCTCGCGCCCCTGGACCAGCTGCAGGAACTGGGAGAGGAAGAAGACCAGTCCGGACAGTCCGAAGACGGTGAGCAGGTCGGCGAGGACCGCGCCCGAGAAACCGCGGTGCCGGAAGAGGCGCATGTCGAGCAGCGGCGCCGTCAGGGCGTACTGACGCCGGACGAAGGCGTAGAGGCAGGCGGCGCCGATGACGGCGGCCACGCCGACGTCCGGGGTGAGGCCGTGGGAGGCGACCTCCTTCACCGCGTAGACGACGCCGATGACACCGACGAGCGAGAGGCCGACGCTGACGAGGTCCCAGGGGCCCGCGACCGGGTTCTTGGACTCGGGCAGCAGCTTGATGCCGACGAGGACCAGGACGGCCATGACCGGCAGGTTGATGAGGAAGACCGAGCCCCAGTAGAAGTGCTGGAGCAGCGCGCCGCCGACGACCGGGCCGATGGCGGCGCCGGCCGAGGCGGTGGCGCCCCAGATGCCGATGGCGAGGCTGCGCTCCTTGGGGTCGTGGAAGATGTTCCGGATCAGCGCCAGGGTCGACGGCATCAGCGTCGCACCGGCGACACCGAGGAGCGCGCGGGCCACGATCATCATCTCGGGGCTGGTGGCGTACGCGTTGAGCACCGAGACGGCGCCGAAGGCGGTCGCACCGGTCAGGAGCAGCTTCTTGCGGCCGATCCGGTCGCCGAGGGAGCCCATGGAGACGAGAAGACCGGCGATCACGAAGGAGTAGATGTCGCCGATCCACAGCAGCTGCGTACCGGAGGGCTTGAGGTCCTCGCTGAGCGAGGGCGTGGCGAGACCGAGAACGGTGGCGTCCACCGCGACCAGCAGGACGGCCAGGACCAGGACCGAGAGCGCGAGCCAGCGGCCGGAGCTCTTCACCTCCGTCCCCGTCGTCGGGCTCAACTGCTGGGTGCCACTCATTTCTCCACGCTCCGTCGTGCGCCACCGAGCAGCAGCTCGGTGATCATGTACTGGAAGTCCTTGGCCGCGACCCGGCCGTCCATGACGGACCAGGCGCAGGTGCCGATGAGGCCGTAGAGGGCCTCGGTGAGCCAGGCGGGGCTCAGGTCGATCCGGAAGGTGCCCTCTTCCTGGCCGCGCCGGAAGAGGGCACTGACCCTGGCGTCGAGCCGGGCCCAGCCCTCGTTGACCTGGTCGCCCTCGAAGAGCTGGTTCTCGGTGACGAGAAAGGCCAGCAGCTGCGCGCAGGGCTCGGATTCGGCGATGAGCCGGCGCAGCGCTTCGTCGGCCGGACCCTCGTGGAGGTTCGCGGCGTCGAGAGCGGCCTCGAACTCCTGGATGCCCATCTCCTCCAGCGCCCTGACCAGCGCGTCCCGCCCGGCGAAGTGCCGGTGCAGGGTGGCGCGGCCGATGCCGGCGGCCCGGGCGACCTCGTCCATGGTGGCGGTCGATTTCCGGGAGAGCAGGGCGGCGGCGGCGCGGAGCACCTGGGTGCGGTCGACTGACATGAGACGACCATACACCGAATGAGACATCAATGTCTCATTCGATAATTCGATGCCTCACGGAGGACAGGAAGGAATGCTGTGGACATGACGAAGCCACTACTGCTGATCGACGTGGACGGGCCGCTGAATCCCTATGCGGCGCAGCCCGAACGCCGGCCGGAGGGATACGGCACGCACCGGATGCGGCCGGGCGGCTGGTTCGAGACGAAGCCCCTGCGCGTGTGGCTGAACCCCGCGCACGGTGACGAGCTGCGCGCGCTCTCCGAGGCGTACGAGCTGGTCTGGGCGACCACCTGGAAGGGCGAGGCCAACGACTGGATCGGGCCCCATCTCGGGCTGCCCGAGCTGCCGTTCGTCGACTGGCCCCAGATGCACGGAAAGGCCCCTCGCGGGACCTTCTGGAAGACGCGGTACATCCTGGAGTACGCGGCCGGGCGGCCGTTCGCCTGGGTCGACGACGACATCACCCCGTACGACCACGAGTACGTGGACCAACACCACCTCGCCGCCGCCCTGTTGCTGCACGTCGACCCCCGACTCGGACTGCTCCGGCCGGACTTCGACGCGCTCGCGGACTGGGCGGCGGCGCTGTAGCTCTGCGGTGTTCAGTTCTTGGCGGTGGCCCAGGCGTGCTGGATGACCAGGTCCGCCTTGACCTCGACCAGCTGGGCGGCGACCGCCGACGGAGCCGTACCGCCGCGGCCGTCGCGGGAGGCCAGGGCGCCCGGGACATTGAGGACCGTGCGGACCTCGGGGGTCAGGTGCTCGGAGATCTTCACGAACTGCTCGTCCGTGAGCTCGTCCAGCTCCTTGCCCTCCGCCTCGGCGACCTTCACGCACTCGCCGGCCACCTCGTGCGCGACCCGGAAGGGGACGCCCTGCTTGACGAGCCACTCGGCGATGTCGGTCGCGAGCGAGAAGCCGGCCGGGGCCAGCTCCTCCATGCGCTCCCGGTTGACGGTGAGCGTGGCCATCATGCCGGTGAAGGCGGGCAGCAGCACCTCCAGCTGGTCGCAGGAGTCGAAGACCGGCTCCTTGTCCTCCTGGAGGTCACGGTTGTAGGCCAGCGGCAGGGCCTTGAGCGTGGCCATCAGGCCGCTGAGGTTGCCGATGAGACGGCCCGACTTGCCCCGGGCCAGCTCCGCGATGTCCGGGTTCTTCTTCTGCGGCATGATCGACGAGCCGGTGGAGAAGGCGTCGTGCAGGGTCACGAAGGAGAACTCCTTCGTGTTCCAGATGATGATCTCCTCCGCGATACGGGAGAGGTTGACCCCGATCATCGCGGTGATGAAGGCGAACTCGGCGACGAAGTCGCGGGAGGCCGTGCCGTCGATCGAGTTGCCGGCCGAACCCCGCTCGAAGCCGAGGTCCTTGGCGACCGCCTCCGGGTCGAGCCCGAGGGACGAGCCGGCCAGCGCGCCGGAGCCGTACGGAGAGACCGCCGTCCGGGTGTCCCACTGCCGCAGCCGCTCGGCGTCCCGGGAGAGGGACTGGACGTGGGCGAGGACGTGATGGGCGAAGAGCACCGGCTGGGCGTGCTGGAGGTGCGTACGGCCCGGCATGGCGACGTCCGGGTGGGCCTCCGCGAGGCCGACGAGCGCGTCCTGGAGGTCGGCGATCAGACCGCCGATGATCCGGGCGTGGTCGCGCAGGTACATCCGGAAGAGGGTGGCGACCTGGTCGTTGCGGGACCGGCCGGCGCGCAGCTTGCCGCCGAGGTCGGGGCCGAGGCGCTCCAGGAGGCCGCGCTCCAGGGCGGTGTGGACGTCCTCGTCGGCGATCGTGCCGACGAAGGAGCCGTCCGCCACGTCGGCTTCGAGCTGGTCGAGGCCGGCCAGCATGCGCGTCAGCTCGTCCTCGGTGAGCAGCCCCGCCTTGTGGAGCACGCGCGCGTGGGCGCGGGAACCGGCGATGTCGTAGGGCGCGAGGCGCCAGTCGAAGTGGACCGACGCGGACAGCTTCGCCAGGGCCTCGGCCGGGCCGTCGGCGAACCGGCCGCCCCAGAGCCGGACGTCACCGTTGTTGCTGCTCACAGCTACTGCTCCTCAAGAGGGTGGATATACCGCCGCCTCCCCGCCGCGGAGGATCGGGGAGGCGGCTGTGGAACGAGTCGTACTTACGCGAGGTCACGTCGGGCTACGCCCGCAGATCACGCCGTGCGGCGATCTTCGCCGACAGCGCGAAGATGTCGATGAAGCCCTGCGCCTTGGACTGGTCGAACGTGTCGCCCGAGTCGTAGGTGGCGAGGTTGAAGTCGTACAGCGACTCCTCGGACCTCCGGCCGGTGACGACGGCGCGGCCGCCGTGCAGGGTCATCCGGATGTCGCCGGTGACGTGCTGGTTGGCCTCGTTGATGAAGCCGTCCAGGGCGCGCTTGAGCGGGGAGAACCACAGGCCGTCGTAGACCATCTCGCCCCAGCGCTGCTCGACCTGCCGCTTGTAGCGGGCCAGTTCACGCTCGACGGTGACGTTCTCCAGCTCCTGGTGGGCGGTGATCAGGGCGATCGCGCCCGGAGCCTCGTACACCTCACGGGACTTGATGCCCACGAGCCGGTCCTCGACCATGTCGATCCGGCCGATGCCCTGGGCGCCGGCGCGCTCGTTGAGCTGCTGGATCGCCTGGAGGACGGTGACGGGCCTGCCGTCGACGGCGACCGGGACGCCCTCCTTGAAGGAGATGACGACCTCGTCGGCCTCGCGCGGGACGGCGGGGTTCTGGGTGTACTCGTAGATGTCCTCGATCGGCGCGTTCCAGATGTCCTCGAGGAATCCGGTCTCGACGGCGCGGCCGAAGACGTTCTGGTCGATGGAGTACGGGGACTTCTTGGTGGTCGCGATCGGCAGGTTCGCCTTCTCGGCGAAGGCGATGGCCTTGTCCCGGGTCATAGCGTAGTCGCGGACCGGGGCGATGCACTTCAGGTCAGGGCCGAGCGCCTGGATACCGGCCTCGAACCGCACCTGGTCGTTGCCCTTGCCGGTGCAGCCGTGGGCGACGATCCCGGCACCGTGCTTCTCGGCGGCGGCGACGAGGTGCTTGACGATGGTCGGCCGGGAGAGCGCCGAGACCAGCGGATAGCGGTCCATGTAGAGGGCGTTGGCCTTGATCGCCGGGAGGCAGTACTCGTCGGCGAACTCGTCCTTGGCGTCCGCGACCTCGGCCTCGACCGCACCGCAGGCGAGCGCGCGCTTGCGGATGACGTCCAGGTCCTCGCCGCCCTGACCGACGTCCACCGCGACGGCGATGACCTCGGCGCCCGTCTCCTCGGCGATCCAGCCGATGGCGACGGAGGTGTCCAGACCGCCCGAGTAGGCGAGTACGACGCGCTCGGCCACGGGTTTCTCCTTACCTTGCAAGCACTGATGGGTATAACTATGCAGTGCACCGTATGTTTTGTCAATCGACCCCCGGGGGCGCCCCCTCGCCCCGGAAGATCCACACATACCTCCCGCCGGATCGGGTAGGCTGAGAAGCGCACAAACCGCTCATATCGCGCGACCAAGTGGGTTGAAACGCTGAACAATTGAGCGTGTAACCGGTCCGGACTCACCTGATGGTCCCGAGTTCCGACCGAGACCTTGCGGGGGCTTGATCCGCACCGTGTTCCCAGGAGGCGATCCGCCGGCGGTCCGTCGTGCGGCCGCCGCGTGATCGTCGCCGTCCGCTCTGGGAGTGAGGGGAGGTGTACCCATGCGTGCCTACGAGCGTCCCACCCTGATCCGGGTCGGCTCCTTCCGTAAGGAGACCGGGCATTTCCGTAAGGGCAAGGGACCGCCCGACATCCTGTTCAAGGGCAACCTGCTGTGACGCTGTGAAGGGAACAGCGCTGTGACCCGATGACGGGCGCCGAGCGCCCGCCACCGGGTCCTGAACCGACGGGCGCCACGGGAAAGGTGGTGCGACCGTGCCCGACCCCTCCCAACTCGCTCTCGTCCCCTCCTGGTTCGCCGTCCTCCCGGACAGCCCGTCAGCCGCCCCGGCGGCCTCGGCACTGCGTGCGTACGCGCCGCGGACCGTCCTTCATCCGTCCGGGCGGCCCTGGATCGTCGGCCGATGGGACCGGGGTGCCCTGACGGCCGGACATGCGGGGAGAAACGCGCTCGCGCTGGCCGGAGAGCACACGGCCGGATCGCGGCGGCTCGACGAGGCCGCCGCGGCTCTGCGTACGGTCACCGACGCCGACACCTTCGCGCGCGCCACACCCGGCAGCTTCCATCTGATCGCCTCCGTCGACGGGCGGGTACGCGTCCAGGGCACGGTGTCGGGCCTCCGGCGCGTCTACCGCGCCGACATCGACGGCGTCACGGTGGCCTCCGACCGGGCCGACGTCCTCGCGCTCCTGGCCCACAGCGGCCCCGACGAACGGCGACTGGCCGTCCTGCTCCTCGACCCGCCGCAGCTCCACCCGGTCACGGCGCGGCCCGTGTGGAGCGGTGTGCGTCTCGTACCGGCGGACAGCTGTCTGCTGCTGGACGCCGAAGGGACACCGCGGCAGCTGCGCCGGTGGCGGCCGCCCGAGCCCGAGGTGCCGCTGGCCGAGGGAGCCGTGGCGCTGCGCGCGGCCCTGGCGGAGGCCGTGGAGGCCCGGACCGGCGGGCGCGCCCTGATCAGCAGCGATCTGAGCGGGCTCGACTCGACCTCGCTGTGCGCGCTCGCGGCGCGCGGCGACACCGAGGTCGTCGCCTGCACCGCCGCGAGCGAGGACCCGCTGGACGAGGACGTCCGGTGGGCGGGCATCACGGCCGCCGCGCTGAGGCGCGTCGAGCATCACATCGTCCCGGCCGAGGACATGCCGGGGATCTACCAGGGGCTGCTCGCCCTCACACCGCCGCTCGACGAGCCGATGGACGAGCCGTGCGGCGGCATCGCCGACCACGCGCGCTGGCTCGCCATCGTCCGCCCGGCCGTCGCCCGCGGCTCCCCCTGCCACCTCACCGGCTACGGAGGCGACGAACTGCTGAGCAGCGCCCCCCTCCACGTCCGGACGCTGCTGTACCGCCGCCCCGCGGCGGGCCTGCGGCTGCTGCGCGGCCTCGCCGCGCAGTACGGGTGGCCGCGCGCCGAGACGCTCAGGCAGCTTCGTGCCCTTCCCCCGTACGGCAGCTGGCTGCGCGGGGCCGCGGACCGGCTCACCACTCCCCCTCCGCCCCAGCCCGTGCCGCAGCTCGACTGGGGCCCCACGCCGCGCCTCGCCCCCTGGGTCACGGCCGAGGCGGCCGACGCGGTACGGGAGCTGATCCGGGCCGAGGCCGCCACCGCGCGGCCCCTGGCCGCGGTCCCCGGCCTGCACGACGACCTCGACGGCCTGGGGGAGGCGGCCCGCGCGGTCCGGCTCATCAGCGGGCCCGCCGCACGTCTCGGGCTCACCCTGTCCGCCCCCTACTTCGACGACCGGGTCGTCGAGGCCGCGCTGTCGGTGCGTCCGGAGGACAAGCGGCAGCCGTGGACGTACAAACCCCTGCTCCAGGCGGCGATGCGCGGCATCGTGCCCGAGGCCGGGCTGCACCGGCCGGCCAAGTCCGGCGGGCTCTGCGATCTGGACGCGGCGCTGCGGGCGAACCGCGCGGAGCTCCTCGCCCTGTTCGAGGGCTCCCGGCTCGGCCGGCTCGGTCTCCTGGACGAGGCCGCAATGCGCCGTATCTGCGGCGGCCCGCTCCAGCATCAGCCGTACGACCTGCACGACGCCCTGTACCAGGCCGTGGCCTGCGAGACCTGGCTGCGCACCTGGGAGCGGGCCGCCGCGCACCCGACCACGGTGGGAGCACGACCATGACGCCACGACTGCGCAGCGGCGTGTCCTTCGCGCAGACCGACTACGGTCTCGCGCTGCTCGACGAGCGACAGGGAACCTACTGGCAGCTGAACCCCACAGGAGCTCAGGTGCTGCGCGCCCTGCTCGACGGGCGGACGGCGGAGCAGGCCGTACGGGAACTGACCGCCGAGTACGCCATCGACGACGACAGCGCCCACCACGACGTGCAGGAGCTGCTCACCGCCCTCTTCGCCTCGGGCCTGCTGGTACGGGAGGAACAGGAGGAACGGGAGGAACGGGAGGGGAGCCGTCCATGAACGTCTCCGGTCCGTGGCGGCGCGCCCAGGTCCACGGGGTGGTCGCGCTCGCCCGGCTGCTGGCCCGCCGGCCACCCGGCCGCATCCGCGCGGTGCTCGTCCGGGTGAGCCGGGGCGCCCGTCCGGCCGGGTACGCCGACGCCAGGGCGGCCAGGGAGGCCGTCACCGCGGTGAGTCCGGCCTGCGGCAGGCCCGAGGCCTGTCTGCCGCTGTCGCTGGCCACGGTGCTGCTGTGCCGCCTCGGCGGTGCGTGGCCGACCTGGTGCGTGGGGGTGCGCACCCTCCCGCCGTTCGGCGCGCACGCCTGGGTCGAGGCGGAGGGCAGGGCCGTCGGCGAACCGCATCCGCCCGGCTACTTCCAGACCTTCTTCACCGTTCCCTGAGAGCCGTTCCCCGTGAACGCCGAGGCCGGCCGGGCCACAGGAACGCGCGGTGGAGCGCGGGAGATCCTGCGTGTCCTGCGCGGCCACGGTCGCCGTATCGCGCTCGCCGTCCTCCTGACCGTGTCCGCCTCGGCGCTCGGTCTGGCCCAGCCCCTGGTGGTCAGGCAGCTGATCGAGGCGGCGGGCGCCGGGGCCGCCGTGGCGCCCGGCGTCACGCTGCTCGCCGGGCTCTTCGTCGCCCAGACAGGGGTCCAGTGCCTGGCGCAGTACGTACTCGCCCGCACCGGCGAAGGGGTGGTCCTCGGCATCAGACTCGACCTCATCGGACATCTGCTGCGGCTGCCGATGCGTACGTACGACCGGCATCGCATCGGCGACCTGATCTCGCGCACGACCTCCGACGGCACCGCGCTGCGGCTGCTCGTCGCCGAAGGGTTCACCGACACCGTCACCGGCGGTATCGGGCTCCTCGGGGTCGTGGTGCTGATGCTGTGGCTGGACTGGGTGCTCTTCCTGATCGTCGTGGCCATGGTCGGCCTCGGCACCCTCGTCGTGTGGTCGGTGCTGCGCGGCATCGAGAGCGCGTCGCTGCGCGCCCAGGAGGCCACGGGCGCGATGAGCGCGGAACTGGAACGGGCCCTGTCGGCGATCCGTACGGTCCGCGCCAGCCGCGCCGAGCCGCGGGAGGCCGAACGCATCGGGGCGCGGGCCAGGTCCGCCTGTGCGGAGGGCGTACGGGTCGGCAAGCTGGACGCGGTGGTCGCGCCGGCGATCGTGCTGAGCGTCAACGGGTCGTTCCTGCTCATCGTCGTCATCGGCGGGATACGGGTCGGCGCCGACGACGGTTCCTTCGCGGATCTCGCGGCCTTCCTGCTGTACATGCTCTATCTGGTGGGCCCGCTCGGCGCCGTCTTCCAGGCGGCGAGCACCCTGCGCCAGGGGCTCGGGGCGCTGCGGCGCATCACCGAGATCCTCGATCTGCCGGTCGAACAGCCCGGTGGAGCGCCGCACGTACGCGTCACGGCGGCCCCCCGTGACGTACCCACGGCACCTGTTCTCGAGTTCCAGGACGTGTGGTTCGGCTACGCGCCCGAGCGCCCGGTCCTGCGGGGCGTCTCCTTCCGGGTGCCGCCCCAGGCGCATGTGGCGCTGGTCGGGCGTTCGGGAGTCGGCAAGTCGACCGTCTTCGCGCTCGCCGAGCGCTTCTACGACCCCGACCGCGGCCGGATCCTCTTCGAGGGCCGGGACATACGGCAGGTCAGCCGCGCCGAGCAGCGGTCCCGCACGGGGCTCGTCGAACAGCACGCCCCGGTGCTGCACGGCACCCTGCGGGAGAACCTCGTCTACGCGGCCCCGGACGCCGCGCCGGACGACCTGCGCCGGGTGATCGAACTGGCGCAGCTGGCCGACCTGGTGGCCAGACTGCCCGAGGGCCTCGACAGCGACGTGGGTGAGCACGGGATGTCCCTCTCGGGCGGGGAGCGGCAGCGGATCGCGATCGCCCGGTCCCTTCTCACCCACCCGAGCCTGCTGCTCCTCGACGAGCCGACGGCGCATCTGGACGCCGTCAACGAGGCGGCGCTGCGGCGGTCGATCCTGCGGGCCTCCGCCGACTGCGCGCTGCTGGTCATCGCGCACCGGCTCTCGACCATCCGGGCCGCCGATCTGATCGTGGTCATGGACGGGGGCCGGGTCGTGGCGTCGGGGAGCCATGCCGAACTGATGGACACGAACGAGCAGTACCGGCTCTTCTCCTCGGGATCGCGTCGGGAAGAATCGACGGCATGGGAAAAACGCATGAACGCATAGACGGACGACTCCGCGCCTTCATCGAGGCCCAACCGATGTTCTTCACCGCGACCGCGCCGCTCGGCGGCGAGGGCACCATCAACCTCTCCCCCAAAGGACTGACCGGCTCCTTCGCCGTCATCGACGAACTGACCGTCGCCTACCTCGACTTCGCGGGCAGCAACGCCGAGACGATCGCGCATCTGCGGGAGAACGGCCGCATCACCCTCATGTGGTGCGCCTTCCAGGGGCCGCCGAACATCGTCCGCGTCCACGGGCGGGGCGAGCCCGTGTTCCGCGACGATCCGCGGTGGGACGGGCTCATGGCGCACTTCCCCTCGATCGACGTCACCCAACACGGGCTGCGCGCGATCGTCGTGGTCACCGCCGAACTGGTCCGGGACACCTGCGGGTACGCCGTGCCGTTCATGACGTACGACGAGGACCGCGATCTGCACGGGAAGCGGTTCGCGCGCGAGGACGACGAGTCGCTGAGCGCGTACTTCGCGAAGAAGGAGCACATCGCGTCGAGCATCGACGGGCTGCCGGGGGTGCCGCTCCCGCTGCCGCCGCTCCCCCGCACGGGTCACTGACCTGGCGACGGCTCGATGGCGCGCCTAGCGTCGCGCCATGCGCACCGTTCTCGCCCTCGGGGCCGTCCTCGCCTCCCTCGCGGCCGCTCCCGCCCCCGCCGCTGCCCGTGCTCCTGCCCCGGGATCCCAGCTGATCACCGCCGAGGCGGCCACCGCGAAGTCCACGACCGGGACCGTCACCTGGTGGGACCGGCGGGGCGGGCGGTGGGTGAAGGCAGGCTCGGCCCCCGCCCGCTTCGGGGCCAAGGGCCTGGTGGAGGGGCACCGGCGCCGGCAGGGGACGAACACCACGCCGACGGGGCTGTACTCGCTCCCGTACGCGTTCGGGATCAAGAAGGCGCCCGGCGGGACAGCCTACCGCTATGTCCGCGTGACCGACCGGTCCTGGTGGTGTCAGGACAACGACTCCCGCGCCTACAACCGCTGGGTCGAGGACCTCCCGCGCGACTGCCGGGCCGCCGAGGCCGAGCGTCTCGTCTCGTACGGGAAGCAGTACGCGCACGCCCTCGTCATCGGCTTCAACTACGACCGGCCCGTGCGCGGGCGCGGCGCCGGGATCTTTCTGCACGTCAACGGGCGTGGGGCGACGGCCGGTTGTGTGTCCGTACCGGCCGGTGCCATGCGCCGGATCCTCGACTGGGCGGATCCGGCGCGCCACCCGCGGATCGCCATCGGCACGCGGAGCGGACCGACGGCGATCAGCCGGTACGAGCCCCGCTAGCGGTCGTTCTGGGCGAGCCGCAGCAGGTGGTCGGCGAGCGCCTGGCCGCCGGCCGGGTCGCGGGAGATCAGCAGCAGTGTGTCGTCACCCGCGATCGTGCCGAGGATCGCCTGGAGTTCGGCCTGGTCGATGGCCGACGCGAGGAACTGGGCCGCTCCCGGCGGGGTCCGCAGGACCACCAGGTTGGCCGAGGCCTCGGCGGAGATCAGCAGTTCGCCGGAGAGGCGCCGCATGCGCTCCTCCTTGGCGGACTCGCCGAGCGGCGCCTGCGGGGTGCGGAATCCGCCCTCGCTGGGCACCGCGTAGATCAGCTCGCCGCCCGTGTTGCGGATCTTCACCGCGCCGAGCTCGTCGAGGTCGCGGGAGAGCGTCGCCTGGGTGACGCTCAGCCCGTCGTCCGCGAGGAGCTTGGCCAGCTGGCTCTGTGAGCGCACCGGCTGCCGGTTGAGGATGTCGACGATCCTGCGGTGGCGTGCGGTACGGGTCTGCGGAACGGACGGCCCGCCGTGCTCGGTTTCCTGCGCGTCGGTCATCGTCGTCTCATTCTCCGGTTCGTCCTTCCCCGTTCACCGCTTCGTCGAGGACACCGGGCAGCGCTGCCAGGAATGCGTCCACCTCCGCGTCGGTGATGATCAGTGCCGGCATGAGCCGTACGACATCGGGGGCGGGCGCGTTCACCAGGAGACCGGCGTCCTGAGCCGCCTGCTGCACCTGGGGTGCGAGGGACTCGGTGAGCACGATACCCAGCAGGAGGCCCGCCCCACGGACATGGGAGACCAGCGGGTGCCGCAGACCCTCGATTCCGGCGCGCAGCTTCTCGCCGAGCCGCTTGACCTCGTCGAGGGTTCCGCCGGTGCCGAGGGTGTCGAGGACGGCCAGTCCGGCGGCGCAGGCGACCGGGTTCCCGCCGAAGGTGGTGCCGTGGTGTCCGGGCTTGAACAGCTCGGCCGCCGCGCCGAAGGCGACGGTCGCGCCGAGCGGCAGGCCGCCGCCGAGGCCCTTGGCGAGGGTGACGATGTCGGGGTCCACCCCCTGGTGCCCCTGGTGCTCGAACCAGTGCCCGGTCCGCCCGATGCCCGTCTGGACCTCGTCGAGGACGAGGAGGGTGCCGGTGGCGCGGGTGATCTCGCGGGCGGCCTGGAGGTAGCCGACGGGCGGGACGACGACGCCGTTCTCGCCCTGGATCGGCTCGATGATCACGAGAGCCGTCTCCTCGGTGACCGCGGCGCGCAGGGCCTCGACGTCTCCGTACGGGACATGCGTGACGTCGCCGGGCAGCGGCAGGAACGGGGTCTGCTTGCCGGGCTGGCCGGTCAGCGCGAGCGCGCCC
Organism: Streptomyces vilmorinianum; assembly: GCF_005517195.1. NCBI lineage: Bacteria > Bacillati > Actinomycetota > Actinomycetes > Kitasatosporales > Streptomycetaceae > Streptomyces > Streptomyces vilmorinianum. Next base: position 2,626,752 of record NZ_CP040244.1, on the reverse strand, counting down.
ATGGTCCGGCCGTGGAAGCCGCCCTGGGTGGCGACCATGTGGGTCCGGCCGGTCAGCCGGCCGATCTTGAAGGCGCCTTCGTTGGCCTCGGCGCCGGAGTTGCAGAAGAAGACCTTGCCGGGGCGGCCGAAGAGCTGCAGCAGCCGCTCGGCGAGGGCCACGGGCGGCTCGGCGACGAAGAGGTTGGAGACATGGCCCAGGGACGCGATCTGCCGCGAGACGGCCTCGACGATCGCCGGGTGGGCGTGGCCGAGCGCGTTGACGGCGATGCCGCCGACGAAGTCGACGTACTCCTTGCCGTCGGCGTCCCAGACCTTGACGCCCTCGCCGCGGACGAGGGACAGCCGGGGCGTGCCGTAGTTGTCCATCAGCGAGCCTTGCCACCGCTGGGTCAGTTCCGCGTTGGTCATGACGATTCCCCCGTCTCCTCGTCGGGCACGACCATCGTGCCGATGCCCTCGTCGGTGAAGATCTCCAGCAGGATCGAGTGCTGCACCCGGCCGTCGATCACGCGGGCCGTGGTGACCCCGTTCCGCACGGCGTGCAGACAGCCCTCCATCTTGGGGACCATTCCGCTGGAGAGCTCGGGCAGCAGCTTCTCCAGCTGGCTCGCGGTGAGCCGGCTGATGACCTCGTCGCTGTTCGGCCAGTCCTCGTAGAGGCCCTCGACGTCGGTCAGGACCATCAGGGTCTCGGCGTCCAGCGCCGCAGCGAGAGCCGCAGCCGCCGTATCAGCATTGACGTTGTAGACATGTCCGTCGTCCTGGGAACGGGCGATGGAGGAGATGACCGGGATCCGGCCGTCCTCCAGGAGCGCCTCGATGGCGCCGGTGTCGATCGCGGTGATCTCGCCGACCCGGCCGATGTCGACCTGTTCGCCCGCGATGACCGGCTGGTGCTTGGTGGCCGTGATGGTGTGCGCGTCCTCGCCGGTCATGCCGACGGCGAACGGGCCGTGCTGGTTGAGCAGCCCGACGAGCTCGCGCTGGACCTGGCCGGCGAGGACCATCCGTACGACGTCCATCGCCTCGGGGGTGGTGACCCTGAGGCCGGCCTTGAACTCGCTGACCAGGCCGGCCTGGTCGAGCGCGGCGCTGATCTGGGGGCCGCCGCCGTGCACGACGACCGGCTTGAGGCCGGCGTGGCGCAGGAAGACGACGTCCTGGGCGAAGGCGGCCTTGAGCTCCTCGTCGATCATGGCGTTGCCGCCGAACTTGATGACGACGGTCTTGCCGTGGTGGCGGGTCAGCCAGGGCAGGGCCTCGATGAGGATCTGGGCCTTCGGGAGCGCGGTGTGCTTACGGGTACTGGTCATGAGGAGTACGCGCTGTTCTCGTGGACGTAGTCGGCGGTCAGGTCGTTGGCCCAGATGACGGCGGACTCGGACCCGGCGGCGAGGTCGGCGGTGATCGTGACCTCCCGGTAGCGCATGTCGACGAGGTCGCGGTCCTCGCCGACCGAGCCGTTCCTGCAGACCCAGACGCCGTTGATGGCGACGTTGAGCTCGTCGGGCTCGAAGGTGGCCTGCGTCGTGCCGATGGCGGAGAGCACCCGGCCCCAGTTGGGGTCCTCGCCGTGGATGGCGCACTTGAGGAGGTTGTTACGGGCGATGGAGCGGCCCACCTCGACGGCGTCGTCCTCGGTCTCGGCGTTGATCACCTCGATACGGATGTCCTTGCTGGCGCCCTCGGCGTCGCCGATGAGCTGGCGGGCGAGGTCCTCGCAGACGCTCGTCACGGCCGCGGCGAACTCCTCGTACGCCGGGGTGATGCCGGAGGCGCCGGAGGCGAGGAGGAGGACGGTGTCGTTCGTGGACATGCAGCCGTCGGAGTCGACCCGGTCGAAGGTGACCTTGGTGGACTGCCGCAGCGCCTGGTCGAGGGCCTTGCTCTCGACGTCGGCGTCGGTGGTGAGGACGACGAGCATGGTGGCGAGGCCGGGGGCGAGCATGCCCGCGCCCTTGGCCATGCCGCCGACGGTCCAGCCGTCCTTGGCGACGACGGACGTCTTGTGGACGGTGTCGGTGGTCTTGATGGCGATGGCGGCCTTCTCGCCGCCGTGCTCGGAGAGCTCGCTCGCGGCCTTCTCGACGCCGGGCAGGACCTTGTCCATGGGGAGCAGGAGGCCGATGAGGCCGGTGGAGGCGACGGCCACCTCGCCCGCGCCGATGTTCAGGACCTCGGCGACCTTCTCGGCGGTGGCGTGGGTGTCCTGGAAGCCCTGGGGTCCGGTGCAGGCGTTGGCGCCGCCGGAGTTGAGGACGACGGCGGTCAGCTCGCCGGTGGCGAGGACCTGCTGGGACCACAGGACGGGGGCGGCCTTGACGCGGTTGGAGGTGAAGACTCCCGCGGCGGCGCGGCGCGGCCCGGTGTTGACCACGAGGGCCAGGTCCGGGTTGCCGTTCTCCTTGATTCCGGCGGCGATGCCCGCTGCCGTGAATCCCTTCGCTGCGGTGACGCTCATGGAGCGACTCCAATCGTGGAAAGTCCGGTGTCCTCGGGGAGCCCGAGGGCGATGTTCATGCTCTGCACCGCGCCGCCGGCGGTGCCCTTGGTGAGGTTGTCGATGGCGCTGATCGCGATGATCCGGTTCACGGCCTCGTCGTACGCGACCTGGATCGATACGGCGTTGGAACCCTGGACGGACGCCGTGGAGGGCCACCGGCCCTCGGGGAGCAGGTGGACGAAGGGCTCGTCCGCGAAGGCCTTCTCGTACGCGGCCCGTACGGTCTCGGCCGTCGTGCCCGGCTTCGCCTGCGCGGAGCAGGTGGCGAGGATGCCGCGGGGCATCGGGACGAGGGTCGGGGTGAAGGACACGCCGACCCGCTCGCCGGCCAGAGCGCTGAGGTTCTGGATCATCTCGGGGGTGTGCCGGTGCCCGCCGCCGACGCCGTACGGGGAGACGTTGCCCATGACCTCGCTGCCGAGCAGGTGCGGCTTGAGGGCCTTGCCCGCGCCGGAGGTGCCGGTGGCGGCGACGATCACGGCCTCGGGCTCGGCGAGACCGTTCTCGTACGCGGGGAAGAGCGCGAGGGAGACGGCGGTGGGGAAGCAGCCGGGCACCGCGATGCGCTTGGACCCCTCCAGCGCGGCGCGGGCGCCCGGCAGTTCGGGCAGGCCGTAGGGCCAGGTGCCGGCGTGCGGGGAGCCGTAGAACGCCTCCCAGTCAGCGGAGTCCTTGAGCCGGAAGTCGGCGCCCATGTCGACGACGAGGACGTCCGGGCCGAGCTGCTCGGCGACGGCGGCGGACTGCCCGTGCGGGAGCGCGAGGAAGACGACGTCGTGTCCCACGAGCGCCTCGGCGGTGGTGGGCGCGAGGACGCGGTCCGCGAGCGGGAGGAGGTGCGGCTGGAGGCCGCCGAGCTGCTGGCCGGCGTTCGAGTGGCCGGTCAGCGTGCCGATCTCGACGTGGGGGTGGGTGAGGAGGAGTCGCAGGAGCTCTCCGCCCGCGTACCCGCTCGCACCTGCCACCGCTGCTCGTACCGTCATCAAAACCCTCCTCATCGATGGCATGACTATACGCATCGCCGCACTTTTATGCAAAGGCTGGCGATGACCTCGTCGTTCCGTACGCCGTCGACCCGACAGCAGCCGCAGGGCTGGAGACGGGTCCGCGGTGGACGCGTCGGTGGATCACGGCGTGGAAGGCGGCTCGGGCTGAGGTGACCTGCCCCGTCCGGGACCTGGCCGGCTTTCCGGCGTTCGTGTCGGCCCCAGTACGCGCCTTCACGTGGCAGGCGGGAGAGCGGCACCGCTCCGGATTGCAGACATGCTGGCCACGGGCCGGATGCATGGCTTCGAGAGCCCGGCTGAGCGCCGCCTGCTGCTGGCGTCGGACTTCGTGGGTGGTGTCGAGGAGGCGCTGGCCCAGCCGTTCAGGTTGCGGTTCAGGGACCACACCCCGGATTTCCTGGCGCCGCTGCCCGGGACAGCAGTGCTGATCGACGTCCGGCCGGCCGTCTGATCAAGGACAAGGACCTGGTCAAGTTCGCCGCGGCCGAGCGGGCGGCAGCCGCAGCCGCAGCCGCAGCCGGATGGCGCTTCCTGGTGGTGACCGGCTGGCGCCGTAACGTGGCCACCCGACTGGACACGCTGTCTGCCCGACGTCGGCCGATGGCCGACCGCTCGGCCTGCACGGTGAACTGCCGGAGTTGGCCTCCGAACGTCCACGGCGGTTGGGAGAGCTGACGGACGCGACGCGCATGCCCTCCATGTCCTATGGCACCGGCGCCTGGCGATGGATCTTGCCCAGCCGTTGGGTGACACTGTGTGGATGTACTTGGCGGGGAGGCCGTGATGCTTGAGGGGCCCAGCGATCAAGGGGCCGAAGATCTCCAAGAACATGATCCGACCAGGGCACGGATCGGGGTGGCGCATCTCCTGGAGGTCCAGACCGGCTACCGCAGCGGCAGTCGGCATCGGGCACAGCCGGGAGAGCCCAGGCCCGGGTACGACCCGCCGCACACCACGTTGACCGAGCGACGCCATGTCGATCTCCAGGACCCTAGGCGCCGCGCAGCAAGGCGGGCCACAGGTGGGTGCCGGCCGGTTGCACCGAAGCCGATCACTAGGCTCCCCGTCGTGACCAGTGATCTCGGATTCGCCTGCTCGTGCTGCGGCGCGCACCACCCTGAGCTGCCCATGAACTACACGGCCGAGGCCCCAGCTGTCTGGGATCCGACCTTCGCTGACGCCGACGACTGCCTGCTCTCGTCAGACCAGTGTGTGATCCAGGCGCAGCACTACTTCGTCAAAGGCCTGATCGAGATACCGGTGATCGGTAGCGACGAGGTGTTCTCCTGGGGTGCCTGGGTGTCTCTCAGTCGCGAGAACTTCTCCCGCGCGGCGGACCTGTGGGACACGCCAGGCCGGGAGTCCGAGAAGCCGTACTTCGGCTGGCTCACAACCGACCTGCCGGTCTACTCGCCCACGACCCTCAACCTCAAGACCAACGTCCACACCCGCCCGATCGGCCAGCGTCCCTTCATCGAGCTCGAACCTACCGACCACCCTCTCGCCGTTGAACAGCGAACGGGGATCACCCAGGACCGCGTACGGGAGATCGCCGCGGCCGTGCTGCACCCCTCCCGCGGCAGGAGGCAGCAGTGACGGGGGGACGCACGAGAGCCGCTGACCCCTCGGGCGCCAGAAGCCTGAGCCGCCGAGCCCGATATTTCGTCGAGGGGCATGGGCTGCGGGTTCCCCGCCGCGACCTCACGCGCTGTCGGGAGGTATGGCTCAAACGGGGGATACCGGCTGCCGAGATCGACCGGGCCGTGACCTTCCAAGAGCGCTGGGGCGGCTTCGCTCTGCCCCCGGCCCCCGCATACGAGGGTGGCCCGCGCGTTCTGGAAGCCGATGTTCCCGAAGGCTCGGCCGCGGACGGATGGCGGTTCCCGGCCGGCGGCTGTCGCGTCTCCATGGAAGCCCTGGCGTTGGCCGACCACGCGGGCCACCGCGCCAAGACCATCACTGGTGGCAGGGCAAGGATTCGCTGATCGCCGTCTACCGCGGCGAAGCCTCAGGCTTTGACGCCCCCCACTGCCTGAGGGCCCATATCTACGGCGGACTCGATGCATGGGGCCTCAGCGGCAGTTGACACGCGGATGGCCAAGCTCTCCGGCCCGGCGCCGCCGGCTGAGCACCGACTTGGCCGAAGGCCAACTAGAGCGCTCAGTAAGCGTTTTCGGCTTCGTCCCTCCAGGGTGAGGGCGGCACGGACGACTGACGTCATGGCGTGGGGGTGAGCGGGCTCCGGTCAACTGGCTCGGAGAGTCCGAGAGGAGGTCGGCAAGGAAGCGCAGGAGCATGGCGGCTCGGTCTGTGTACCCGACGGCCTGGGCAAGCGGCCGTTTGACGGATGGCCACCGCGCTGAGGAGCCGGCACTGTGCCTTGGGTCGGAAGACGGTCGTGGGGAGGGGCGGGAGGCACGCTCGAAGTAGCATCCCTGCACGGTTCTCCGGTCGGCACTTCGCAACCTCCGTCGTGGAGCAGTCGGACGGAGGCATCCATGCAGAGAGGGCGGAGGACGATGAGTGTGGCTGAGAGTTGGTCCCGCGTGATGACTCTTCTTCGGCAGCACGCGCCGGCCGATCACGCGGACCTGCCAGGGCCCGCTACTGAGCAGACGCTCGCGGCCGCCGAGGAACGGATGGGGGTCTCGCTCCCTGAGGATCTGCGGACGTGGCTGCTGCAGAACAGTCTGGATCTCCCCGATAGAGACGACGACGTGATGTGTTGCGGCTTCGACGGGTTCCCGGACGAGGGAAGCTTCTTTCTGGGCATCCGAGCGATAGAGAGGCTGTACGCGAACCGCTCCACGTCCTGTGGATTCGACCCTCCGGACCAGCCGGACAACCCGTTCTGGCGCAATGAGTGGATCCCGTTCCTGTCGGACCAGGACGGCTGGATGGGAAAGTTCATCGACGTACGGGACGGGCGTGTCGGCAGGTGGTTCGTGGGTGACGTCACGGTCACGGGAGAGTACGAATCGATGGCCCAGTATTTCGACTCCGTAGCGGAGATGCTGACGAAGATCGCCGAGGGAAGCTACCCAGTCTGTAAATTCTCCGAAGGGCGGCTCGTCTGGTCATGAGGCGGCGCCCCACCTGGCTTTGCGGAGGATCCGCCAGGACTTGAGTCGCGCGATGCCGCGTTCGACCGGTGCTCGTGCCGCTGACAGGGCCCGGTCGACCGTCCGCTGGGTCGTGGTGAGGTCCCGGTTCGGGAGCCGTCTGATGGGTGTGGTCACCCAGGGGCCGGCGCCGATGTAGGCGCGGTCGGCGAGGATCGGAACGCCCTGGCGTTCGCAGATCCGGATGATGCGATGGGTGCGGGCCGCGGTCAGGTCATGGGTACGGCCGGGCAGCGCGGGCGAGATCCACAGCAGCTTGCCCGAGGGGTCGGCTACGACCTGTACGTTCACGCCGTGACGGCGGTGCTTCTGGGAGAAGTCGGCCCGGCTGTCGCCGACGCGGTCGCACTCGGCGAGCGTCCCGTCGAGCAGGACGTCATCAGGATCTGTCTCGCGCAGGACACGCAGAAGGCCGGGTGCCCGGCCGGACAGGTGCTGGACGACGGCTTTGACGTAGGCGTGGGCGGTGCCGACGGATATACCGAAGCCGGCGGCGACGCGCGAGCGTGTCGTGCCGGCGAAGGTAGACCAGGCCCACGACTGCACGCTGGTGGGGCGGCAGCTTGCAGCGTCGGCCTTCCTCACGGGTGACGATGAGCATCGATACCCACTCGACCAGAGCATGAGGCAGGTCAAGTGCGGCAGGTTGGGGAACCAACAGGGCTCAGGTGCCGATGGGTTGAGACTTCCAACACCTCTCTCAACGGTGCGGGAGCCTTGTACGTTGCGGTCCTCATCCCGATCCGGTGCGGGTCACTCGATCAGTGGCCACTCTGAAAGAGCTCAGTCACAGATGTCGACTTCCTGGCGGTAGACGGCGAGTGGCGGTGCGCGGTGGTCACCGGCAAGGGGCCGCCGAGTGAACGTCGCCCAGATGTTCTGTCCCGGGAGGTTGTGGACGGGTGAGCCAGGTCTCGGCTGAGGGATCTTGAAGGGGTGTGACCCGGATACGCCAGAAACCCGCCAGAACTTGATCTTGGCCTGCTGAGTGCCTGACGCTGTCGGGGATCTTGGCGATGACGGTCGGCCATGCCCTCGACATCTCAGTCTCCAAGATCCCCGACCTCGTCACCCGCGATCAGCTCTGCGTCTCCTCGCGGCGTCCCATAGCGGCCGCATCGGGTATGACGAGCAGCTTGCCGGTGGTACGCCGAGCCTCCAGATCGCTGTGGGCCTGGGCGGCCTCGGGCAATGCGTAGCGGCCCGTTACGGTGACCTCAAGCGCGTTGGAGCGCACCCACTCGAACACATCGGCGGCCCGTCGGAGCAGTTCGGACCGATCGGCGATGAAGTCCCCGAGGCTGGGCCGGATCAGGGTCAGCGAACCGCCGTGGGCGAGCCGAATCGGATCAAACGGAGGCACGGCGCCACTTGCCGCGCCGAAGAGCACGAGATGGCCGCGGGCTCGCAGGCTGGCGAGGCTCGCATCGAAGGTGTGCGCGCCGACGCCGTCGAAGACAACCGGCAGTCCCTGACCGCCGTTGAGCCGCCTCACCTCGGCTGCGAGATCGTCGACCGCGGAGGAAAGGATCACCTCAGCGGCCCCGGCACGCTTCGCCAGCTCGGCCTTCGCCGTGGTCGACGTCGTGCCGATCACCCTGCCGCCGAGATGGGTGATGAGCTGGGTCAAAAGCAGCCCCATGCCACCAGCAGCCGCATGCACAAGCACCGTGTCGCCCCCCTGAACCGGGTAGGCGTCCTTGACGAGATAGTGCGCGGTCATGCCTTGGAGGAGCACGGCGGCGGCGGTCTCGAAGCCGATATCGTCGGGCAGCGGCACCAGCCGGGAGGAGTCCACGACGGCCCGCTCGGCATACGTGCCGGGAATCTCCACCCAACCGACCCGGTCCCCGACTGCGACGTCAGCGACGCCGGGTCCAACTTCGACGACCGTGCCGGCGCCCTCAGCGCCCGGGGTGAAGGGCAGCGGGAGACTGTACCGGCCTTCGCGGTGGTAGACGTCGAGGAAGTTGACCCCGGATGCGGCGACCTCCACGACCGCCTCGCCCGGACCCGGCCGCGGCTGGTCCACCTCGGCCTCCTGCAGCACCTCGGGACCGCCCACTTCGTACACCTGAATCGCTCGCATGACCCCTCCAGTAACGGCTCGTCCCCCACCAACCCCGTTGATGGCGATCCGATTCCCGGCAAGCAGACCCGTCCGCCGCCCCCGCCGAGAGCTGAGACGCCTGCTGTGCACCCGGGTCTGGGACAGGAGACCGAGGCCGTCAAGGGTCGACGAATGGATTGCGACGTCTACACCTGGCCGAAAGGCCCTCGTGCCCCACCGTGATGCACCCCTGACCGAGACCGGCCGACTGCATCTGGCCCGCTGTGTGGTCGAGGACGGCTGGCCCCTGCGCCGGGCCGCCGAACGCTTCCAGGTCTCACCGACCACCGCCCAGCGATGGGCCGACCGCTACCGCGCCCTGGGTGAAGCGGGCATGGGTGACCGCTCCAGCCGTCCCCATCACACGCCGCGCCGGACACCGACCCGGACCGAACGCCGGATCATCAAGGTCCGCCTCCCGCGCCGCTGGGGACCGGCCCGTATCGCCCACCTGCTCGGCCTGGTCCCCTCGACCGTCCACCGCGTCCTGACCCGCTACCGGCTGGCCCGCCTGACCCACCTCGACCGCGCGACCGGGCACGTCATACGCCGCTACGAACGCGAGAAACCCGGCGAGCTCGTGCACGTCGACATCAAGAAGCTGGCAACATCCCCGACGGCGGCGGGCACAAGGCCCTGGGCCGGCAAGCGGGCCGCAAGACCCGCAGGAACGCCGGCTACAGCTACCTGCACACCGCCGTCGACGACCACTCCCGCCTCGCCTACAGCGAGATCCACGAGATCGTCGCTGGCGAGGTGGACCTTCGTGCTCAGACCGCCGCGGGAGCGGCCGAGCGCGTGGTCCTCGGGTTCGGCCCGATCGGGAGCCCCCTTTTCCTGGCTCCGGCGGCGTGGTGGTGGGCCCGGCAGACGGTGGAGTCCACCGATACCGTCCAACCGATGTCGTCCGCACCGTCGGCCGCTGCCAGGAGCGCGGTGAGGATTCGTTCCCAGGTGCCGTCCACGGCCCGCCTGAGCAGCCGTTTGTGAGCGGTCTGGAACGAGCCCAGCTCGTCCGGCAGGTCCCGCCAGGGCGAGCATCACGGAACGACGACGCTCGCGAACCTGATTACCGCGCCCGAGCCTTCTGCTCAGCGCTCCCGCGCGTACGTCACGATCCACGCAACGGCGAGAGTGACCCCGACAACCCCCACACCGAAGATGAAGATACCGAGGGCCGTCCAGATCCCCTTGCCGTCCACCGCCGAGCGCACCCCGCCGGCGAGGCCGCCGACGGCCAGGCAGAGGCCGAGGACGAACGTCCGCGAACTCCGGGGGCGCAGCCAGTGCCACAGGTTCGGGCCTGCGGAGCGCTTCACCGGTACCTCACCTTTCCCAGTTCCGCCGGGGCGTCCACATAGGTCTCGCCCGGCCCCTTCTTCGACGGGGTGTAGTAGAAGTCGATTCCCGTCGCCACCACGGCGACCGGCGCGCCGAATATCTTTCCCCCGAACTTGCCGATCGTATTGATGAACGTGGGGCGATGGCGCTTCCCGCTCACGTCGCTCAGGATCGAACCCTTCTCCAGGCGCTTGCCGGCCTCGCCGGCGGCGTAGGAGGGCGTGCCGCCGATGAAGCCCTGCACCGCGCCGTTGAGGTCTCCGCGCAGGAGCGCCTCACCGCCGCCTATCCAGGAGCGGTAACTGAGGAACTCGGCAATGAGTGGTGTGCATCGTGAAGTTGCTGGTCACGGCTCTGGTGTGAGGGCCGGAAGAGCTACTCGCGCTGGTCGTCGGCCAGTGTCCACGGCGAAGATCGCCTGACACGGCGTTCGGGGGCGTCCTCAGGTTCTGCCGCGCTTGCCGCGGTACCGCTTCTACGATCCGTCACCGGGCAGGTACCGCCGGGAGGGCGGCGTGGGGATGCGGGAGCTGGAGCGGATCACGGCTCGCCGGAGTGAACTGGACACGCTCGCTCCGGAGTTGGCCATGCAGCTGCAGGAGGTCCAGGCAGAGCGAGAGACGCTCGTGATCGCCGGACGGGTCCTGAACCGGCTGGCCGAGCCGGCCTACGAGGAAGGCTCGGGGCCGTCGTCGCCGAACTGCCGGTGTCGGGTCATCGAGCGGTGAGGACGTGCGCCCACGGCTCGTCGATGTCGGCCAGGCCCAGCACGACGGCCACGTTGTCGAGCATCCCGGCACCGAACCAGCGCCGCACGGCTTCGTCGTCGCCCAGCAGCTGCCGCACGGTCTCGACCTGCTTGGCGTAGCAGCGGCGCACCGCGTCCGCCACCAGCGGCTCGCCGGCGGCGCAGTTCGCGTGCATGAGGAAACGCAGGATGTTCGGGTCCGCGACGAGCGCGGCGTAGGCGCCGCGGGCCGCGTCCAACGCGGCCTCGGGCGCCGGCGCGGCGCCACCCGGCGCGGGCGAGTGGGCGACCAGCGTTTCGGTCATGACGACGGATACGTGGTCGACCACTGCCGCGAACAGGGCTTCCTTGTTCGGGTACAGGCGATAGAGATACGGCTGAGAGATGCCGACCCAGTCTGCGATCTCATGCGTCGTCGTCCCGTAGAAGCCCTTTTGCGCGAAGCAACCGATCGCGGCGGCCACGATGGTTCGACGTCGTTCGTCGCTCTTCGTGCTGGTACCGGGGGCAGGCATGGGTATCAGTCAAACATGTCTGCCCTCAGCCTCCAAAAGTCACGCCACGGTCGGCGTCGGACGGCACGTCCTCGGGGGTGAGTGCCTCGATCGCCACCAGCGGGTTCCAGTAGTCCAGGTAGTGGGTGATGCGCGCGTTCTCGTCGGTCCGGACGACGGAGATGCAGGTCTGCTCGTACGGCTTGCCGGTCGGCACCGCAGTGCCCTTCGAGCGGAATTCGGCGATCACGAGGCTCGGGTCGACCGTGTCGTGGAACACCAGGTCGACGAATTCCACGTCGAAGTTCTCGGGGAAGTGCGTCATGTGCGCGACCAGTGCGTCACGCCCCACCACTCGCTTGGGCACGCCGGCCGGCGCGTACGGGAACTCGAGCACCGCGTCCGGGGCGAACAGCTCCACCCACTCGTCGGTGCGTCCTGCGGCAGTGAGGCGCAGGTGCTCGGCCAGGGCGTGCTGGGCAGCGGCGCGGCGGGCGGCGGTGTCTTCCTTGACTGTCACTTTCACTCCTACGTTAGTGGTAGACCTATAACCTACCACGCCGTGAGCCGTTGCGGATAGAGAGCAGAGGTAACGCCAGGTGATCCCGGGGCTCACGTCCAGGATGGCGTCCGGGGAACGCCCTCCGGCGGCGGACGGAGGCCCGGTACCATCGGCGCCCGCCACGCTTCGGCGAAGATCGTCGGCCACCGGGAGACTTCGAGGTTCGTCAGGACCAACAGAGCCCGCACCAGCGCGGTCGCCCACTTCGGGTCGGTACGGACCTTGCAGACAGAGCCCGCCACCTAGGTCCGCCAGCCCCCAGGCACAGAGCGCCTGACAAGCACGTCGACATCCCCCTGGGCGGCGTTGGAGCCCTCCGGGTGCGTGATGACCCCGTCCGGGGCGACTCCGAGGCCGTGGGGCGGATTCTCGTAAATCGCCTCGAGTTCGGACTTGGCCTTCGTCAGCTCGCGGTAGGCGTCCTTGAGCAGATTGATGACGCTCTCGGCCTGCATCACCGCGTCCTGGACCTCCGCCGCCGTCCTTGTGACGAACGGCTTCGTGACGTTGGCATTCTCACCCTTCCAGGCCGCCCCCTCGCATACGCGCCCATGTCCTCGGCGTCCTTGGCGAGTTCCATGAGCTTCTTGATCATGGTGACCCAGTCGTCGATCGCCGAGTCAAGCGGCTTCGTCTTGAGATTGAGACGCTGTTGGAACACCAGCACTGTGCACCTCGCCCAGGTGAGGATGGGGGTGGATGCGCGCACGAGGACAGATCAGATGATCGGGCCCTGCGCCTTCGGCACCGGAGGTTTCGCGTCCTCATCGGGGACGGCGTAGTAATCGGAAATCTTGGACGCGCTGACCTGGGTGGCGACCCACGCGTCATCCTTCCGACCTGCTTCTCCCAGGCCTTCGATGCGGCGGTCAGCGCCTTGCCCACTCGTGCCGGCGGCCTTGGTCGTGGTCTCGGCGTGCTTGCCGTCGGCCTTCAGGTTGTTGTGCAGCCGGTAGGCGAGGTGGCCGATCCTGCCCAGCTCGTCGTCGTAGATGACGAGGTCCCCGTCGGACGATGTCGGGTGCGGATCCATCGCCGCGCACCGTTCAGCCGCATACGGGCAGCGGCCTCCGCCTTGAGACCGGCCCACTCTATTGGCGATCTCTTTTCCCGCCGAAGGCGACAATTCTGGGTGTACATGAATGAGTTGGATATTCTTGTCCGTCACGAGTCCGCGACAGCGGCCCACCCCTGTCTCCTTGTCCGGCCGATGATCACGGGTTACGGTCCCCGGGCACGTATCGGGAGATCACAGCAGGCGGGGGACATGGCCGACGACATCGACACGCTGCCAAGAGGCGCGGGCGCGTGGGGGCAGGCCGTCGCGGCCGTGGTGCTGACAGCGGTACTCGGTGTCGGTCTGTGGACGCTCGGGGAGACGGCGTCCTCGGGCAGTGCCACCCCGCGGCCTGCCACGTGCTCGGGCGCGGAAGCCGAGAAGGCGGCCGGGCGCGTCTCGGGGGCGCAGCTCTGCGAGGCGCTGCACCGGCCCGATCTCGCTGCGCTGCTCGGCACGCCGGGCGAGATCGCGAAGACCGCCGGGGGCGGCGCCGGCACCTTCAGGCCTGTCGGCGGCAAGGAGATCGTCACTCCGTCGGCCGAGGTCGAGTTCGAGACCTACACCGTGACGCTGAAGGCCACCTACGACCGTCTTCCGGTGGCCGGGTCCGCCGCCTATCTGGGGGACGGCGCGCGGCAGCGGACGGTGCTGGGCAGACCGGCGGTCCTGTACTGGGACCGCACCCTCAGCATCAGCTTCCGCCTCGACGGGAGCGACGCCACCAGCGGCCCCGGCGTTCCGGTCTGCGCCCTCAGCGTGGCCCGGGACGCGAAGGACAGCGGCGGCTCCTTCGAGGTCGTCCTGTGGCGCGCGGACGGCGCGGTGCCGGACGACGCGGTGCTGCTCCGCGTCGCCGAGAAGGTGCTGCCGACGATCCCGGGGTGGAACGCCTCCGGGTGACGGCCCTGGCACCCCGCGCCTCTGTCACATCGCCGCCGCCGGGCGCGTCATCGCTTCGACGCATACGACCCATACGGCGAGGAGTGATGAGGCCATGCACGAGCACGCTTTTCCGGCCCGGCAGTTCGACGTCTACCACGAGCGGCTGCTGGCCGTCGCCCGTCGGATGCTCGGCTCGTCGGCGGAGGCCGAGGAGGCGCTGGTTGAGGCGCGGGGCCGGCTCGGGGGGATCGAGGCCTGGCTGTCGGTGGTGGTCGGGCGCGTGTGCGTGGAGAGACTCCGAGCGAGGGCGGGGTCGGGGGCGGGGTCGGGGGCGGCGAGCGGATATGCGGGGGCTTCGGGCGGAGCCGTGGACTCCGTGTCGCTCGCGTTGTTCGCCGTCCTGGAGTCCCTCCGCCCCGACGAGCGGCTCGCCTATGTGCTGCACGACCTGTTCGCCCTGCCCCTGCCCGAGGTCGCCCGGCTCACCTGCCGTACGACGGAGGAGGCGGCGGACCTCGCCCGCCGGGCCCGGCGGCGCGTGCGGGGCGGCGGGGCGGCGGGGGCCGCGGACGACCCGTGGCGTCAGCGGGCGGTCGTGGAGACGTTCCTCGCCGCCGCCCGCACGGGCGACGCCCACGCCCTGGCCGCCGTCCTGGACCCGGAGGTCGTGGCCTACTCCGAGCGCGGTCCGGTCCGCGGGGCGGGCGCGGTGGCCGAGGGCGCGGCGGCGTTCTCGCGGACGGCGCCGGTGGCGCGGCCCGCACTGGTGGACGGGGCGATCGGGGCCGTGGCCTTCGCCGGAGGTCGGCCGGTCTCGGCGGTGGTGTTCACCATCCGCCACGACCGGATCGTCGCCCTCGACATCACGACGGACCCGAAGCGGCTGCGCGCTCTCGCCCTGGCGTTCCCGGAGGGGTGAGCCAGGCGCCGGGCCTCGCAGACGTCCGGCTACGCTCGACGAGTGATCGTCAACGCACAGACCCACATACGGCTCGCGCGGCCCTCGCGTGACCTCGCCGCCGCCGAGCGCTTCTACGTCGAGGGCCTCGGCCTGGACGTGCTCTGGAAGACCACGGAGCGCGTGTCCGGCAAGCACGACCTGGTGATGGTCGGTCCGGCGGACGGCGGCTGGCACTTCGAGCTCACCCACGACCCCGAGAACCCGCTGGAGCCTTCCCCGACGGTCGACGACCTGTTCGTCGTCTATCTGGGCGCCCCGGTCGAGGAGTCCCAGGTGGACCGACTGCTGGCGGCGGGCGGGACGCGGGTGCCGGCGCACAACCCGTACTGGGACGCGTTCGGTGTCACCGTCGCGGACCCGGACGGGTACCGGATCGTCCTCTGCTCGCGGAGCTGGGGAAGCGCGTGAACGGCCGCGAGGAGAGGACCCCATGAGACCACCCCGGCTGGCGAGCGTCATCGAGCGGCGGCTCCTCGTCAACTACCGCGTCGAGCCCGGGGTGGCCGCCCGGCTCCTCCCCGGCGGTCTGCGCCCGCAGCTGGTCCGCGGGCACGCCGTCGCCGGTATCTGTCTGCTGCGCCTCGGCCAGGTGCGGCCCGCGTGGGCCCCGGCCGTGGCGGGTCTGCGCAGCGAGAACGCGGCGCACCGGATCGCCGTCGAGTGGGACGGTCCCGGCGGGGTCGAGACCGGGGTCTACATCCCGCGCCGTGACACCGCGTCCCGTATCAACCGCTGGGCCGGGGGCCGGGTCTTCCCCGGCGAGCACGGACACGCGGACTTCGACGTACGGGAGACGGCCGACACCGTGCGCGTGGCTTTCGCGACCCGCGACGGGCGGACGCGGGTCGACGTGACCGCCGAGATCACCCGCAGTCTGGAGGGCAGTGAGCTGTTCGCCGACCTCGACGAGGCGTCGGCGTTCTTCCGCGGCGGCAGCAAGGGGTACTCGGAGACCGGCGCGGGCTCCCACCTGGACGGGATGCAGTTGCACACGGACGCCTGGCGGATCGAGGCGGGCCGGGTGGCCTCGGCCCGTTCCAGCTTCTTCGACGACCCGGACCGCTTCCCTCCGGGGAGCGCGGAGCTCGATTCGGTCCTGGTCATGCGCGACGTGCCCGTGCAGTGGCGGCCGCTGCCCGCGATGAGCACGGCCTGCTGATCCGTGGTCAGCCGCCCTTCGGGCCACCCTGCTTGACGGCCCGCAGGACCACGAACTTCGGGTCGCTCGCGACCAGTTCGCAGGAGCCGAAGATCCGGCGCAGTGTGACGTGGTAGCCGAGGTGGCGGTTGCCCACGACCCACAGTTCGCCGCCCGGCCGCAGCGCCCGGCACGCGTCCGTGAACATCCTGCGGGCGGTGCGGTCGGTGGTGGCCTGGTGGCTGTGGAACGGAGGGTTGTTGAGGACGAGGTCCACCGAGGCGTCCGGCAGGTCCGCCGTGCCGTCGCCGACCAGGAACTCGGCCTTGCGGCCCTCCTCGGCGTGGGCGTGGAAGTTCTCCTCGGCCGAGGCGACGGCCTGGTACGACTCGTCGGCGAAGACGAGTTCGGCCTCGGGCTCGGCGAGCGCGACGGCCAGGCCGACCACGCCGTTTCCGCAGCCCAGGTCCACGACCCGGGCGCGGCCGAGGTCCTTCGGCAGGTGCTGGAGGAAGAAGCGGGTGCCGATGTCGAGGCGGTCGGCGCAGAAGATCCCGGCCTGGTTGACGACGGTCCGCCCGGCCACGGTCGCGGTGTCGGCGGGGAGCTCGTACCGGTACGGCCACGGGTTGGACCCCCGCGCCAGGGCCGGGTCGGGGGTGCAGAAGATCAGCCGGGCCTTCTTCACGGCGAGCGAGGTACGGGTGGGGCCGAGGATCCTCTCGAAGAGCCGGAGCGTGGAGGTGTGGATCTCCTTGACCATGCCGGTCCCGACGACCACGGTCCCCGCGTGCAGGGCGGGAGCCAGGCGGTGCAGCTGGTCCTCCAGGAGCGAGAGGCTCTTGGGGACGCGGACGAGCAGCACGTCGATCCGCTCGGGCGGGGCGTCCTGGGTGGTGAGCAGCCGGACGGCGTCCGGGTCGGCCCCGGAGCGGGCCAGGTTCTCCACGCTCGCCCGGCGGCCGAGGTAGGAGTCGGAGATCTGCGTGAGCTCCCGGGGGGCGGGCCGCCGGGCGGCGAGCGCGGTGGTGAGGGCGCCCCAGCGGTCGCCGACGACGGCGACGGCGCCGGACAGGTCGGTGTCCGTCTCGGCCAGGTGCCGCAGCAGGTACTCGTCGGACGCGTCCCAGGCTCGGAGGGCGTCGCGCGGGTCCTCGGGGAATCGGGTGAGCGAGTACTCGCCCCATGACGTGGTCAAACGGTTCATCGTGCTCTCAGGCTAGCCGGTCGGCGAGGCCCGCCCGGCCGCGCCGTGGCGGCGATCTCGCTCGGGCCGGGATCGCGGACGCTCCTAGCCGACCGCCGCCTGGAGGTGGAGGTGCCACAGGCCCGGGCGGCCGGTGAGGGTGACGGTGGACAGGGGGCGCACGTCCACGTTCCAGTACGTGGCGGGCGGCGCCTTCAGGGCGTACACCAGGGCCGCGCGTACGACGGCGGGTTCGGCGACGGCGACGATGGCGCCGTCGTCGGCGGGCCGGGTGTCGAGCCAGCCCCCTATGCGCGAGATGAAGGCGAGGAGGGTCTCGCCGCCGTGCGGGGCGGTCCGCGGGTCGGCCAGCCAGGCGTCGACGGCGGCCGGTTCGACGGCGGCGACCTCGGCGAGGGTCAGTCCGCGCCAGCGGCCCATGTCGCAGTCGCGCAGGGCCGGCTGGGCGAGCGGGGCGTAGCCGAGCGCCGCGCCGGTGGCGCGGCTGCGGGGCGTCGGGGAGCAGTAGCGCAGCTCGGCCGCGCCGAGCGGTACCAGTGAGTGCGCGGCGAGCTGCACCTCGTACCAGCCGGCCTCGTCCAGCGGCCGGTCGTCGTCGAACCGCTCGGCGAGCAGGGAGGAGCTGCGCGCCGCCGCGACGAGCGTGACCCGAACACCCATGGCCGCGATCGTGAGGCCGAAAGGCCGGCAGGTCAAGAGGGCATATGCGCTGCTCCGACGGGGACCGGCGACGAGCGTGCGCGGCTCGGCCGGTCAGTGGAGCCCGAGAGCCATCCACTTGTCCGGGTTCCGCAGGGCCTCAAAGCCGACCTTCTCGTACACACCGTGCGCGTCGTCGGTGGCGAGAAGGATGCGGCGCAGACCGTACGGCTCCATGTGGTCCCGTACGGCGGTCACGAGCGCCGTGCCGAGCCCGGTGCCACGGGCCGGCCGGTCGACGTAGACGTCGCAGAGCCAGGCGAAGTCGGCGTGGTCGGTGACGACGCGGGCGTAGGCGGCGATCTCCCCCGTCTCGCGGTGGTACGCGGCGAAGTTGAGGGAGCCGTCGATGGCCCGGTCCTGCTTGTCGCGCGGGCGGCCGAGCGCCCAGTAGGCGTCGGTGGAGAGCCAGTGGTGGACGCGGGCCCGGTCGATGCGGTCCGGGTCGGTGGAGATCTCGTACGCGCCGTGCGTGAGGAGGGGCGCGGTGTTCGTGTCGCTCATGACGGGCAGGCTTCCAGGCCCCCGCGACGCTTGTCAGTTCAATTTGCGGGCCGTCTCAGGGGATGAGCTCGTCGACGGCCGTCCGCAGCCTCCGTACGCCCTCCGCGATCTCGGTGGGGCCGGCCACGCCCGCGAAGCTGAGCCGGATGTGGCCGGCGGGCGGTTCGGCGCAGAAGTAGGGGCGGCCGGGGGCGACGGCGACTCCGGCGCGCAGGGCGCCCGCGACGAGCGCCGCCTCCGGGATGCCGTCGGGGAGCCGGAGCCAGAGCTGGTAGCCCCCGGAGGGGATGTGGGGCAGGGCCAGTTCGGGGAGGTGGAGGGCGAGGGCGCCGGTCATGACGTCGCGGCGGTTCTTCAGCTCCTGGGAGACGACGCGCAGGTGGCGGCTCCAGGCGGGCGAGCCGACGAGCTCCAGGGCGGCCTCCTGGAGCGGGCGGGCGACGAAGAAGCTGTCGACGACCTGGATGGCGCGCAGCCGTTCCAGGACGGGTCCGCGGGCGGCCAGGGCGCCGACGCGCAGGCTCGCGGACGTCGGCTTGGTCAGGGAGCAGACGTGGACGACGACGCCGTCCGGGTCCTCGGCGGCCAGCGGGGCGGGGAGCGGGCCGGCGTCCTCGTGGACGAGCCGGCGGGCGAAGTCGTCCTCCACCACGAAGGCGCCGGCGGCGCGGGCGATCCGGACGACCGCGGCGCGCCGCTCGGTGCCGAGCACGGCGCCGGTCGGGTTCTGGAAGAGCGGCTGGCAGACGAAGACCCGGGCTCCGGTGGCCCGGAAGGCGGCTTCGAGGAGGTCGGGGCGGACTCCGTCGGAGTCGGCCGGGACGGGGACGGGCCGCAGGCCCGCGGCGCGGGCGACGGCGAGCATGCCCGGGTAGGTGGGCGACTCGACGAGGACGGGGGTGCCGGGCGGGGCGAGGGCGCGCAGGGCGGTGGTGATCGCGGACTGGCCGCCCGCGGTGATGAGGACCTCGGCGGCGGTGGCGGCGCCGCCGATCTCGCGGGCGAACCACTCGCGCAGTTCGGGCAGGCCGTCGGTGGGCGGCCGGCCCCAGGCGCCGGGGCGGCGGCCGGCGCGGGCCAGGGCGGCGGCCATCGCGCGTTCGGGCTGGAGCGAGGGGTGCAGATAGCCGCCGTTGAACTCGACGACGCCGGGCGGTGGCGCCGACAGGGTCACGAGGACCCCGGAGGCGTCGACAGACCGCGGGACCAGCTCGGTGGCGGTGTCCGCGCTCAGGGTCACCTCCTGCCAGGAGGTGTCCCCCACGGCCGGTGTGGGCGTACGGGGCTCGGCCCGGTACGCCCCGGCGCCGGGCCGGGTGACGACGAGGCCTTCGGCGGCGAGCTGGGCGAGCGCCCGGGTCACGGTCACCGGGGAGACGCGGTAGCGCTCGACGAGGGCGCGACTCGACGGCAGCTTTCCTCCTGGTGAGTAGCGGTTGAGTTCCGCCCTCAGACAGTTCGCCAGTTCGCCCACACTGCTACGCTCGTGCATGACAGCACAGGATAGCGCTACTCCCGTCACGACGATAGCGGTCACCGGCACCTCCGCCATCTCCCCGCAGACCCGGGGCACGCTCCTCGCCGCGCTGGGCGTGGTCTCGTTCTCGCTCACCTTCCCCTCCACCGCCTGGGGCCTGGAGAGCTTCGGCCCGTGGTCCCTGGTCGCCGTGCGCTCGACGCTCGCCGCGCTCATCGCGGGAGCGTTCCTGCTCGCCCTGCGGGTGCCGCTGCCCGAGCGCCGCCACTGGGCCGGTCTCGCGGTCGTCGCCGGCGGTGTCGTGGTGGGCTTCCCGCTCCTGACGACCCTCGCCCTGCAGACCTCCACGACCTCCCACGCCGCCGTGGTCGTCGGCCTGCTCCCGCTCACCACGGCGACCTTCGCCGCCGTCCGCACCGGCCGCCGCCCCTCCCGTACGTTCTGGATCGCGGCCGTCTCGGGAGCGGTGGTCGTCATCGCCTTCACGCTCCAGCAGAGCGGCGGCGCCCTGTCCACCGGCGACCTGTACCTCTTCGGCGCGCTCCTCGTCTGTGCGGCCGGATACACCGAGGGCGGCCGGCTGGCCCGGCTCATGCCGGGCTGGCACGTCATCGGCTGGGCGCTGATCCTCTGCCTGCCGCTGATGGTCGCCGGCTCGGCCGTCGCCCTCTCCTTCGAACCCGTCCGGCTGAACGTCCACGGCGTCGTCGGACTGCTCTGGGTAGCGGCCGGTTCCACCTTCTTCGGCCTGTACGTCTGGTACCGGGGCATGGCGGCCATCGGCATCCCCAAGGCGAGCCAGCTGCAGCTCGCCCAGCCCCTGCTGACCCTGGTCTGGTCGGTGACACTGCTCGGCGAGTCCCTGTCGCCCGCCGCGCCGCTCGCCGCCGTCGCCGTGCTCGTCTGCATCGCGGCGACCCAGCGCGCGAGGAGCTGACAGGACAGCGGGGGTGATGCGGGTCACAATGGCGGACGTAGACTCCGAAGTAGGACAAGCACGGCCGCGAGGAGGTCACCCGATGCAAGCGAGCGTGGGCGACAAACTGCTGGTGCACGGCCGGACCGTAGGTCAGCACGACCGTACGGCCGAGGTCCTTCAGGTGCTGGGGGAGAACGGCAATCCCCCGTACCGTGTCAAGTTCGACGACGACGGTCACGAGGCCCTGATGTCACCGGGCCCCGACACCGTCGTGCGTCACCACGAGAAGTCGTGACCCGACAGCACGCGAACCGGGACGGGGTGAGCCGAGCCGCCTAGCGCGGTGGACGGACCGCGGTCGGGTAGTGATCGGCCACGACGGCCGCCATCGCCCCGATCCGGTCCGACGCGACCTCCCGCGCCGAGAAGAAGCAGTGCCCTTCGACCGTCGGGTACCGCCGGGCGAGTGCCAGATGGCGCGAGAGCTCCTTCGGGTCCTGCCACGCGGCGGGCTGGGCGGAGTCGCCGCACTTGTAGAGCGCCTCGCCGACGTAGAGGGCGGTGCCGGTGTCCCGTACCACCGCGTCCCACCAGGGCAACAGCTTGGCGTAGTCGACGGCCTCGAAGCCGATGTTCCAGTACAGCTGCGGGATCACGTAGTCGATCCAACCCTCCCTGATCCATTTCCTGGTGTCCGCGTAGAGATCGTCGTACGTCTGCGCGCCCGCCGAGGTGTCCGAGCCCTCGGGGTCGGTGGCCGCGTTGCGCCAGACGCCGAAGGGGCTGATCCCGAAGTCCAGGTGCCGGTCGATCTCCTTGATCCGGTCGGCCGTCTCGGAGACCAGGAGGTCGATGTTGGCGCGCCGCCAGGACGCCCGGTCCGGGAAGTCCCCGCCGTACCGCGCGTACGCCTCGTCATCGGCGAACGCCTCCCCGGCCACCGGGTACGGGTAGAAGTAGTCGTCCCAGTGCACGGCGTCGATGGCGTAGCGGTGGACGGCGTCGAGCATCGTGTCCTGGACGAAGCGGCGGACCTCGGGCAGGCCGGGGTTGTAGTAGAGCTTCCCGCCGTACGGGACGATCCACTCCGGGTGGCGCCGGGCCGGGTGGTCCGCGGACAGCAGGGCCGGATCGGTGTGAGGGGCCACGCGGTACGGGTTGAACCAGGCGTGCAGTTCGAGGCCCCGCGCGTGGGCCTCCTCGACGGCCGTCCCCAGCGGGTCCCAGCCGGGATCGCGGCCCTGCACCCCGGTGAGGTACTGCGACCACGGCTCGTACGGCGAGGGCCACAGGGCGTCGGCGGTCGGCCGGACCTGCAGCACCACCGTGTTCAGCCGGCGCTCGACGGCCGTGTCGAGGTGGGCGAGGAGTTCTGTCCGCTGCTGCTCGGCGGTGAGCCCGGGCCGGGAGGGCCAGTCGCGGTTGGCGACCGTCGCCAGCCACGTGCCGCGGAACTCACGGGCCGGCCGCCGATTCCCGCGTCCGGCACTCGCGGCACTCGCGGCAGTCGTCGCGCCCGCGGCGCCCGCACCGCCTGCTCCGGTCGTGGCGAATGCCACCAGCGCCGTGCCCGCCACGAACCCTCTTCTGCCGATCAGCCCCATATGTCACCCCTGTCGTGTCGGACACGTCACACCCGTTCACGCAGAGCATGCCCGTCCGCCCGATCGATCATCGGTAGATCCGGAGTAACGTCGTGGGGTCGAGGCGGACGCACCGGAATCACACGGGCCCGCCGCCAGAGAAGAGCGAAAGGCACGAGGTGACGGACTCCATGGCCGACATTGAGCGCGTCGGAGTGGTGGGCTGCGGCCAGATGGGCGCGGGCATCGCGGAGGTGTGTGCCCGCAGCGGTCTTGAGGTGAAGGTCGCCGAGACCACCGGCGAGGCGCTGGAGATCGGCCGCACGCGGCTCTACAACTCGCTCGCGAAGGCCGCCGAACGCGGCAAGATCAGCGAGGAGGAGCGCGACGCCACGCTGGCGCGGCTCAGCTTCACCACCGACCTTGGCGAGTTCGCCGACCGCGACCTCGTGATCGAGGCCGTCGTGGAGAACGAGCAGATCAAGACCGAGATCTTCCAGGTGCTCGACCAGGTGATGACCCGGCCGGACGCCATCCTGGCCTCGAACACCTCCTCCATCCCGCTGGTGAAGCTGGCCGTGGCGACCTCGCGTCCCGACTCGGTCATCGGCATCCACTTCTTCAACCCGGCCCCGGTGCAGAAGCTCGTCGAGCTGATCCCGGCCCTCACCACCTCCGAGGGCACGATCAGCCGGGCGCAGGCCTTCGCGGAGAAGGTGCTGGGCAAGCACGCGATCCGCGCCCAGGACCGGTCGGGCTTCGTCGTCAACGCGCTGCTGGTCCCGTACCTGCTCTCCGCCATCCGGATGTTCGAGTCGGGCATCGCGAGCCGCGAGGACATCGACAACGGCATGGAGTTCGGCTGCGCCCACCCGATGGGCCCGCTGAAGCTCGCCGACCTGATCGGCCTGGACACGATCGCCTCGATCGCGGACTCGATGTACGCCGAGTACAAGGAGCCGCTGTACGCCGCTCCCCCGCTGCTCCAGCGGATGGTGGACGCGGGCCGGCTCGGCCGTAAGACCAGCTCGGGCTTCTACCCGTACTCCTGACGCTCTGCGAGCGTTCTCCCCGCGCTGCCGCGCACCGTTCGGCCCGTACACCCGCACAGGTACGGGCCGTTCGGCGTTTCTGTGCGGTCATCCGAGCCGCAGGTGGTGGAGCATGAGCAGCCCGGCGGCCATGTTGGCGGCCGGGATCTCGCCCCGGGTGATCATGTCCGGGACCAGTTTGAGCGGGATCCACTCGCGCCGCGAGGACTCGAAGTCGTCCTCGGGCGGGCCGATGTACGTGGCCTCCTCGGCCCAGTAGAGATGGTGCCGGGCGTCGGTGAGGCCGTTGGACGGCTCGACGGTGAGGAGATGGCGCAGGGGGCCGGGGCGCCAGCCCGTCTCCTCCTCCATCTCGCGGGCGGCGGCGGACTCGATGTCCTCGCCGTCCTCGACGACACCGGCGGCCAGCTCCCAGCCCCAGCTGTCGGTGATGAAGCGGTGCCGCCAGAGCATGAGGACTTCGTTGGCCTCGTTGACGGCGGTCGCGACGGCGACCGGGCGTAGCCGGATCAGATAGTGGTCGAGGTGGCGGCCGTCCGGGAGTTCGACGTCCGCGAGGTTCACCCGGAACCAGCGGTTCTCATAGACAGGTTGTTCGCTCAGTTTCGTCCACTGCACGTTTCTGCCACCTTCCGATTGGTCGGTGGCAATATGGGAGCAGTCCTGGGCTCACAGGGGAACGCGCAGCGCTCCGTCGATGAGTTCGGCCGCCTCCCGCGCGTCCCCGCAGTCGCTCGCCAGCAGGTGCTCCCGTACCAGCCGCAGCCGGTCGCGCAGCCGCTGTGACTCCATCCCCCGCGCCCGCTCGGTCATCTCCACCGCGGTCCGCGCCGCCTCGTCCGCCTCCCCCTGACGCAGCTCGATCTGGCACAGCATGGCCAACCGGTGCACCCGACCCCGGTCGTGCGCCGGTGTCTCCACGGCGGCCCGCGCGTGCTCCCGCGCGGCCGGGAGATCCCCCAGACTGAGCAGCGCCTCGGCGACCTGCACATTGACGAGCCCCGGCTGGACATAACCCGTCTCGGCCGGCTCGCGCCCGGGGCTGATCCGCTCCGCCTCCGCCTCCGCCCGCCGGATGCAGGCCAACGCCGCCGCCCCGTCGCCGAGATGGGCGTACGCCTTCGCCTGCATCGCGGAGAGATCGGCGGCGAGCGCCGGGGTGAGCTGCCGCCCGGCGGCCCGCAGCGCCGACTCGGCGAACGCCACCGCCTGCCGGTACTCCCCCATGAACAGCGACTGGTTGACGAGCAGCGCGATCACATAGGCCCCGAGCCCCCGGTCCCCGCTCGCCTTCGCGAGCCGCAGCGCCTGATGGAAGTAGCGCTGCGCCAGTCCGTGCGCGTCGGAGTCGTACGCGCAGATGCCGGCCACCGCCACCAGACCGCCCGTGGCACGGTGCAGTTGGCGGCCCAGGCTGTCGCTGTACGCGCCGCGCAGCAGCGGCGCGGTCTCGGCGTTGAGGAAGCCGACGATCCGCACCCGGGTCGCGACACCTCCGGCCTTGCGGTACATCTGCTCGTAGTGCGACCGGGCGGCGGCGAGCATCGTGATGTCCGCCGGCGACACCCGGGTCCGGCCGTCGCGGGACACATCGGAGTCCTCCGGCGGGTTCTCCCACTCCCAGACCGGCATCACGGCCGGGGTGCCGGTGACGGCCTGCGCACCGATTATGTGCGGCCGTTGCTGCTCGTCGGAGCGCCACAGGGCGGTGGCGCGTTCGACGAACCCGGAGAGCGGGGAACCCTGGGCGAGGGAGGCGCTGCCGGGGACCCCCAGACCGATGTCGTCGAGGGTGACCGCCCGGTGCAACCGCGCGGCCAGCACCTCGCAGATCAGGTCGGGGACCTGGCCACGCGGCCGCTGGCCCTTCAACCAGCGGGCCACCGCGGTGTGTTCGTACCGCAGGGCGAGGCCCCGGGAGCGGCCCGCCTGGTTCACATGGGCGGCGAGGCCGGCGTTCGAGATGCCCGCCTCGTCCAGCAGGGCGTCGAGCAGGGTGTTGGGCTGCATGGCCCCTCCGGTGACTCGGTCCGCCCAGCCTAGTGGAGGGCGGTTTCGCACGGGGTGTGAATGAAGTGCCCGTTTTTCCTGTCCGTGCACTCTGCCGCCGTTCCGTCCGGGCCGGTTGACTGAGCGCCTCGCCGCAAGGCGACCGGGCCGCCGGCTCCCCCTCGTACAGTGCGGCGGCCCGCTCCGCGCCGCCCGTCCCGTCGACCTGCCCGACACTCCCAGGCGGGACGGGCGGCGCCGGCCGTCATGGCTCCCTAGTGAGGGGAGGGCGCAGGTCGGGTACGGCGCAGCCCGGGTTCGGCGGGCTGCGCCGGAACCCGCATCCGGTCGTTGCGGACGACCAACAGGGCCACGTCGTCGGCGAGTCGGCCCCGGGTGTGCCGCAGCAGGGCACCGTGCACGCGGCGCACCAGCGCGGCCGGGGAGACGGGCGCGTCACGGACGGCCTCCGCCAGGACCGCTTCCAGGGCGAAGAAGCGGCCGGCCCCGTCGCGGGCCTCCGCCGCCCCGTCGGTGTGCAGGAAGAGCGCCTCGCCCGGCAGGAGCCGGGTGCAGCGGTACGGGATGAGGTCGGCCGGGAGCGGGAAGGCGCCGAGCGGCGGGAGCGGGTCGCCGACGGGGACGGCCTCCACCCGGTGGCCGATCCGGTACGGGCCCGGGTGCCCGCAGTTGAGCGCGTACACCGTCCCGTCCGGGCGGATCTCCAGGAGCAGCACGGTGACGAACTCCTCGGCCGCGGGGTGCTCGGGCTCGCGCCCGGCGCAGGCCGGGTGCTCGTCACGGGCCCGGTCCCGCAGATGCCTCCCGAGCGCCCGGTCGAGACGGCGGAGCACACCGCCGAGTTCGGGCTCGTCGTGGGCGGCCTCGCGAAAGCTGCCGAGCACGGCGACGACCGCGCCGAGGGCCGCCAGACCGTGGCCCCGGACGTCGCCTATGACGACCCGCACGCCGTAGGGCGTGGCCACCGCCTCGTACAGGTCCCCGCCGACGGCCGCGCCCCGGGAGGCGGAGAGCTGACCGGCCGCGACGGACAGCCCGTCGAGCCGGGGCGACGGCGGGCGCAGCAGCACCCGCTGGGTGGCGTGCGCGATGGCCCGCATCCGCTTCAGCTCGCGCGAGAGGCCGCGGCGGATCCCGAGGATCAGCCCCGTGCCGACGGTGAAGAAGACCACGCTGGTCGCGATGCGCATGGGCAGACCGGGCTGCTGGGCCAGCGGACAGCCGAGCTTCCAGGTGACGGCGACAGCGCCCCAGAGGGTGGGAAGGGTGAGCGGGCCCAGCCGGCGCAGCCGGGAGCCATCGGAGAGCAACGACCTGGTACGGATCATGCACGGCCCTTCCTGAGGCCCGACAGCGCCCGAAGGCCCTGCGGCACACAGGCCCGCCCCTGTGGCCGCGTCGATTCTGCCGACCGCACCCGGCGCGGCGGAACACCCACCGGACATCTCACCCGAAGGAGTGAGCGCCCCCGGCGCGCCGCGCCACGCCACCCGTCCGCCACCCGCACGGACACGGGAGATCCGAACTCCCTTGCGGCATGCGCTCGCCGCGTGCGGACGAGCGGAAACGCCGGAGGGGGCCGGCCCCGGTGATCGCTCACCGGGCCGGCCCCCTCCGCAAGGGTGCTGCTCAGGCGCCGCGCAGGACGGCGCCCGTGCGGTCGGCCGCGAGGGACACGGCCGCGTCGCGCGCGGCGCTGGCCTCGTCGACCGTGAGGGTGCGGTCCGTGGCGCGGAACTTCAGCGCGTACGCCAGGGACTTCTTGCCCTCGCCGAGCTGGTCGCCGGTGTACACGTCGAACAGCCGGATGGACTCCAGGAGTTCACCCGCGCCGTCGCGCAGCGCGGCCTCGACCGTCTCGGACGGCACCGAGGCGTCGACGACCAGGGCGACGTCCTGTGTGGCGACCGGGAAGGAGGAGATGCTCGGAGCCTTCAGCGGGCCCTCGTTCGCCTTCTCCACCAGGTCCAGGTCCAGCTCCATCGCGCACGTGCGGTCGGGCAGGCCGAGCGCCTTCACGACGCGCGGGTGCAGCTCGCCGCCGTGACCGACGAGGACCTGCTCGCCGTCCACCACGACGTGGAAGGCGGCGCAGCGGCCCGGGTGCCACGGGGCGTGCTGGTCGGCGCTGATGATCAGCTCGACACCGGCCTCGGCGGCCACGGTGCGCGCCGCCTGGATCGCGTCGGCCCAGTCGGAGGGGCGGCCCTTGCCCCACCAGCCGGCCTGCTCGCGGGCACCGGCGAGGACGACGGCGGCCCGGCGCGGCTGCGCGGGCAGCGCGGCGTTGACGACGGCGATCTCCTCGTCGGTGGGACGGCGGTCGACGGGCAGCCGCACGGCGACGCCCGGCTGCTCGCCCGGCCGGAAGACCAGACCGGTCTCGAAGAGCGCCAGGTCGTGGCTGCCGCGCCCGTCGTTGCGGCGCAGCGCACCGAGCAGGCCCGGGAGCAGCGTCGTACGGAGCGCGGGCTCCTCGTCGGAGAGCGGGTTGACCAGCGTGACCGTGCGGCGGCGGGCGTCGTCCGCCTCCAGGCCGAGCTGGTCGAAGACGTGCTCGCCGATGAACGGGTAGTTCAGCGCCTCCACGTACCCGGCGCCGGCCAGCGCGCGGCCGACCCGGCGGTGGGTGCGCTGGCGCTCGGTGAGGCCACGCCCGGCCGGCGGCTTGGGCAGCGTCGAGGGCAGGTTCTCGTACCCCTCGAGCCGGATGACCTCTTCGGCCAGGTCGTTCGGCACGAACAGGTCGGGGCGCCAGGACGGGACGGTGACGACGAGCTCGTCCTGCCCGTAGACGTCGCAGCCGATCTCCTGGAGGCGGCGGACGACGGTCTCGCGACCGTAGGCGACGCCCGCGACGCGGTCCGGGTGGTTCGCCGGCATGGTGACCGTGCGGGGCGCGGTCGGGGCGACGATCTCGGTGACACCGGCCTCGGCCGTGCCGCCCGCGAGCAGCACGAGCAGGTCGACCGTGCGCTGCGCGGCCGCGGCGGCGGCCTGCGGGTCGACGCCGCGCTCGAAGCGCTTGGACGCCTCGGAGGGCAGCTTGTGACGGCGGGCCGTGCGCGCGATCGAGATCGCGTCGAAGTGCGCGGCCTCGATGACGACCTCGGTGGTCGCGCCGGCGAGGTCCGCGTGGTCGGCGATCTCCGTGTTGGCGCCGCCCATGACGCCCGCGATGCCGATCGGCCCGCGGTTGTCGGTGATGACCAGGTCCCCGGAGTCGAGGACGCGCTTGACGCCGTCGAGCGTGGTGATCGTCTCTCCGGCGGCGGCGCGGCGGACCCCGATGGGGCCGTCGAGCCGGGTGCGGTCGTAGGCGTGCAGCGGCTGGCCGAGCTCGAGCATCACGTAGTTGGTGATGTCGACGGCGAGCGAGATCGGGCGCATGCCGGCCTTCTGGAGGCGGCGCTGCATCCAGATCGGCGTACGGGCCTCCGGCTCCAGGCCGACGACGGTGCGCGCGGTGAAGCGGTCGCAGCCGATCGGGTCGGCGACCTGGACCGGGTAGCCGTACGAGTTCGGCGCGGGCACGTCGAGGAGCGCCGGGTCGCGCAGCGGCAGGCCGTACGCGATGGCGGTCTCGCGGGCGACACCGCGCATCGACAGGCAGTAGCCGCGGTCCGGCGTGACGGCGATGTCGAGGACCTCGTCGTACAGCTCCAGGAGCTTGGTGGCGTCGATGCCGACCTCGTGCTCCGGCGGCAGCACGATGATGCCGTGCGTGCCGTCGTCGCCCATGCCCAGCTCGTCGCCGGAGCAGATCATGCCGCGGGAGACCCGGCCGTACGTCTTGCGCTCGGCGATCCGGAAGTCACCGGGGAGCACGGCGCCGGGCAGGGCCACGACGACCTTGTCGCCCTCGGCGAAGTTCCGGGCGCCGCAGATGATCTCCTGGGGGCCGCCGGTGCCGCCCCCAGAGCCTTCGGCCTGGGAGGTGCCCCCGGCCTGGCCGACGTCGACGGTGCAGAAGCGGATGGGCTTCTTGAACTCCGTCAGCTCCTCGATGGTGAGGACCTTGCCGACCACCAGCGGGCCGGTCAGGCCGGCGCCGAGCTGCTCGACGGTCTCGACCTCGAGTCCTGCCGAGATGAGCTTGGCCTGGACGTCACGTCCGGTCTCCGTCGCCGGCAGGTCGACGTACTCCCGCAGCCAAGAAAGCGGGACCCGCATCAGATCTCCATCCCGAACGGCCGGGTGAACCGGACGTCACCCTCGACCATGTCTCGCATGTCTTCGACGTTGTGGCGGAACATCAGCATCCGCTCGATGCCGAACCCGAAGGCGAATCCGCTGTACTTCTCCGGGTCGACACCGCAGGCGACGAGCACCTTGGGGTTGACCATGCCGCAGCCGCCCAGCTCGATCCAGCCCTCGCTGCCGCAGGTGCGGCAGGGCCGGTCCGGGTTGCCGACGGACTCGCCGCGGCAGACGTAGCAGAGCATGTCCATCTCGGCGGACGGCTCGGTGAACGGGAAGAAGTTCGGGCGGAGCCGGGTCTTCATGTCGGGCCCGAAGAGCGCCTGGACCATGTGGTCGAGGGTGCCCTTGAGGTCGGCCATGGTCAGGCCCTCGTCGACGGCGAGCAGCTCGATCTGGTGGAAGACCGGGGTGTGCGTGGCGTCGAGCTCGTCGGTGCGGTACACGCGGCCGGGGCACACGACGTAGACCGGGGGCTCCCGGTCGATGAGCGTGCGGGCCTGCACCGGGGAGGTGTGCGTACGCAGCACGACGCCGGACTCGTCGCCGGTGGTGCCCTCGGGGCCCTGGACGAAGAAGGTGTCCTGCATCTGGCGCGCCGGGTGGTCCGGCACGAAGTTGAGGGCGTCGAAGTTGAACCACTCCGCCTCGACCTCGGGGCCCTCGGCGACCTCGTACCCCATGGATACGAAGACGTCGGCGACCCGCTCCATGAGCGTGGTCAGCGGGTGGCGGGCGCCGGCCGGGACGCGGTCGTACGGCAGGGTGACGTCCACCGCCTCCTCGACCAGGACGCGGGCGTCGCGCTCGGCCTCGAGCTCGGTCTGGCGTGCGGCCAGCGCCTTGGAGACCGCGCCGCGGGCCTGGCCCACGAGCTTGCCGGCCGCGGCCTTGGCCTGCGGCGGCAGCGCGCCGATCTCGCGGTTGGCCAGCGCGAGCGGCGAGGTGCCACCCGTGTGCGCGACCTTCGCGTGCGCGAGCGCGTCGAGGTCACCCGCGGCGGCGAAGGCGGCGAGCGCCTCGTCCCGCATGCGCTCGATCTCTTCCGGTTTCAAGGCCTCGACCTCGACCGGGTCGTACGACTTATTGGGTGCGGACATCTCTTCCCGTGCTTCCGTTTGGCTGGCTGACTGTGCCCATCCGGGGGACACCCCCGGACCCCCGAGGCCCTGCTCGACGACAAGGGCGCAAACGTGCCAAAGGTCGAGTCTAACGGGGCGCGAGGACGCGAATGGGCCCGTGGGCTGCCCGCGCGGCCGAGATCTCGTCAGGCGAGATAGGCCGGGGCGCCGACGGGCAGGATAAATCGGAACTCGGCGCCGCCTCGGGGGCCGCGGCCGACGGTGATGGTGCCGCCGTGGGCCTCGACGATGCCCTTGACGATGTAGAGGCCGAGTCCGGTGCCACCGCGCTTGCTCCCCCGCCAGAAGCGGGTGAAGACACGGCCCATCGACTCCTCGGGGATGCCGGGGCCTTCGTCGCTCACGGTGACCGCCGTTCCCTTCTCTCCGTCGGTGGTGGCGCGGGTGGGTGCCACCTCGATGGTGACGGTTCCCTCGCCGTGGCGCACCGCATTTTCGAGGAGGTTGCCGAGGACCTGGTCGACCTTGTCGGGGTCGGCCCACAGGTCGGGCAGGTGTGGCTGGATCCGTACGAAGAAGCGGTCGGGGGACTGGCCGCCGGTGGTGTGCGCCTGGATGTGGCGGCCGACGGCGGCGGCGATGTCGACGGGCTGGCGGCGCACCTCCAGGCGGCCGGAGTCGATCCGGGAGATGTCGAGGAGCTCGGCGATGAGCCGGGTGACGCGGTTGGCGTCGGCGTCGACGGTCTCCAGCATCAGCCGCTTCTGGTCGTCCGTGAACCGTTCCCACTTGGCGAGCAGGGTCGCCGTGAAGCCCTTGACGGAGGTCAGGGGCGAGCGCAGTTCGTGGGCGACAGTGGCGATGAGCTCGGCGTGGCTGCGTTCGGTACGGCGCCGGGCCTCGGTGCCGCGCAGCGAGACGACGACGCGTCGGACGGGTCCGGTGGGGTGCTCGCGGACGTAGCGGGCGGAGACGAGTACCTCGCGGCCGCCGGGCAGGAGCAGATTGCGCTCGGGCTGGCCCCGGCGGGTGGCGAGGCCGCCGTACGGGTCGGTGAGGGTCCACCAGCGCCGGCCCTTGAGGTCCTCCAGGGGCAGCGCCTGCTCCAGGGGGAGGCCGAGGGCCTGGGCGGGGGGCACGGAGGTGATGCGGCCGGCGGCGGCGTTGAAGCAGACGACGCGTCCCGCGGCGTCGGCGACGACGAGACCGTCGGGCAGCTCGTCGGGGTGGACGCCGAGGTGGTCCGGCGCCGGGGAGGCGGGTTCCCCCGACTCCTCCGGGGCGCCCGGCCCGGCACTCCGTGCGTGTGCGGGACTGTCCGTGCCGACCGTCATCCCCGTTCCCCACCCCTCCGTGTAGCGCAGTGGGCCCCCGAGCCCGCCACCCTACTAGGTGAACGTGGCGGCGTGGACCCCCTCAGGCGGAGGTTCGGGGGCGCTGGGCGCGCGCCGAGGCGTAGAGGCACACGGCGGCGGCGGTCGCGAGGTTGAGACTCTCGGCCTTGCCGTGGATGGGGACCCGTACGACCGCGTCGGCGAGCGCGCGGGTCTCCTCGGGCAGCCCCCAGGCCTCGTTGCCGAAGACCCAGGCGGTGGGCCCGCCCATGGTGCCGGCGTCCAGCTCGTCGTCCAGGTCGTCGTCACCGGCCCCGTCGGCGGCCAGGATCCGTACCCCGGCGCTCTTCAGACCGGCGACGGCCTTCTCGACCGGGACGCCCACGGCGACCGGGAGGTGGAAGAGGGAGCCGACGGAGGCGCGGACGGACTTGGGGTTGTACAGGTCGACGGAGGCGTCGGTGAGGACGACGGCGTCGGCCCCGGCGGCGTCGGCGCAGCGCAGGACGGTGCCGGCGTTCCCGGGGTCGCGTACGTGGGCGAGGACGGCGACCAGCTTCGGCTTGGCCGCGAGGATCTCCTCGAAGGGCGAGTCGAGGAAGCGGCAGACGCCGACGAGGCCCTGCGGTGTGACGGTCTGGGAGACCTCGGCGAGGACGGCGTCGGAGGCCAGATGGACGCGGGCTCCGGCGGCGCGGGCGGCGTCGACGATCCCGGCGTACCGCTCGGCGGCCTCGACGGTGCTGAAGAGCTCGACGAGGGTGGGCTCACCCGTGCTGCCGCGGTGCTCGACGGCTTCGCGGACGGCCTGCGGGCCCTCGGCGATGAAGAGGCGGTCCTTGCCCCGGAAGTTGCGCTTGGCGAGCCGCCTGGCGGCGACGACGCGCGGCGAACGCGGGGAGATCAGCTCGGGGGTACCCATGGGGTCGGTGGCTCTTTTCGGGGGTCCGGGCGGATGGGGTCCTGCGTGCTCCGAACGCGACCGGACCCGCAGGCCCGAAGGCCTGCGGGTCCGGTGCAGAAGATCTGCGGCCTGGAAGATCAGGCAGCGGCCTTCGGGGCGTTGACGTCGGCCGGGAGGGCCTTCTGCGCGACCTCGACCAGCGCGGCGAACGCGTTGGCGTCGTTGACGGCCAGCTCCGCGAGGATCTTGCGGTCCACCTCGATGTTGGCGGCCTTCAGACCCTGGATGAGGCGGTTGTACGTCATGCCGTTCAGGCGGGCAGCGGCGTTGATGCGCTGGATCCACAGCTGACGGAAGTCGCCCTTGCGCTTCTTGCGGTCGTTGTAGTTGTAGACCAGCGAGTGGGTGACCTGCTCCTTGGCCTTGCGGTACAGGCGCGAGCGCTGACCACGGTAGCCGGAAGCCTGCTCGAGAATCGCCCGGCGCTTCTTGTGGGCGTTGACTGCCCGCTTGACGCGTGCCACTTCTTAACTCCTTGTAGCGGGGTCGTGGGTGTCGTCACACGACCCGGAAATCGGATGGGTCCCGGTCTTGGCCGGAAGCCCTCGTCGCCGAGGGCCGGGGATCAGATCAGATGCCCAGCATCTTCTTGATCTTGGCCGAGTCGCCCGGGGCCATCTCGGCGTTGCCGGTGAGGCGACGCGTCAGCTTGGACGACTTGTGCTCGAGCAGGTGGCGCTTGCCGGCGCGCTCCCGCAGGATCTTGCCGGAGCCGGTGACCTTGAAGCGCTTCTTGGCACCGGAGTGCGTCTTGTTCTTCGGCATGGCGCCGTTCTCTCCTCGTCAGTGGCGCTCCCCCCGGTGCGGGCACCGGGCATCCGGGAGCGTCAGTTTCGTTTGGTGGTTCCGGGCGAGGCCCGGGGCTGCCTGGGTGGCAGCCCCTGGGATCACGCCTCGGGGTTCTCGGCCTCGGCAGGAGCCTGGGCCGAAGCCTCCTCGGCCGGAGCCTCGGCGGTCTCGTCGGACGAGACGCCCTGACGCTCCGCCTTGCGCGCGGCCTGGGCCTCGCGCGCCTCGGCCATGGCCTCGGTCTTCTTCTTGTGCGGGCCGAGAACCATGATCATGTTCCGGCCGTCCTGCTTCGGGTTGGACTCGATGAAGCCAAGCTCCTCGACGTCCGAAGCCAGCCGCTGCAGCAGCCGGAAGCCAAGCTCGGGGCGGGACTGCTCACGACCACGGAACATGATCGTGATCTTGACCTTGTCACCCTGCTTGAGGAACCGGACGACGTGACCCTTCTTGGTGTCGTAGTCGTGCGGGTCGATCTTCGGCCGGAGCTTCATCTCCTTGATGACCGTGTGCGCCTGGTTCTTGCGCGCCTCACGGGCCTTCATGGCCGACTCGTACTTGAACTTCCCGTAGTCCATGAGCTTGCACACGGGCGGACGGGCGTTCGCCGCCACCTCGACCAGGTCGAGGTCGTACTCCTGTGCAAGCTCCAGGGCCTTGGCAAGCGGAACAATCCCGACCTGCTCGCCGCTGGGACCGACAAGTCGCACCTCGGGAACGCGAATCCTGTCGTTGATGCGGGGCTCGGCGCTGATGGATCCTCCTCGGTAGCACCACGCGACCGCCTGGCGGACGGACACGTATGTCTGTTTCAGTAAGACCAACCGCGCCGGTACATGAAAAATGCCCCGGACGGGACACAGGCGGGGCTCCACGGAAATACCGGAGCACCGCCGCGGTCAACCGCGGGGCGCACATCGGGTGGCTCCATCGTCCGTACGGAACGATGGGCGCCACCTGACCGGTGACCCGCCGCCCGCGAGGGCGGCCAGGTGGGAGATCGGAGCCTCCACTTGTGGGCCGGGCACACACGTGTCCGGCCGGTCGTTACACAAGGTTAGCACCGACTGGCGGGCTTCGCTAACCGAAGGACCGCGCGCGAGGCGTGGGCGGTCCCGGCATATCGTGTGGGGCATGAGCGAGACGCCCCACAACGAGTCCCCCGACTTCGACGACATGACCCGTGACATCGCGGAGGTCCCCGCGGTCGAGGTCATCGTGACCGTCGCGGTGAACCTGATGAGCGCCGCCGCGGTGAAGCTCGGCCTCACCGAGGACGGCGAGAAGCACAAGGACCTCGACGAGGCGCGCAAGCTGGTCCACGCGCTGGCCGGCCTCCTCGACGCCGGCGCGACGGAGATCAGCTCCTTCCACGCGGCGCCGCTGCGGGACGGCCTGAAGTCCCTGCAGCTGGCCTTCCGCGAGGCGTCGATCGTCCCGGACGAGCCGGGCCAGGGGCCGGGCGAGAAGTACACGGGACCGGTGTACGGCTAGGACCCCAGCGCCCCGTCGGGGGTACGGGGGTCCTCCCCGACTACTCCTTCACGTAGAAGGGCTCGCCCGGAGGCGTGGCCGTGGCCGGCAGGAGTGCCAGGTCGAGGCCGCGCACCAGGCGGGCCCTCAGTGTTTCGTCGGCGGCCAGGGACGTCGCCACGCGCTGCGCCGCCTCCACGGGAGCCGCGTCAGGCGCCAGGACGAGCGCGAGGGTGCCGTCGGCGCTGCCGGGGCCGAGGTGGGCCCGCAGGACCGCGGGCTCGGCCGCGACCGCGGTCCGTACGGCCTCCCGTACCGCCGGGTCCTCCAGCGGGTCCGCGCTGGTGCGGCCCTCCGCGAGGGCCAGCAGCGCCGGGCCGGTCAGCTGGTACGGCACCGGGCCGGCCAGGTCGAGGACGACCGTGTCCGCCTTCTCGTGCGCGGCGGCCTGCAGCGCCTGGTGCAGGGGGACGGCGACGGGCCGGGCCGCCGGGTCCCAGAGCGCGAGCGAGGCGATCGAGGTGAACGCCGGCAGGGCGCGCCGGTCGCCCGCGGTGAGCGTGGGCACGGCCATGTCGCTGGTCTTCTCGCGGCGCAGCCCGGTCTCGGGGTCCTCCTCGACCTCGCCGAGGACGGCGACCACGGGGACCAGCAACCGCGCGTCCCGCAGGGCCTCGAGGACCGGGCCGTGCGCGGTTCTGTCCTCCGCCCAGGCCGCGAGGGCCGCGGCGAGCCGCGGGTCGGCGGTGCCGTCGTCGTCGGAGAAACCGGGGTCAGGGATGTTCTTGAGCGCCACGCACCGAGCCTAACCGCGCCCACGGGCTCGTCTACCGGCGGGTGGCCGCCTCCCCGCAGCCGGTCGCACCCGTCGTCAGCGGGAGCGACACCGCGGGGATCGGGCTCGTGGAGTGGAGCGCGCGGCGCGCGGCGGTCAGCGTGGTGGGCGCGGTCCTGGGGCGCGGCTGCCGCGCCAGAGGACGACCGCGGCGGCCAGCAGTACGGCGCCGAGGCCGCCCGCGGCGGGGGCCAGGAGACCGATCGGCTTGCTGTCGTCCGGAGCGGGCCGCGGTCCGGCGCCGAAGTAGCGGCCGCCGTAGCCGGCGGCGGCGGTCCTGGGTTCGGCTCCCTTGATCCGGGCGCCTGCCTTGATGGCGGCGGCCGGGTCGACGGTGCCGTACCCCTTGTCGTCGCTGCGGCCGTTCTTGGGCCGGTTGCGGGCGGTGTCGATGAGGAGCTGCTTGACCTGGGCGGGGGTCAGGTCGGGGTGCGCGGCGCGGACGAGGGCGACGGCGCCGGAGACGAAGGCGGCGGCGGCGCTGGTGCCCCAGCCCTCGTAGTAGCGGCGGTCCGGGTTGGCCATGACGATGTCGACGCCGGGGGCGCTGACGGTGGCGTACCAGCGGCTGGTGGAGAAGGAGGCGCGGGTGCCGAAGCGGTCGACGGCGGTGACGGCGACGACGCCGGGGTAGGCGGCGGGGTACGAGATGTGGTCGCCCTTCTCGCCGCCGTTGCCGGCCGAGGCGACGACGGAGACGCCCTTGGAGAGGGCGTACTGGACGGCGGCGTCCTCCCCCGCGTCGGGGTGGGCGGACTTGGAGTCGTCGCCGAGGGAGAGGTTGATGACGTCGGCGCCCTGGTCGGTGGCCCAGCGGATGCCTTCGGCGAGGGCGGTGCCGCGGGTCTTGCGGGCCTTGTCGCGGGACTTGTCGGTGCCTTCGAGGATGACCCGGACGGGCAGGATCTTCGCCTCCGGGGCGATGCCGAGGACTCCGTCCTCGCGGCCGAAGCCGTGGCCGTGTCCGGCGATGATGCCGGCCATGGCGGTGCCGTGAACGGCCCAGGAGCTCTCACCGCGCTCGGCGCCGAAGCCGACGAGGTCCCTGCCGGGGAGGACGGAGCCGACGAGGTCGGGGTGGTCGTCGTCGACGCCGGTGTCGAGGACGGCGACGGTGATGCCCTCGCCCTCGGTGGTGCGCCAGGCCTGGGTGGTGTGCAGGGCTTCGAGGCCCCACTGGCGGGCGCGGATGGTGTCGGCGTACGCGGGCGTGGTGGTGGCGGGGAGGACGGCGAAGGCGGCTGCGAGGAGAGCCACGGCGCCGGTACGAGTGCGGGTACGGGTACGGCGGGTCACTCGGGGTCCTTCGCTGCCTCGGTGACGGTTGCGCGCAGTCCGCGTTCGATGCGGTCGGCGACGCCCTTGGCCTCGTGGCCGAGGCCGGCCTGGGCGGGGGCGCTGGTCTGTCCGGCGGCCATGGCCTGCTCGGCGGGCTCGGGCCGGGTGACGGGGCGGCCGTCGGCGAAGCCGGAGACGGAGGTGAGGACGACGGGGAGGTCGGTGAGGGCCCGCGTCCACCAGCTGGCGCGCTGGGCGGCTCCGAAGCGGGCGGCCACGGTGCCGGGGGCGGAGAGCGCCGGGGGCGCGTCGGCGCCGATCGCGGCGGAGGACCGCACGGCGAGCTCGCGCGTCGCGGTGGGATCGGCCTGGGTGAAGACGAGCCCGACCGTGATCACGCTGGTGGCGGTGGCGTCGGTGTAGGTGGCCCGCAGGACGCGCTCGCAGCCGAGAGGTTGCAGGGCCGTGAGCAGGCTCTTGGGCAGGACGGTCGCCGAGCAGGGTGCGTCGGGCGCGACCACGACCCGCGTCCAGGTGCGGTCGGCGGCGCCGGGGCCCGTGCCCGGGCCCGCGAGGGTGCGGGGGAAGAGGGTGTCGACGGGGACGCTGTGCCAGAGGGTCCTGGCCTCGGCGTACCCCTCGGGCTCCGTGGGCCCGCCCGCGTCGGTGGCCGCGAGCACGGCTCCGGCGACGGCACCGCCGACGAGACCGAGGCCCAGGACGAGGCAGACTCCGGCCGCCACGACCCGGCCGACGCGGCGCTCACGGATGGGCCGCAGACGGGTGGTGGTCTCGACGAGGGTCTCGGGCGGTGCGGTGGAGGTCCGGTGGGCGTAGGCACCGTAGGTCCCGTACGACTGCTCGGGCCGCGGCGGGGCGAGCGGCGCCGGCGGGGCGGGGGGTGCGGAGGGCACGGGCGGTGCGGACGGCACGGGCGGTGCGGACGGCACAGGCGGCAGCGGCCGGGCCGGCCGGGACGCGGGGATGGGCGGAACCGGACGGGCGGGAGCGGGGGCGTCACCGCGGGCGGGCCGGAGGCGGGTGGTCCGCTCGACGGCGGGCTCGCTGTCCTGGACGGGCCGCAGCCGGGCGGTCGTCTCGACGGCGGGAACCTCGGCCGCCGCACCGGCCGCACCGGCCGTGCCGGCGGGAGCTGCCGTGCCGGCGGGCGTCTCCGTGTCGGCCGCCGGCGGGAGCAGGTCGCTGATGCGGGAGGTGGGCCGGGAGGCCGGGCGGTGCGCGTCAGTGCTCATACGCGTCCCCCTGGTCGTCCCGTTGTGCTGTCTGCCCCGGCAATGCCCGCCACTCTACGGGCTGTTCCCCACAGCATGGGAACTCAGGGGCTACCCACCCGTAAACCCGTCTGGCAAGCTCGGGCCATGACTCCCCGTGCCGCCGACCGGGCCCGGTACGACCGGGCCACCGCCCATCTCGACGCACCTGTCGCCCTCGTCGATCTGGAGGCGTTCGACGCCAACGCCGACGATCTCGTACGCCGGGCCGGCGGCAAGCCGATCAGGGTGGCGAGCAAGTCCGTGCGGTGCCGCGCGCTTCTGGAGCGGGTTCTCGCGCGCGAGGGGTTCGCGGGGATCATGTCGTTCACGCTCGACGAGTCGCTGTGGCTGGCCCGGGCCGGGTTCGAGGACGTGCTGCTCGCCTACCCGTCCGCCGACCGCTCGGCGTTCGGCGAGCTGGCCAACGACCCCAAGCTCGCCGCCGCGGTGACGGTGATGGTCGACGACCCGGCGCAGCTGGACCTCGTCGACGGGGCCCGCGCGGGCGGGGCGGAGGAGATCCGGGTCTGTCTGGAGCTGGACACCTCGCTGCGGCTGCTCGGCGGCCGGGTGCGGATCGGCGCGCTGCGCTCTCCGCTGCGCGAGCCCGCCCAGCTCGCCGAGCTGGCCCGCTCGATCGCCCGCCGGCCCGGCTTCCGGCTCGTCGGGATCATGGCGTACGAGGGGCATGTCGCCGGGGTCGGGGACGCGGTCGACGGGCGGCCTCTGCGGTCCCGGGCGATCCGGCTCATGCAGTCGGCCGCCCGCAAGGAGCTCGCGGCCCGGCGCGCGGCCGTGGTCCGCGCGGTACGAGCGGTGGCCCCGGACCTGGAGTTCGTCAACGGCGGCGGTACGGGCAGTGTGCAGCACACCGCGGCCGAGGACGCGGTCACCGAGATCGCCGCCGGTTCGGGGCTCTACGTGCCGCGGCTCTTCGACAACTACACGTCCTTCACCGGACGCCCCGCGGCCCTCTTCGCCCAGCCCGTCGTGCGCCGCCCGGGCGTCGGGGTGGTGACCGTGCTCGGCGGCGGCTACCCCGCCTCAGGCGCCGCCGGCCCGGACCGGCTGCCCGTCCCGTACCTGCCGGAGGGGCTGCGCTACGACCCGCAGGAGGGTCCGGGCGAGGTGCAGACGCCGCTGCTCGGCTCCGCCGCCGACGATCTCCTCATCGGGGACAAGGTGTGGTTCCGGCACGCGAAGGCGGGCGAGCTGTGCGAGCGGTTCGACAGCCTTCAGCTGGTGGAGGGCGACCGGATCACGGCGACCGTTCCGACGTACCGGGGCGAGGGCCGCACGTTCCTGTGACCGGAACGACGGCGATGGGGGTCAGGCCCCGGGGGTGAGCGAGCTGCCCACTCCCCCGTTCGTCTCGCTGCCGATGGGGAGGATCCCCCGGGTGATCTCGTCCATCTCGGCGAGCGGCGGTCCGTCCGGTCCCGCGTCGAAGGCGAAGCGCACGATGACCGGGGACTCGCTGCCCGTCGGGGAGGGGAAGACGAGCGACTGGACGTAGCCGCCGGGGCCCTTGCCGGTGGTGACCTGCCAGCGGACCAGGTAGCCCGTGCGGCCGGCGACGGCGGCCGCACGGGAGGCGATCACCTTGTGGGAGGTGATGCCGCCGTACAGACGGTTGTCGAGGTAGTCCTCCTCGTAGGCGGCTTCGGCGGCCCGGGCGATGTCCTCCTTGGCGAGCGCCTCGGGGGTGGTGGCGTCCGTGCCCGATGCCGTACGGGAGGTGATCGTGCCGTGCCGGCAGTCGCGGTGGGTCGCGCCGGGGCACCGATAGGTGCCGGTGGTCGTGACGGTCGGCCACTCGCCCGCGTGGAACTCCGGCCTCTCCCAGCCCTCGATGATGGGCAGGGTGATGCCGTTG
The DNA here is from genome assembly GCF_005517195.1 of Streptomyces vilmorinianum. NCBI lineage: Bacteria > Bacillati > Actinomycetota > Actinomycetes > Kitasatosporales > Streptomycetaceae > Streptomyces > Streptomyces vilmorinianum. The sequence goes on along the minus strand of NZ_CP040244.1, from coordinate 2,586,266 downwards.
AGCTGGTCGACGACCTTCGTGGGGTCCTCGGCGGGCGCGCTGCTGGTGGTGGCGGACGGCGAGGTCGGCGCCGCGGTGGCGCTCGTCGTCCCGGCCGGACCCGCCGTGCCGCGCTCCTCGTCCTCGTCGTCGCCGAGGACGACCACGGCCGCGACGACCGCCGCGGCGGCGACGGTCACCGCGATGCCCGCGAGGGCGAGGGCCCGGCCCCGCCCGGGGCGTACCGGAGGAGCCGCCTGCAGGACCGTCGCGGGCACCGTCGCCTGACGGGTGTGCGCGGTCCAGGTCGTTCCGTCCCACCAGCGTTCGACGGTGGGCGTGGCGGGGTCCGGGTACCAACCGGGAGGGGTCGTCATGCTCATCCCGCAAGCCTAGAGGGCGGGTTCAGGAGCCGAACACGGAGTCCTGCTGGTCGGGGACGACGCTGCCGTCGGCGCGCCGGACGGGCTGCGCCGTGCCGTCGCTGCCGGTGTATCCGGTGGTGGAGCACGGATAGGGGCTCGTCCTCCGCTTCTTCGGCTCGATGAACATCGGGTTCACGATCCATCGGCCGTCGCTGTTGTCGTAGGCCCGGCACATGAGTTCGTTCTTGTTGCGGTTGAGGACGAGCCGCAGGCCGGTCGCGTCGCGCAGGAAGGAGATGTCGGTGTCGGAGTCGCCGGCCGCGAAGACCTGGCGCCGGGCGGCCGGCTGGACCTGCTCGGCGGCGGGGCCGAGGACGCCGAGGATCTCCTGGTTGATCCAGCAGCGCTTGCCGTCGATGTACGTGATCATCGCGTCCTCGCCGTCGCGGACGGAGCCGCAGCCCTTCAACCGGGCGGTGAGCCGGCCGTGTTCGGTGGTGGTACGGATGCCTATCGCGTGCGAGGGCTTGATACCGACGCCCTCGGCCCACACGTCGACGACCGGCTCGGGCGAGGCGGAGACGATCCAGACGTCGAAGCCCGTCTTCTGGAGGGTACGGACGAGCTCGCGCTGCTGGTCGTAGTAGCGGACCCAGCCGGTGACCTCGCCGGTGCCGACCCGCTGGGTGGCGCCGACGGGGGCGGCGAGGTTCTCGGTGCGGGCGGCGGCCGCGAAGGACTCGACCTGACGGGTCGTCCAGCCGCGCAGGAGCTGGGCGAGCCAGGCGTACTGGGGTTCCATGCGGCGGTGGTCGAAGCCCGCGAACGCCTCGCCGCCCGTGGTCGTGGCGCCTTCCGCGTACACGGAGAGGATCTCGTCGGCGCAGCGGCCGTCGGTGGCCGTGGGCAGGGTGCGGACGCCGGTGGGGCAGGCGTTCCTCAGGGCGTCGGCGGCCTCGGGGGTCAGATAGCGGCTGGTGGTGGTCCAGTCGTCGTTCTCGGGCGGGCGTACGCGGTTGTTGCGCAGGAGCCAGAACAGGGTGGCGTCGCCGACGTCGTTCTTGATGACGGTGTTGTCCCAGTCGAAGACGGCGACGGGCTTGGCACCGCCCTTGGCCGCGCAGTGGGTGTCGATCAGCTCCTGGAGTCTCGCGCGGTTGTCGCCGTACCAGCCTTCGGAGAGCGTCAGCGTGGGGCACTTCTCGGGCTTCGCCTGGGCGGGCGGGGCGGTGAGGAGGCCGGTGGCTGCGGCGAGCGCGGCGACCGCGGCCGACCAGCGGATCGTGGGGTTCATGGGCACACTCCTGTCCGGGGTTGTCTGGTTCTGGATGCACGACAGCCGGGCGCCTTGCGACGCCCGGCTGCCGGGTGGGGGGTGGGGTGAGGCTCTAGAGCGGGGTCACGTACGCGCCCGAGATGCCGCCGTCGACGAGGAAGTCGGTGGCGTTGACGAAGGAGGAGTCGTCGCTGGCTAGGAAGGCGACGGCGGCGGCGATCTCCTCGGCCTCGGCGAACCGGCCGACGGGGATGTGCACCAGCCGGCGCGCGGCGCGCTCCGGGTCCTTGGCGAACAGCTCCTGCAGGAGCGGGGTGTTGACCGGCCCGGGGCACAGGGCGTTGACGCGGATGCCCTCGCGGGCGAACTGGACGCCCAGCTCGCGGGACATGGCGAGCACGCCGCCCTTGGAGGCGGTGTACGAGATCTGGCTGGTGGCCGCGCCCATGATGGCGACGAAGGAGGCGGTGTTGATGATCGAGCCGCGGCCCTGCTGCCGCATGTAGGGCAGGGCGGCCTTGCAGCACAGGTAGACGGAGGTGAGGTTGACGTCCTGGACGCGCTTCCAGGCCTCCAGGCCGGTGGTGAGGATGGAGTCGTCGTCGGGCGGGGAGATGCCCGCGTTGTTGAAGGCGATGTCGACGGAGCCGTAGGTGTCGAAGGCGACCTTGAAGAGGTTCTCGACCTCCTCGGGGTCGGTGACGTCGACCTTCACGAAGGTGCCGCCGACCGCCTCCGCGGCGGCCTTGCCCGCGGTCTCGTCGATGTCGCCGCAGACGACGTTGGCGCCCTCGGAGGCGAGGCGGCGGGCGGTGGCGAGGCCGATGCCGCTGCCGGCCCCGGTGATGACGGCGGTACGGCCGACCAGACGGCGGCAGACGATCTCTTCGGTGCTCATGCGGTTCAGGCCTCCGTGCTTTCCGTGCTGATGAAGACGTTCTTGGTCTCGGTGAAGGCGGTCAGGGCGTCGGGTCCGAGCTCCCGGCCGAGGCCGGACTGCTGGTAGCCGCCGAAGGGGGTCCAGTAGCGGACGCTGGAGTGGGAGTTGACGGAGAGGTTTCCGGCCCGGACGGCGCGCGAGACGCGCAGGGCGCGGCCCACGTCCCGGGTCCAGATCGAGCCGGACAGTCCGTACTCGGTGGCGTTGGCGAGGCGGATGGCGTCGGCCTCGTCCTCGAAGGGCAGGACGACGGCGACCGGTCCGAAGACCTCCTCGACGGCGCAGGGCGCGTCCTCGGCGACGCCGGTGAGGACGGTCGGCGGGAACCAGAAGCCGGGGCCCTCGGGGGCCTTGCCGCGGATGCCGGGGAGGGAGTCGGGGACGTACGCCCGTACGCGTTCCAGCTGGGCCTTCGAGATCAGCGGGCCCATCTGGGTCTTCTCGTCGGCCGGGTCGCCGACGACGATCTCCTCGACGGCGGGGGTGAGCAGCTCCAGGAAGCGGTCGTGGACGCCGCGCTGGACGAGGATGCGGGTACGGGCGCAGCAGTCCTGGCCGCTGTTGTCGAGGAAGGACATCGGGGCCGCGGCCGCGGCCGCCTCGATGTCGGCGTCGGCGAAGACGATGTTGGGGCTCTTGCCGCCGAGCTCCAGGGTCACGCGTTTCACCTGGTCGGCGCACTTCGCCATGATGCTCTTGCCCACCCGCGTGGAGCCGGTGAAGACGATCTTGGCGATGCCGGGGTGCTCGACGAGCGCGTTGCCCGCCACGGCTCCCTCGCCGGGCAGGACCTGGAAGAGGCCTTCGGGGAGACCGGCCTCCAGGGCGAGCTCGGCGAGGCGCAGCGCGGTGAGCGGGGTGGTCTCGGCGGGCTTGAGGATCACCGCGTTGCCGGCGGCGAGGGCCGGGGCGGTGGCCCAGGCGGCGATCGGCATGGGGAAGTTCCAGGGCGCGATCACGCCGACGACCCCGAGGGGTTCGAGGATCGTGATGTCGAGGCCGCCGGCGACGGGGATCTGGCGGCCGCTGAGCCGCTCCACTCCCCCGGCCGCGTAGTCGAGCAGATCGCGGACGTTGCCCGCCTCCCAGCGGGCGTTGCCGAGGGTGTGGCCGGCCTCGCGGACTTCGAGGAGGGCGAGTTCCTCGGTGTGTGCGTCGACGACGGCGGCGAAGCGGCGGAGCAGCCGGGCCCGGTCGGCGGGGGCGGCGGCGGCCCAGTCCCGCTGGGCGGCCGTGGCCCGTACGACGGCCGCGTCGACGTCCGCGGGCGTGGCGGCGGGGACGGTGGCGACGAGTTCCTCGGTCGCCGGATTGAGTACCTGGAGCAACTCTTTCCTCACATGCGTTCGAAGGAGCGGCGCAGCTCCCAGTCGGTCACCGCGGCGTCGTACGCGTCGAGTTCGACGCGGGCCATGTTGCGGTAGTGCGCGACGACCTCGTCGCCGAAGGCGGCCTTGGCGATCGGGCTGGTCTCCCAGAGCTCGGCGGCCTCGCGCAGGGTGGTGGGGACGTGGGCGTAGTCGCCGGTGTAGGCGTTCCCGTCGCAGGCCTCGGGCAGTTCGAGCCGCTGCTCGATGCCGTAGAGGCCGGCGGCGACGAGGCCCGCGACCGCGAGGTGGGGGTTGACGTCTCCGCCGGGGAGGCGGTTCTCGAAGCGCATCGAGCGGCCGTGGCCGACGACGCGCAGCGAACACGTGCGGTTGTCGACGCCCCAGGCGACGGCGGTGGGGGCGAAGGAGCCGGGCTGGAAGCGCTTGTAGGAGTTGATGTTGGGCGCGTAGAGGAGGGAGAAGTCGCGCAGGGCGGCGAGCTGGCCGGCCAGGAAGTGCCGCATGATGTCCGACATGCCGCCGGGTCCGTCACCGGCCATGACGTTGCGCCCGTCGGCGTCCTGGAGGGAGAGGTGGATGTGGCAGGAGTTGCCCTCGCGCTCGTTGTACTTCGCCATGAAGGTGAGCGAGACGCCCTCCTGGGCGGCGATCTCCTTGGCGCCCGTCTTGTAGACGGCGTGCTGGTCGCAGGTGACGAGCGCCTCGTCGTACTTGAAGGCGATCTCGTGCTGGCCCGGGTTGCACTCGCCCTTGGCGGACTCGACGATCAGTCCGGCGCCGGCCATCTCGTTGCGGATGCGGCGCAGAAGGGGTTCGATACGGCCGGTGCCGAGGACCGAGTAGTCGATGTTGTACTGGTTGACGGGGGTCAGGCCCCGGTAGTTCGCGTCCCAGGCCTGCTCGTAGGTGTCCTTGAAGACGATGAACTCGAGCTCCGTGCCGACGTGGGCGGTGTAGCCGTGCTCGGCGAGCCGTTCCAGCTGGCGGCGGAGGATCTGGCGGGGTGCGGCGACGACGGGCGAGCCGTCGCTCCAGGCGAGGTCGGCGATGAGCATCGCCGTACCCTCGTTCCAGGGGACGCGGCGCAGGGTGGCGAGGTCGGGGTGCATGGCGAAGTCGCCGTAGCCGCGGTCCCAGGAGGACATGGCGTATCCGTCGACCGTGTTCATCTCGGTGTCGACGGCCAGGAGATAGTTGCAGCCCTCGGTGCCGTGGTCGAGGACCTCGTCGAGGAAGAACGGTGCGGCGAACCGCTTGCCCTGGAGCCGTCCCTGCATGTCGGGGAAGGCCAGGACGACAGTGTCGATCTCACCGCTCGCGACGAGGGCGCGCAGCTCCTCGACGGAGAGCGGGGCTTTGCGGTCTGCCACGGGATTACTCCTCCTTCGGCCTGCCGGGAGCCATAAGGTATTGCCGAAGACCATTGCTTGGGAAGGGGAAACCGCGACGTGGCGAAGATCGGTGGGGAGATCGGCGGCGAGATCGGCGGCGAGATCGGCGGCGCGGCGCCCGTGACGGCGGGCGCGACGGCCGGCGCCGCGGCGGGCGCGCCGGACCGGCTGACGCCCGTCCTGAGGCCGGTGCGGGCGGGCAACGGCTTCGAGGAGGCCCTGGAGCAGATCCTCCAGATCGTGCGGCTCGGCCTGGTCCCCGGCGGGGAACGGCTGCCGGCGGAGCGCGAGCTGGCCGAGCGGATGGGCATCAGCCGGGTCACCCTGCGCGAGGTCCTGAAGGTCCTGCAGGAGCAGGGGCTGGTGGAGAGCCGGCGCGGGCGCTACGGCGGAACGTTCGTGCTGAGCCGGCCGCAGACGGCCGACGAGGACGAGCTGCGCCGCCGGATCGCCTCCGTCGACGTCGAGGACACCCTGCGCTTCCGCGAGGTCCTGGAGGTCGGGGCGGCCGGGCTCTGCGCGGCGCACGGGCTGACGGAGGAGGGCGAGGCGCGGCTGCGCGCGGCGCTCGCGGCCACGCACGACGCCCCGCTGACGGACTACCGGCGCCAGGACACGCTGCTCCACCTCACGCTGGCGGAGCTCTCGGGCTCGCCGACGCTCACGGCGCAGTACGCAGCGGTCCGGGCGACGGTCAACGACCTCCTGGACTGCATCCCGCTGCTCGTGCGCAACCTGGAGCACTCCCAGCACCAGCACACCGCCCTGGTCGAGGCGGTCCTCGACGGGGACGCGGACGCGGCGCGCGAGGTCATGCGCGAACACTGCGGGGGCACGGCGGCGCTGCTGCGCGGCTTCCTGACGTGAGGGCAGTGCGGGAGCCCCCGGCGAGTGAGCCGAAGGGGGGCGCGGGCGTCGAAAGGGAGACGCGCGCAGGGAGCGAGGCACGAGCGACCGAGCACGTCGACCGTCGACGCACGCACAGAGCGCCCCGGAGGTGACCGAGCCCAGAAAAAGGGGCCGAGTGAGCCGAAGGGGGGCGCGGGCGTCGAAAGGGAGACGCGCGCAGGGAGCGAGGCACGAGCGACCGAGCACGTCGACCGTCGACGCACGCACAGAGCGCCCCGGAGGTGAACCGAGCCCCAGAACCAGAAAGGGGGCCGCGTAACCCGAAAGTAACGCACGGGGGTTGCGTTCGAGCCGACCCGGCGCAAAGGTATGGTCCCATTCCATTGGGCCCGACGCGGGAGCTGACGCTGCCATGACGCTCGAAGACACCACCGGGGACAAGACAGCACCGGACGACTACCTCCAACGCCGGACCCTGCGCCGCGGCAGCGCCGGCTGGCTTCTGCTCACCGGACTCGGCGTCGCCTACGTCGTCTCCGGCGACTTCTCCGGCTGGAACATCGGCCTGTCCAAGGGCGGATTCGGCGGACTCGCCATCGCCACCGTGCTGATGGGCGCGATGTACGCCTGTCTCGTCTTCGCGCTCGCCGAGCTCTCCGCCATCCTGCCCACGGCGGGCGGCGGTTACGGCTTCGCGCGCCGGGCGCTCGGCACCTGGGGCGGCTTCCTCACCGGCACCGCGATCCTCATCGAGTACATCCTCGCCCCCGCCGCGATCTCCATCTTCATCGGCGACTACGTCGAGTCGCTCGGCCTGTTCGGCCTGGAATCGGGCTGGCCGGTCTATCTCGCCTGTTTCGTGATCTTCATCGGGATCCATCTGTGGGGTGTGGGCGAGGCGCTGCGCTTCAGCCTGGTCGTCACGGCGATCGCCGTCGCCGCGCTGGTCATCTTCGCGCTGGGCGCGCTGAGCGACTTCCACGTCGACGGCCTGAACGACATCCCGGTCGACACCGAGGCGTTCGGCTCCGGCTCCTGGCTGCCGTTCGGGCTGCTCGGGATCTGGGCGGCGTTCCCCTTCGGCATGTGGTTCTTCCTCGGGGTCGAGGGGGTGCCGCTGGCGGCGGAGGAGGCCAAGGACCCGGTGCGCTCGATGCCGAGGGCGCTCTCCCTGTCCATGGGCATCCTGGTGCTGCTCGCCGTGGTGACCTTCGTCGCCGCCACGGGGGCGCGCGGCTCGGCCGCCGTCCAGGAGGCGGGCAACCCGCTGGTCGTGGCCCTGCAGGGCGACGGGGATCCGACGGCGCTTAGCCGGTTCGTGAACTACGCGGGCCTCGCGGGCCTGGTGGCCTCCTTCTTCTCGCTCATCTACGCCGGTTCGCGCCAGCTCTTCGCCCTGTCCCGGGCCGGCTACCTGCCGCGGTTCCTCTCCCTGACCAGCCGCCGCAAGTCGCCGTACCTCGGGCTGCTCATCCCGGGCGCGATCGGCTTCGCGCTGGCCGCGGGGACCGGGAACGGCGCGCGGATGCTGAACATCGCGGTGTTCGGGGCGACCATCTCGTACGCCCTGATGGCGCTCTCGCACATCGTGCTGCGCCGCCGTGAGCCGGAGCTGCCGCGGCCGTACCGCACGCCCGGCGGCGTCGTGACCTCGTCCGTCGCGTTCGTGCTCGCGCTGTCGGCGCTCGTGGCGACGTTCCTGGTGGACCAGGACGCGGCGTTCATCGCGCTGGTGGTCTATGTGATCGCCCTCGCCTACTTCGCGTTCTACAGTCGGCACCGTCTGGTGGCCAAGGCGCCGGAGGAGGAGTTCGCGGCGCTCGCGGCGGCCGAGGCCGAGCTCGAACGCGACTGACCACCACTCTCTTCGGCTTCAAGGAGGAGTCCCGTGTCCAAGCCGCTCATCGGCGTCACGACGTACCTGGACCAGGCGCGCTGGGGGGTGTGGGACATGCCCGCGGCCTTGCTGCCCGCGCGGTACCCACGCCTGATCCAGGCGAGCGGCGGCCTCGCGGCGATGCTCCCGCCGGACGACCCGTCGGCCGCGGCGGGGGTGGTGTCGCGGCTCGACGGCCTGGTGATCGCGGGCGGGGCGGATGTGGAGCCCGTACGGTACGGGGCCGCGCCCGATCCCCGTACCGGCCCGCCGGCCCGGGCCAGGGACGCGTGGGAGCTGTCCCTGATCGAGGCGGCGCTGGCGGCCGGTACGCCGGTGCTCGGCATCTGCCGGGGCATGCAGCTGCTGAACGTGGCGCTTGGCGGAACGCTGGTCCAGCACCTGGACGGCCATACGGAGGCGCCCGGCGTGATGGGCCGCCACCCGGTGAAGCCGGTCCCGGGCACGCGGTACGCCTCCCTGGTCCCGGAGGCGACCTCGGTGCCGACCTACCACCACCAGTCCGTGGACCGCCTGGGCGACGGCCTGACCGCCTCGGCCCACGCGGAGGACGGCACGATCGAGGCCGTCGAACTCCCCGCCCCGGCCTGGGCGCTGGGCGTCCAGTGGCACCCGGAGATGGGCGAGGACCTGCGGGTGATGCGGGGCCTGGTCGCGGCGGCGGTCTGACGCCTCAGCCCGTCGGGTGGGCCCTCGTCAGGGAGAGGAGGTCGCGGGCCGGGCCCGTGGGGCGGTGCCCCGTGGGCCAGACCGCGCGGAGGTCGCGGCGGAGGAGGACGCCCTCGACCGGGATCTCGACCAGGCGGCGGGAGGCCAGTTCCTCCGCGATCGCGAGCTCGCTCAGGACGGCGGGGCCGGCGGCGCTGACCGCGGCGGCCTTGACGGCCGTGGTGGAGGCGAGTTCGAGGAGCGGCCGGGCGAGGCCGCCGTGGGCGGAGAGCGCGGAGTCGAGGACCTGGCGGGTGCCCGAGCCGCGTTCGCGCAGGATCAGCGGGGTCGCGGCCAGCTCGGCGGGGTCCAGCGGCCTGCGGCGGCGGACCCACGGGTGGGACGGCGCGGCGACCACGACGAGCCGGTCGTGCGCGACGACCACCCCGTCCAGGCCGTCCGGCACGGCGAGCCCCTCCACGAAGCCCACGTCCGCCTCGTCCGCGAGGAGGCGTTCCGCGACCACCGCCGAGTTCCCCGCCATCAGGGACACGGCCGTGTCCGGCCGCTCCGCGCGCAGCGCGATCAGCCAGCCCGGCAGCAGATACTCGGCGATCGTCATCGACGCGGCCACCCGCAGCCGCGAGTCCCGGCGCCCCCGCAGCGCCTGTGCTCCCGCGTCGAAGGCCTCCGCCGCCTCCACGATCCGCCGCGCCCAGTCCGTCACAAGGGCACCCGCGTCGGTGAGCCGCGAGCCGCGCGGCGAACGGTCCACCAGGGCCACCCCGAGCTGCCGCTCCATCGAGCGGATCCGGCTGCTCGCGGCGGGCTGCGTGATCCCCACCTCGCGGGCGGCCCGCCCCAGGCTCCCGTGGCGGGCGACGGCGAGCAGCAGTTCGAGCGCGCCGAGGTCGGGCACCCGGTGGGACAGAGGGGACGGCGCACTGCTCTCACTGCTCATAAAGTCAGCTTATGGCGTCATAGCGCCAAGATCCCTGGTCGGGGCGACGGATCGGCGCGACCGTGTGCGCATGGCAACCCTCGCACCTTCCCATCCGGCCCCCCTCGCCACCACCCCCGGCGTACGGGCGGCCGCGGTCCGTCACCTCGGCCCCAACTGGTACGCCTCGGTGATGGGCACCGCCATCGTCGCCAACGCGGGAGCCACCCTCCCCGGCACCCTCGCCGTGGACGTCCCGGGTCTCCGTACCGCCTGCACCGCGGTCTGGGCGCTCTCCTTCGTGATGCTGGCGGCGCTGCTCACCGCCAGGACCCTGCACTGGGTGCACCACCGCGACCGGGCCCGCGCCCATCTCCTCGACCCGGCCGTCGCCCCCTTCTACGGTTGCCTGGCGATGGCGCTGCTCGCCGTCGGCGGCGGCACGGTGATCGTCGGCAAGGACTGGATCGGGCTCCCGGCGGCCATAGCCGTCGACACCGTCCTGTTCACCGCCGGAACGGTCATCGGTCTGGCCGCCGCCGTGGCGATCCCGTACCTCATGGTGGTCCACCACAAGATCGAGGGAGCGTCCCCGGTGTGGCTGCTGCCCGTCGTCGCCCCCATGGTCTCCGCCGCGCTCGGGCCGCTGCTTCTCCCCCACCTGCCCGCGGGCCAGGCCCAGCAGACGCTGCTGATCGCCTGCTACGCGATGTTCGGCGTCAGCCTGCTCGCCACCCTCGTGATGCTGCCGCTGGTCTTCGGACGGCTCGTCACCGGCGGCCCGCTGCCCCTCGCGCTCACCCCGGCCCTCTTCCTGGTCCTCGGCCCGCTGGGCCAGTCGACCACCGCCGCGAACAAGTTCGCCGACGCGGCCCCGGGCCTGCTGCCCGCCCCGTACGCGCACGGCTTCACCGCCTTCGCCGTCCTGTACGGCGTGCCGGTCATGGGCTTCGCCCTGCTGTGGCTGGCGCTCGCCGGAGCGATGGTGCTGCGGGCGCGGCGGCACGGCATGGGCTTCGCGATGACCTGGTGGGCCTTCACCTTCCCGGTCGGGACGTGCGTGACCGGCGCGGAGGGGCTCGCCCAGCACACCGGCCTCGCCGCCTTCCGCTGGCTGGCGATCCTGCTGTACGTGTTCCTCGTCGCGGCCTGGCTGGTGGCCGGGTTCCACACGCTGCGCGGGCTGCTCAGCGGCGCGCTGCTCGCGGGGCCCGGGCCGGTACCTGCGGCGCCTCTGCCGGCCGAGGCCCGCTGACGAGTGCGACGGCGATCCCGGGGAAGCGCCTCGGGGTCGCCGTCGCGCGTGACGTCGTCGCGCGGGGCCTCGCTCAGGTGTCGTCGACCTCGATGTGCTCGGCGACGGCGACGACGAGGAGGCGGGTGCCGGGCTCGGTGGCGCGCCACCGGTGCCGTACGCCTCCGGAGAGGTAGAGCGTGTCGCCGCGCTCGAGCCGGTAGGCCCGGCCCTCGGCCTCGACCTCGGCGGCGCCGTCGGCGACGAACAGCAACTCGTCGTTGCGGTGCTGGAATTCACGGCCCGCGTCCCGCTCGCCGGTGAACTCCAGTGCGTGCAGCTGGTGTCGACCGCGGACCAGGGACCGTACGCCGACGGGCAGGTCGTGCGGCCGTTCGGCGGAGCGTACGACGTCGACGGTGCGGGCGGCCTCCGCCGCGGCCAGCAGCTCGCCGGCCGTGGTCTCCAGGGCCCCGGCGACCAGCTGCAGGGACCGCGTGCTGGGGCGGGCCCGCTCGTTCTCGATCTGACTGAGGAAGGGCACGGACAGGCCGCTGCGCGCGGCGACGACGGCCAGGGTGAGCTTGAGCGCTCTGCGGCGGCGCTTGACGGCCGCGCCCACGCGTGGGGATTCCTTGTCGTCCATGTCGGCTCCCTCCCTCGTGCCTCGGTGCCTGCGTACTGGTCGGTTACCTGAACCTTACGCAGCTTTGGGGCAGGGTTTCGCGTCGTGGCGAAAAGGGGCGGCCACCGAACACACTCGGCGACCGCCCCTTTCCGGACAGGAGTCGATATCCCCCGACGACGAAGATCTGGCATCACGGAGAAGGGTCGCGGTGTCAGTGGGGTACGGCATGATCGAGGTGTGACGCGACGCCTGATGCTCCTCGACACCGCCTCTCTCTACTTCCGCGCGTACTTCGGTGTGCCGGACTCGGTCCGCGCCCCCGACGGCACGCCGGTCAACGCCGTGCGCGGGCTGCTCGACTTCATCACCCGGCTCGTCCAGGACCACCACCCCGACGACCTGGTGGCCTGCATGGACGCCGACTGGCGCCCGCAGTGGCGGGTGGACCTGATCCCCTCGTACAAGGCGCACCGGGTCGCCGTGGTGACCGAGACCGGTCCGGACGAGGAGGAGATCCCCGACACGCTCGCCCCGCAGGTGCCGGTGATCGAGGAGGTCCTGGACGCCCTCGGCATCGCCCGGGTGGGGGTCGCGGGCTACGAGGCGGACGACGTCATCGGGACGCTGGCCGGGCAGGCGAAGGGTCCGGTGGACATCGTCACCGGTGACCGGGACCTCTTCCAGCTGGTGGACGACGAGCGCGCCGTGCGGGTGCTGTACCCGAGGAAGGGCGTCGGCGACTGCGATCTGGTCGACGGCGAGCTGATCCGTACGAAGTACGGGGTACGGGCGGATCAGTACGCCGACTTCGCGGCGCTGCGCGGCGACGCCAGCGACGGGCTGCCCGGGGTCAAGGGCATCGGCGAGAAGACCGCCGCGCAGCTGATCACGGAGTACGGCGACCTGGCGGGTGTCCGCGCGGCCGCCGTGGACCGTACGTCGAAGCTGACCCCGGCCAAGCGGCGCGGCATCGTGGAGGCGGCGGCGTACCTGGACGTGGCCCCGAAGGTCGTCCGGGTCGCCGGGGACGTACCCCTGCCGGACTTCGACCCGGCCCTGCCGAGCGGGCCGCGGGAACCGGAGGCGCTGGCGCGGCTGGTGGCGCGGTGGGGTCTGGGCGGGGCCGTCGGAAGGCTGCTGCCCGTCCTGGAGCGCTGAGGCGTTCTGGGCCGACGGGCGCCCGGGATGCTAGCTTAGGCAAACCTAAGTTCGCAGAGTCAGGGAGACGGTCGTGGCAGAGCAGCCGGCGCGCAAGGGACCGAAGGCCCACGAGGCGCGGGTGGTCCGCACGGAGCGGATCACTCCGCACATGGTGCGGGTCGTGCTGGGCGGGGACGGCCTCGGCGCGTTCGAGCTGGGTGAGTACACCGACCACTACGTGAAGCTGCTGTTCGCGCCGGAGGGCGTGAGCTACCCGGAGCCGTTCGACATGGACCGGATCCGCGAGGAGTTCCCGCGCGAGCAGTGGCCCACGAACCGGACGTACACGGTACGGAGCTGGGACCCGGTCCACCGCGAGCTGACCGTCGACTTCGTGGTCCACGGCGACGAGGGCCTGGCGGGGCCGTGGGCGGCGCGGGCCCAGGCGGGCGACGTGATGCGCCTGCTCGGGCCGGGCGGCGGTTACGCGCCGGACACGGCGGCGGACTGGCACCTGCTGGTGGGCGACGAGAGCGCGCTTCCGGCGATCGCGGTGGCCCTGGAGCGGCTGCCGGAGGGCTCGGTGGTGCACGCGTTCCTGGAGGTCGCGGACGCGGCTGAGGAGCAGAAGTTCGCGACGGCCGCGGGGGTCGAGGTGACCTGGCTCCACCGGGGCGGGCGCCCGACGGGCCAGGCCCTGCTGGAGGCGGTCCGCGCCCTGGAGTTCCCGGCGGGCGACGTCCACGCCTTCGTCCACGGCGAGGCGGGTTTCGTGAAGGAGCTCCGGCGCCACCTGCGTCTGGAGCGTGAGGTGCCGCGCGAGCGCCTGTCGATCTCGGGCTACTGGCGTCAGGGCAAGTCGGACGAGGCCTGGCGCGCGATCAAGCGCGAGTGGAACGACCAGGTGGAGCGCGAGCAGGAGAGCTGAGCCGCCTCCCGCGCACGCGGTGCGCCGACGGGCGGGACGGCTCCGTGCCGCTCCCGCCCGTCGGCGTACGCCTCGCCTTGCCTGCCTTGCCTTTCGCCTTGCCTTGGGCCTTGCTTACGTCGCCCGGCGCGGCACGTCGAAGCTGGTGAACGCGCTCTTCTTCGGCAGGCGGTAGACCTCCCGACCCGTGATGGCGTTGAGGATCGTGGCGTTGCGCACGGCTCCGATGTCCAGGTTCGGTGCGGAGACGCCGTGGGAGTGGATCTCGGCGTTGGCCACGAAGACACGGCCGGTGACGCCCTCGGCGAGCTCGACGGAGTGGTCGAGCCGCACGCGGGGACGGCCGCGGCCGTCCCGCAGGAGCAGCCCGTCGACCGGTTCGAGGAACGCGGGGGTGCGGTTGCGGTATCCGGTCGCGGCGACGACGAGGTCCGTGGTGTGCTCGAAGCGCTCACCGGTGTCGCGGTGCCGGCAGCTCAGTACCGTCTGCCCCGCCGCGTCGACGGCGGCGGATTCGACGGTGATGCCGAACCGCAGCTCCACGTCGGCCAGTCCGTGTTCCAGCTGGCGTCGGTAGAGCAGTTCGTGGACGGCTTCGAGGGTGTCCGTGGAGATGCCCTTGTAGAACTGCCACTGCTCGCCGACGAGCCGGTCCCGCACGTCCTGCGGCAGGGAGTGGAAGTACTGCATGTACGCCGGAGTGGTCAGCTCCAGGTTCATCTTGGTGTAGTCGAGCGGAGCGAACGACAGGGTCCGGGTCAGCCAGCTCACCGCGGGACCGCCCTCGAGGTTGCGGCCGAGCAGATCCACCACGACCTCGGCGCCCGACTGACCGGATCCGACGACCGTGACCTTCCCGGCGGCCGCCACGTCGGACGCCCGGTACAGATAGTCGGAGGTGTGCACCAGGCCGGCCTCGGGCAGCTCCGCGAGCGCGTCCGGGACGTACGGCGCGGTGCCGATGCCGAGGACGAGGTTGCGGGCACGCATCCGCAGCCGGGTGCCGTCGCCGCGTACGGCGTCCACGGTGAAGCGTTCGGCGGCGGCGTCCCAGCGGACCTCCTCGGCGCGGTGCGAGAAGCGGACGGCGGGCAGTCGCGCCGCCGTCCAGCGCAGATAGTCCTCGTACTCGCGGCGGGAGGGGAAGAAGTTCTCCCGCACCGTGAAGGTGTACAGCCGGTCCATGTCGTGGAGGTAGGCGAGGAACGACAGGGGGTGGCTGGGCGCGACGAGGGTGACGAGGTCGGCGAGGAAGTTCACCTGCATCGAGGCGTCGCCGAACATCATGCCGCGGTGCCAGGTCAGTTCGGGCTGCTCCTCGAGGACCACCAGGTCGAGGTCGTCCACGGTCGAGGCCAGGGCGGCCAGGCCCAGGTTGAACGGGCCGCAGCCGATGGCCACCACGTCGTGCTCGCTGACGAGATCGGTCATCGGGGCAGGTCCTCCTCCGCGCGCGGGTGGACGAGCAGGGCGGCGGTCTTGTCGGGGAAGACGACCTGCCCGGCGGGGCGGAAGCCCGCGGCCTCGAAGGCCCGCAGCGACGGCCCGTTCTCCACGTCCGGTTCGGCGACGACCCGGGTGCACGCGGGGTCGGCGGCGAGCAGGCCCTCGGCGAGGGCGCGCAGCAGGGAGCGGCCGAGGCCCTTGCCGGTGCGGTCCGCCTCGCCGATGGCGATGTGGACGCCCAGGTCGTGCGGGAGGTGGGCGTAGTGTCCGGCGAGCCGGTCGCGGGTCACCCGGTACACCTCGATGTACGCCAGGGGCCGGCCGTCCAGGTCGATCAGTACGGGCAGGATCGCGTCCCCCGCGAGGTGCCCGGCGATCTCCTCGTACCAGCGCTCGCGCGGCCACGCCTGGTGCCAGAAGGCGTCGATGTGCGGCGACTGCATCCAGCCGTGGACGAGGTCGAGGTCGACCCCCTCGGCCCGCGCCACCCGGGCCGTCCAGGGCGCGTGCAGTAACGGGAGCGGCGGGCCCGAGACGGTCGGTGCGGCCGGCTGTGCCGAGGTCATGCGGAGGCCTCCTGGAGGGGGTTGGGGGCGTCGAGGTAGACGGACTGGGCGTCCAGCGGGGCGAGGACCTCGTCGATGCCGTGCAGCCGGGTGAGCAGGTTGCCCTTGCAGGGCAGGGTGTCGGCCTCCAGCCAGCGGCGCGCCAGCCGGTCGCCGTCCGGTCCCGCTTCGGCGAGGGCGGGCAGCGCGGCCCGCAGCCGGTCGGCGAGGACGGCGAGCAGGTCGTGCTCGTCGGCGAGTCCGTCGACGGCGAGGCAGCCGACGACCGAGAGGGCCTGGTTGCGCAGCAGGTAGTACGACAGCCGGTCGTCCACGAGGGCGTCGTCGACGACCGCGAGCGTGGAGGAGTCGGCGCCGAGGCGGCCCAGCAGTCCGGGCAGGTGGGAAGTGGCCAGGTAGTAGCCCTGGTTGTCGCGGAACGTGCTGCCGGTCACCCGGCCCGCCGCGTCCAGCCGGACGAGCGTGTTCTGCTGGTGGGCCTCCAGGCCGATGCCGGTCGCGGCGTACAGATGCAGCATGGGCACCAGCACGTGGTCGGTGTAGTCGGCCGTCCACTGCTCGGCGGCGCCGGGGCCGAGTGCGCCGACCAGGTCGCCGAGGGCGCTGCGGCCGAGGCCGGGCCGGGGTGCGACCAGGCCGACCAGGCAGCGCAGATCGGCGATACCGTCCGGCATCTCGCGTACGGCGACATCGAGCCCGGTCACGTCCGGGCCCTGCGGGCGTCCGGGTTCGTCCACCGCGATCCAGGCCGGGTCGCGGGTGACGGCGAATCCGGGGTGGGCCAGGAAGGTGCTGTCGGCGTACCCGGCGTCGAGGAGCCGGTTGATCTCCAGGCCGCGGCGCAGCTCGGTGCGGGTGGACTCGCGGCGGGAGTTGGTCAGCCGCAGCCCGAGGGAGAGCTTCAGCATCACGTCGGCGTCCGGCCGGTAGACCGTGCGCACACTGGAGGTCGGCCACCACTCGGGGCCCAGCTCGCCCAGCGGCTTCAGGGCGCCGGAGGCGATCAGGGCCTTGATCCGGGGGCGGTGCAGCAGGTCCCGGGCCTGCCAGGGGTGGGCGGGCACCAGCACCCGGCCGTCGTCGAGGCGGCGTTCGGCCAGGTCGGCGAGGAGCGCGACCGTGTCGCGGCCCGCCAGGGACGGGGCGCCGGCCACCGCGTCGTGCGAGACGACCGACTTGTCGGCGGCGAACCAGTGCAGCCGGAACGAGCCGCGCAGCTCGGGCGAGAACGCGGCGGCGTCGTGGTCGGAGATGCCGTCGCGGCTCTTGGGCGCGGGATGGTTCAAGTGGCCGAGCAGCAGCGCCTGTTCGGCGTCGAGGAAGCCGTCCACCGCGGGCGGCGGCTGCGGATGCTCACGCCGGTCGGAGATGAACGAGGCGACCCTGCGCACGGATTCGGCCGTACGTTCCACCAGGTCGGCGATCTCGCCGGCCGGGACGCCGCCGGGGCGGGAGCCGCCGCGTACCGCCGCCTCGGTGGACAGCAGCGCGACGGCCGTGACGGGGTCGGCGCTCGGGCCGAGCGGGCCGCCCGGGCCCTCCAGACGGGCGGGGGCGAAACGGTGCCAGCCGGTGGGTGAGCAGTGGGTCACCTCGGTGACGAGGGCGAGACCGGCGGTGGGCAGCTCGACCCGCAGCGGGCCGGGCGTGACCGGTGTGCCGGTCTCGCGGAGCCAGCACCGCAACAGCGCCTCGATGTGGGCGTGTTCGGCGGCGCCCCGGGCGTCCAGCGCGTGCAGCGGGTCGGTCGCGGCGCCTTCGGGAGTGCCCGCGGGCGTGCCCTCGCGGGTGGCTTCGGGGCTGCGTACGGGGGTGTGTACGGGGGTCGAAGCCGCGGTGGTGGTGCTCATGCGGCGTCCTCCTCGATGAGTCGTTCACAGGTGCGGCCGGCGTGGAGCACGGTGTCCACGAGGCCGTCGATGTCGTCGGTGGTGGCGGTGGGGTTGAGCAAGGTGAACTTCAGGCACACGCGCCGGGGTGAGCCGGGGCCCGCGGTCGCCGCCTCCGTACGGCCGATGAGCGCGTCACCGGACTCCAGCAGCGACCGGCGCAGGGCGCCGTTGAGCGCGTCGGCGTCCGTCGTGCCCGATCCCCGGTAGCGGAACACCACGGTGGTCAGCTCGGCGGGGGCGACCAGCTCGAGCTCGGGCTCGGCGAGGATGCGCCCTTCGGCGTACCGGGCGAGGTCGTGGCAGGTGTCGACCATGCGCCCCACTCCGGTGCGGCCGTAGGCCAGGAGGGTGGCGGCGGCCTTCACCGCGTCGGGGCGGCGGGTGGTCTGGAGGCTGCGCCCGAGCAGTCCGTCGTATCCGGCCTCGGAGTCGTCGGTGGGGTTGAGGTAGGCGACCTCGCGGTCGAGTGCCGTGAAGGCGGTGGTGTCGGAGACCAGGAGCACGCTCGTGGCGGCCGGCTGCCAGCCGATCTTGTGCAGGTCGAGGGTGATCGAGTCGGCCAGCTCCAGCCCCGCCAGATGGCCGGCCAGCCGCGGGGAGAACAGCGCGCCGAATCCGTACGCGGCGTCGACGTGCAGCCACATGCCGTGCCCCGCGGTGATCTCGGCGAGCTGCGGGAGCGGGTCGACGGAGCCGAAGTCCGTGGTGCCTGCGGTGGCGACGACCGCGATCGGGGTCCGGTCAGGGCCGAGTCCCGCCAGTGCGGCGGCCAGCGCC
This sequence comes from Streptomyces vilmorinianum, assembly GCF_005517195.1. NCBI lineage: Bacteria > Bacillati > Actinomycetota > Actinomycetes > Kitasatosporales > Streptomycetaceae > Streptomyces > Streptomyces vilmorinianum. The sequence continues at coordinate 2,568,039 of NZ_CP040244.1, read as the reverse complement.
TCCGGCCGCATCCGCCGCCGCTCGTCGGTCGGTACGGGAACCACGGCGGCCTCCCCCAGGCCCAGGGCGGCGCACGCCCGGTGGGTGGAGAAGTGGGCGAGTTCGGAGCAGAAGACCACCGGTCCCGGCAGCGCCCCGACCCCGTGCTCGCGGACGTCGATGCCGCGTCGCAGCGCGGCGGCGTCACGGGCGAGCAGCAGGCCCATCAGGTTGGAGAGGGAGCCGCCAGGGGTGAGGACGCCGTCGGCGCGCTCGCCGAGCCCGGCCAGGTGGATCAGTACGCCGATGAGCCAGCGTTCCACGGCGATGGCGGAGGGGCCGGAGTCGTAGGTGTCCAGTGAGGCGTTGCCGGCGCTCGCCAGGGTGTCCGCGGCGACCGCGACGGCCAGCGGCGGCGGTTGCAGATGGGCGGCGGCCCTGGGGTGGGACAGGTCGATGCCGTGCTCGACCAGCACGGTGACGAGCAGTTGGAGCGCGGCCTTGGTGCCGAGCCCCTCGGCGGGGAGCTCGGCCGGGCCGAGGGCCGCGGCGGCCGCGGCGAGCACCTCGGCCGGGGTGCCGGCCGGCAGGGGTCCGGCGGGGCGGCGGGCGGTCGACGCCGTGTCGATCGCCTCGGCGAGGGTGGCGAGGACCTCGGCGAGCCCGGCGTGGGATCCGGCGAGCACGGAGGGCGGGAAGGGGGACGGAAGAGGCGGTGCCTGGGTCAGCGGGGTCACGCCCTGTCTCCTCAGTGCTCGGCCAGCGGGTTGGGGTGCGTGCCGTTCGGGTACAGCGCGTGGCGCAGGGCGCGGTCGGTGTACCGGGTGACCACGATCCGGTCGCGGTTCAGGCCGTACCGGGGGATCTCGGGGGTCAGCAGGTCGTACTCCGCGAACCGCTCGGACAGCTCGGGGAAGCGCTTCTGGAAGTCCAGGATGGTCTGCCGGACCAGGCGCCAGAACGTTTCCTCGGGTACGCCAAGCTGGTCGGCGCAGAGCGGCGCGAGGTAGCGGAAGTGGCCGACGAAGACCTGGTCCATCACGTGCTGGCGGATGATCGAGGGGTGTTTGCGGGGCAGGACGTGGTCGTGTCCGTCCGGCTCCGCGCCGCGCTCGGGCACGTCGGTGAAGGAGACGCACACGTCGTCGACGAAGTCCTTCAGGTACAGGCGGGTCGGCACGTCGTGCTCGTCGTACCCGATGAGCGTGTTCTGGCCGTGCGGGTTGAAGGTGACGCCGTACCGGTACAGCACGTGCAGGATCGGCACGAGCAGGGTGTCGAAGAGGCGGCGCAGCCAGTCCTGCGGGTCGAGGCCGGAGGCGCGGACGAGTTCGGCGACGAACGCGTCACCGGCGCTGTCGACGTGCAGCAGGGAGGCGAAGGTGCGGACCCGCTCGTCGGGGTCCTTGCGCGCCGAAACCGACTCGCGCCAGATGCAGCCCAGCGTCTCCAGGTGCTGGTAGGGCGCGTCGTCGAGCGTGGACAGGTAGGGGTGGCGCACGGTCACCGAGGCGACCTCGCCGAGGAACACGGTCCGGCACTCCCCGGTCAGGAACGCGTCGCGCTCCACGAGGCCGCGCAGCCACTGGGTGACGACGGGCGCGCCCATGGTGCAGTGCGGCGGAATACCGCGCCAGACAAGGGTGTTGAGGATCTTCAGCGGCAGCTTGACGTCGTACCGCTCGGGCGTGGAGGCGTTGGCCATCGTACGGATGGACTGGCCGGGCAGGTACACGTCCGGGCTCTCGCCCAGCGGGATGATGCGCCGCTGCGCCACGTCCGCCGCGTGCAGGATCTGCACGGCGTGGTCCCACTGCCAGGGGTGCACGGGCATCCAGACATAGCCCTGCGGGTCGACCCCGGCCTCCTGGAGGACCGCGGTGAAGCGGGCCCGGGTCTCCTCGTCCAACTCCCTCGCGAGCACGTCGACTTCGGACAGTTCCGAGGTTCCGCGGAACTCGGCGAGGCCGCGGTGGACGGCCACCCACTGGAGCGTCAGGGGCTGGGCGGACTCCGGGGCGTACTGCCGCACGTCGGTCGACGAGAAGCCGATCCGGCCCTTGTTGGCGACCAGGAGGTTGTGCCCGGTCATGCGGCACTCCAGCTCGGTGTGCCCGAGTGCGCGCATCTCGGCCACGGCCTCGCCGCCGCGTGTGAGGCGTGCGGCGTCGACGGCCAGCGTGGCGGAGAGTTCGGTGAAGTACGTGGCGATGGTCGAGGGATCGCTGCCGATCGTCGACGCCGCTTCCATGAGGAACTGCTGGGCGTCCCAGGCGGGTTGGGCGAGGGTGTTGCCGAGCATGCTGGTGGCGGTGCGCGTGATCGAGTCCGGGTCGACGCGCAGCCAGCCGAACGCGCCGGGCGCCGCGCTGAACGCGTACGTCGTACCGCTGTCGAGGTCGACCCGGTAGCCGCCGTCGCCGGTCTCGACCGCCTTGAGCATGTCCTCGAAGCACCACTCGCCTATCGCTTTGGCGAGAAGCCGACGGTTGGCTTCGCGCCAGGCCGAGGGGGTCACGTCCGGGAGGGCGGGCACGGGATGGCTGGGAGGAATGGGCATCAGGCGGCTCCGATGAATGTCTGGATCGTTGCGCTCGCACATCTGGACGCACAAGCGGGCCCTAGATTAGGTTAGCCTTACCTAATGAACAAGGCCAACTTTCGGCCACACAGCCCGAGTTGACGAGGGTGGCCGTCCCTTCGACGCGAGGTGGAGGTGATCAGCGATGTCTTCCCCACGATGGACCTTCGCTCTGGTCAGCGCCGGTGGCGTGATGATGACCCTGGACGTGACCGTGGTGAACGTCGCACTCTCCGACATCGCCCGGGACCTGGACAGCGGACTCGGCAAGGTCCAGTGGACCGTGTCCGCGTACTCGCTGGCCTTCGGGGCGCTGCTGCTCACCGCGGGCGCGCTCTCCGACCGTCTGGGACGCAGGACCGTGTTCACCGCCGGAATGGCGCTCTTCACCCTCGCTTCGGCCGGATGCGGGCTGGCGCCGGACGCCGCCACACTCATCGCCGCCCGCGCGGCCCAGGGACTCGGCGGCGCCATGGTCTTCGCGCCCACGCTCGCCCTGATGGCCGCCGCGTACGAGGGCGTGCGCCGCCAGGCCGCGATAGCGGCGTTCGCGGCCATCGCCTCGGCCGCCGGCGCGCTCGGCCCGGTCGTCGGCGGCGTGTTCGTCCAGGCGCTCGGGTGGCGGTGGATCTTCCTGGTCAACGTGCCGATCGGGGTTCTGGTCGTGGTCGGCGCCCTGGCCCGTATGCCCGAGTCGGCGGCCCCGCGCGACGGGCGGCGCCGGCGTGTCGATCCGCTGGGTGCTGCGCTCGGTGTCGGGGCCCTCCTGGCGCTGCACTACCCCCTGGTCACCGGTCCCGAGGCGGGATGGACCGCGCCGGACGTGCTGGGCTCGGCGGTTGCCGGCGTCCTGCTCGCCGTCGCCCTGGTGGCCAGTCAGCGCCGCGGCGACGGTCTGATCGACCTGACACTGCTGCGGATCCGCTCGTTCGGCGGCGCCGCGATGCTGGGGTTCCTCGCCCGGATGTCCAGTCTGGGGGTGCTCGCCTTCGTCACGCTGTGGCTGCAGAGCACCCGTGGGTACTCGCCGCTCGAAGTCGGGCTGCGTCTGCTGCCGTTGACGGGCAGTCTGTTGCTGGCCGGCTTGTTCGTCGCCCGGCTGCAGCGGGCCTTCTCCGCCGATGTGCTGGTCGCCGGCGGCTTCGCGGCGCAGGGGCTCGGAATGGCCGGTCTGGCCGGTGCGGCTGCCGGTGAGGACGGAGTGAGCCAGGCTCTGACGGTCGCGGGTCTCGTCCTGATCGGCGTCGGAGGGGCCGTCATCTTTCCCCCGCTGATGGGCGTGGCGGTGAGTGCGGTGCCCGCCGACCGGGCCGGGATGGCGTCCGGGCTGACCAACGCCTGTTACCCGCTCGGCACCGCCACCGGCGTCGCGGTCTTCGGCGCCCTGTTCTCCGCCCGCCTGGGCAGCGCTCTGAGCGGCGGGGCCGACCTGGGTGCCGGCCCGGGTGCCGCGACGCCCCTGCGGGCCGCTGTCGAGACCGGACGGTTCGAGCTCGTCGACCCCGCGCTCCAGCCCCTCGCCCGGTCCGCCTTCTCCGGCGCCTTCACCGCGGTCTGCCTGGCCTCCGCCCTCGTCTGCCTGCTCGGCGTGTTCACCGCACGCACGCTCAGGACCGATGCGGAGGCGGAGGCGGAGGCGGAGGCGGACGCGGGGGCCGGCGACGGAGCCGCCGCGAAGCGGCCCCGTTCCCGTACCGCTCAGACGTCCTGAGTCCGGTCAGACGTCCTGCGTCCGGCGCAGCAGCCACACCAGATACGGCGCTCCCACCAGGGCGGTCACGATGCCCACGGGGATCTCGGTCGGGGCGAGCAGCCAGCGGCCGATGGCGTCCGAGGACACGACCAGGACCGCTCCCAGCACCGCGGCCATCGGCACCATGCGCGCGATGCTGTTGCCGACGATACGCCGGGCCAGGTGCGGGGCGACCAGCCCGACGAAGCCGACCGCGCCGACCGCCGCCGCCGTACCCGCAGCGAGCACCGCGCCCGCACCGAGGACGAGCAGCCGGGCGCGGCCCAGTTCGAGACCGAGGGCGCGCGGCAGCTCCTCGCCGAGGGAGAGGAGGTTCACCGGCCGGGCGGCGATCACCAGCACCACCGCCACCAGGGCGGGCAGGGCGAGCCAGCCCAGGGCGGAGAAGTCCCGGGCGTACGTGCTTCCGGCCAGCCAGCCGAGGGCCGACGAGATGTTCATCTGCGCCCCGACCACCATGATGTTGACCAGCGCCATCGCGGTGGCGGCGGCGCCGAGACCGACGAGGACCACCCGTGTCGGATCCAGCCCGGTCCGGCCTCCCTTCCCGCCCCCTCGCGCCACGAGGACGACGAGGGCGAGCATCAGGACGCCGCCGATTCCGGCCGCCGCGGGCAGTGCCACGAGCGGTGCCGAGGGGATGACGAGGATGACCGCGACCGCGCCGAGGGACGCCCCGCCGGTGACACCGACGAGCCCCGGTTCGGCCAGGGGGTTGCGTACCACCGCCTGGACCGCCGCCCCGGCGACCGCCAGGCAGGCCCCCGCGAGCGCGGCGACGAGGATACGGGGCAGCCGGTAGTCCACCACGGCTTCGGTGATCTGCTCGGCGGAGCCGAACAGCGCAGCGCCGAGCTGGCTCCAGCTGATCTCGACGTCGCCGACGCGCAGCGAGATCGCGATCGCGACGACGAGGGCAGCCAGTCCGCCGCCGAGCGCGACGGCGTAGGCGGGAGCGCGGCGCCCGTCGGAGACCACGACCGCCGCACCCGTGTCGGCGTCGCCGGTGCTCACCCGGCGGGCCAGCGCCATGAAGACCGGGCCTCCGATCAACGCCGTGACCACGCCGACCGGGATCTCGGCGGGCTGCGTGGCGGAGGGCTTCACGATCAGCTGCGCCGCCGCGTCCGCGCCGAGCACCAGCGCGGAGGCCAGCAGCGCCGCCGTCGGAATGAGCCATGCGTGCGTCCTGATGCCCAACTGCCGTACGACGACCGGGGCGATCAGGCCGACGAAGCCGATCGGGCCGGCGAGCGAGACGGCCGCGGCGGACAGCAGCACCGCGACGAGGAAGGCGGCGGGGCGGACGCGTTCGACGCGTACGCCCATGGCCTCGGCGGTCTCGTCCCCGAGCGCCAGGAGGTCCAGCGGGCGCGCCAGGAACGGGGCCACGGCCGCGCCGACGGCGACGACCGCGCCGAGCGTGAGCGGCCGGTCGAGGCCGGACTGCATGAGTGTGCCGTTGCCCCAGAAGAACAGGCCCCGGGTCGCCTGCACATCGAGCATCTGCAGGAACTCGGCCCCGGCCGTGCCGGCCAGCGCGACGGTCGCCCCGGCGAGCAGCACCCGTCCGGGCGTCATCACACCGCCGCTGCTGAGCGCATAGACCACGGCGACCGCGAGCAGTCCGCCGAGGAACGCCGCTCCACCGGCCGGAATCGGGCCGAGGCTCACGCCGGTGAAGGCGACGAGCACCACGGCGAAGTACGCGCCCGCGTTCACCCCGAGCGTGTCGGGGGCCGCCAGGGGGTTACGGGTCGCTCCCTGCACGAGGACCCCGGAGACCCCGAGCGCGATGCCGACGACGAGTCCGGTAAGGGTGCGCGGCAGGCGGCTGCCGAGCAGGACGTCCTCGGTGCGCGCGTCACCGTGGCCGAGGAGCAGGTCCACGATGTCGGCGATGCCCACGCCGGACGCGCCGAGGCCGAGATGGACCACGGCGACCAGGCAGAGGACGAGGGACAGGGCGCCGCCCACGAGCACAGCTCGTGGGCGGCGGCCGAGCGGACGGGCCGGTGCGGCCGTCAGTCCTTCCGACGCCATCAGACCTTCAGGGCCTTGCCGGTCTCGTCGAGGATGTGCTGCGCGGACAGCGGGCCGCCGAACAGCCAGGTGCCCGGGTCGAGCGGAAGGGCCTTGTCGTTCTTGACGAAGTCGAGGCCCTTCCACACCGCGTTGCCGGCGAGATCGCCGGTGAACGGGTTGTCCTTCTCGGCGGCGACGTAGAGGAAGGTCGCGTCCTTGTCGACCCCGGTGAGGCCCTCGACGCCGACCGTCGTCATCCCCCACGCGTCGGCCTGGCCCTTCCAGCCGTTCTTCAGGCCGGCGAGGTTCAGCACCTGCGGAGCGATCGCGTCATCGGTGAGCATGCGGATCGAGGCGGTGCCGTTGGCCGTGAAGCCCTGCGCGAGCGCGTACTTCAGCCCGCCCTTGCCCGCCTTGTCCAGCCGGCCCTTGAGGTCGGCGGCCTTGGTGTCGATCTGCTGGTTGACCTCGGCGGCCTTGCTCTCCTTGCCGACCGCCTTCGCCAGTTCGGTGAAGTTCTTCTTCATCGTCTGGAGCTGGGGCTTGGTGGTGTACGTGAACGACAGCACCGGCGCGATGGCCTGGAGCTGCTTGAGGTTGGCCTTCGAACGGTCGTTGTCGATCACGATGAGGTCCGGCTGCAGCGCCCTGATCTTCTCCAGGCTCGGCTCGTTGCGGTCACCCACATCGGTCACCTTGTCCGGCATGCCGGCGCCCTTCGCGGTGATCCAGGTGCCGTAGCCCTTGTTGTCGGCGTTGCCCGCCGGGGTGACGCCGAGAGCGATCAGCTCCTCGGCGTACGTCCATTCCAGCGTCACCACCTTCGCCGCGGGCTTGTCCAGGGTGACCTGGCCCTGCGCGGTCTCGACGGTGATCTTTCCGGTCGTGGGCTTGTCTCCACCCGTCTTGCCGTCCGTGGTCTCACCGACCGTCCCGGACCCGCAGCCGGCGACGGTCAGGACGAGGGCGATCGCGGTACCGCCCGTCGCGAGGGCGCGCAGCATTTTCTGCATGGTGGAATCTCTCCTTGTGTACGGGTGTTGCGGCGAACCGCCCTGGGAACGAACGGAGTTCAGGACGCGGCGGAAGGCTGGGACGCGGACTCGGGCGCGGCCCCGGGCGCGGCCCCGGGCGCGGACTCGGGCGCGGCCCCGGGCGCGGACTCGGGCGCGGCCCCGGGCGCGGACTCGGGCGCGGTCCCGGGCGCGGTCTCGGGCGCGGCCCCGGCCGACGGCTCGGAGCGCTGGGGGAAGCAGGCGAGGTATCCGGTAGCCGGATCGCGGACGACGTTCACGCGCAGGCCGAAGGCACGGTCGATGACCTCCGGGGTCAGCACCTCGTCCGGGGCACCGGTGGCGACGATCCCGCCGTCGGCGACGACCACGACGTCATCGGCGTAGGCCGCCGCCTGCATCAGGTCGTGCAGCACCACACCACAGGCGATGCCGTGCTCACGGGCCAGCCGCCGGACCACGTCGAGCACCTCGAACTGGTGGCGCATGTCGAGGTAGGTGGTGGGCTCGTCGAGCAGCAGGACGCCTGCCCGCTGCGCCAGCACCATGGCCAGCCAGGCCCGTTGACGCTCACCACCGGACAGTTCGTCGAGCCGGCGCTCGACGAGAGGGGCCGCGTCGGTGACATCGAGTGCCCAGTCGACGGCTTCCGTGTCCTCGCTCGTGTGGCGGGCGAGGGCTCCGCGATGGGCGTACCGGCCGTGGCGTACGAGCTCACGAACCGTCACCCCGGCAGGCGCCTGGGAGGTCTGCGGAAGGAAGGCCAGACGCTGGGACAGCGTGCGCCGGGCGAAGGATCCGAGCGGTGCGCCGTCGATGCGGACGTCACCGCCGAGCGGGGGCAGAAGGCCGGCCACCGTACGCAACAGGGTGGATTTACCACATCCGTTGGGGCCGACGAGGACGGTGATCGCACCGGCCCGTAAGGACAGGTCCACCTGCTTCAGCACCGGACGTCCGCCGTGCCCGACGTCCAGGTCCTTCGCCACCAGACGGGCGTCGCCCATGGGCACACCTTTCCTTCCCCACCACCGAACCGACGGCGTCACCCTACAATTTAGGTAAGGCACACCTAAGAGGTTCTACCTCATTCCTCCGGCTTGTGACCATGTCGAGATCTCCCGCACGCCCTCGCGCCCCCTGGCGCGCACTCAACCCTCTTGCGGGGAACCACACTTGGAGATAGTGGAGTCACGCCTCCGAGCCGTACATGCGGCGTGAGGCGTCCACATGCGCCATCCTCCGCAGCGCCCCGAACACCGCGTCGCCGAGCACGGTCCCCACGACCACGCTCTCCACCAGGCCCTCCCGCTCCACATTGCGCGCGACGTACTCCAGGTCCGCCCGCGCCACCTGCTCCGCCGCCCCCGCGTACGCGTCGAGCACCTCCATGAACGTCCCGTGCCCCACCGCGTCCAGCGCCGCGAGGGCGACGGCCAGCGCCTCCGCCGCCGGGTTCCCCTGATACGTCTGCCAGCCGCGCCGCTCGATGAGCTCCGCCACCACCTCCCGGGCCGCGACGATCCCGTCCCCCGGCTCCTCGGTGTACCGCGGCACCACCCGCTTCGCCGCCGCGCCGAGCATCTCGTGCACCGGCCGGTCCGGGTCGTCGACCGCCGCGAGCACCTCGCGGATCCCCGCGACCGAGAGTCCGCCGACATCGAGCAGCGCCCGGATCAGACGGAGGCGCCGTTCGTGCGTCTCGTCGTACGAGGCCTGGTTCGGGCTCGTCAACTGCCCGGCCGGCAGCAGCCCTTCCCGTACGTAGAACTTGATCGTCGGTACCGAGACGCCGGTCCTGCGACTCAACTCTCCGATGCGCACTGTGCGTTCACCTTTCCGATCCTGCTTCGGCCTTGCCGACCGCCCCTCCATCATAGATAGTGGAGCTATCAGATAGCGGTAAGCGCCACTATCCATAAGTCACGGGGGTCACCCATGTCCACATCCCTTCCGCGGATACGCGAACTCCACCGGCCCTTGGTCTGGTTCTCCGCCTCCATGGCGTTACTCGCCCTGGTCTCGGCCGCCGGCCTGGTCCTCGACGACCGGATCCTGGTCGGCGTGCCGATCTGGGCCAAGCCGTTCAAGTTCGCGATCTCGTTCCTGGCGTACACGCTCACCCTGGCCTGGATGCTCACCCTGCTCCCGCGCGCCCGCCGCGCCGGCTGGTGGGCCGGCACCGTGCTCGCGGTGTCCAGCGCCATCGAGATGGTGCTCATCACCACCCAGGTAGTCCGCGGCAAGCAGAGTCACTTCAACAACGAGACCGCCTTCGACGCGGCCCTGTTCGCGGCCATGGGCATCACCGTCGTCGTCCTCTGGCTCGCCGCCCTGGTCATCGCGGTCCTGCTGCTGCGCGCCAGGATCCTCGACCGCGCGACTGCCTGGGCGGTACGCCTCAGCTCCCTGATCGCCCTCGCCGGCGCGGCCGTGGGCTTCCGGATGGTCCAGCCCACCCCCGAACAGCTCGCCTCCGGGGACGACCCGAGCATCGTGGGCGCCCACAGTGTCGGCGTCCCCGACGGCGGCCCCTCGATGCCCGTCACCGGCTGGGCCACCACGGGCGGCGATCTGCGGATCGCCCACTTCTTCGGCATGCACGCCCTGCAGGTGATCCCGCTGCTTCTGCTCCTCCTGGTCGCCCTCGCCCCACGGTTCGCCCGGCTCGCCGACGAGCGGGTGCGCCTGCGCCTCACCTTCGTCGTCTCGGGCACGTACACCGCGGTCTTCGCCCTCCTCACCTGGCAGGCACTGCGCGGTCAGGCCCTGCTGGACCCTGACGCCACGACCCTCGTCGCCGCGGGCGCCATCGCCCTGCTCGCCGCGGCGACCGGCTGGGCCGCCCTGCGCACCCCCCGCTCCCCCTCCCGTACCGAATCCCCCCTCCCCGACCAGGAGTTCACGGCATGACCGGCTTCCTCTTCGAACTCAGCTTCCTCCTGGCCGCCCCCGTCTGGCTGCTCATGATCTTCGCCCCCGCCTGGCGGGGCACCGAACGGCTCGCGGCCTCACCACTGACCGTCGTCCCGATCCTGGCGGTCTATCTCGCCATGGCCCTCCCGGTCTTCCCCGAGCTCTGGACGGCGGTGAGCAGTCCGGACCTCGACACCTTCCGCGACCTCACGGCCCTCGCCAACGGGGCGGGAGCGATCTGGGCCCAGGTCATCGCCTGGGACCTCCTGATCGGCCAGTGGATGTACCGGGAGTCCCGCGAACTGGGCCTCTCCCCCCTGCTGATGGGCCCCCTGCTGGTCCTGACGATCCTGCTCTCCCCCTTCGGTCTGCTGCTGTTCCTTGCCCTGCGGGCGGTACGGACCGCACGGGCGGCACGGAAGGCGACCCCGGTGCCCCTAGGTTGACCGGATGCGATCGATCGACCGTGCCGGCGGAGCCGTCGTCGGCTCCGCCGTGGGTGACGCGCTGGGCGCTCCCTTCGAGTTCGGACTTCCGGGTGCCTACCGGGAGCGCTTCCCCGACGGCACCGGCGAGATGTGCGGCGGCGGCTGGGACCCGGGCGAGGCCACCGACGCCATCGCCCTGACCGCTCGCTGACCGCCCCCTCACACCGCGGGTGCTGAGCCGTCCTCCCCGGCGCCTCTGGCCCTGACCGTGGCGAGGACCTCCCGGTCCGGCTGGAGGGTCAGGCTCGGCACCGGGCGTATCTCGCCGGGGTCGAGGTCGAGGCGGAACCGGCGGGCGAGGACCGCGAGGACCAGGACGGCCTCGACCATGGCGAACCGGGTCCCGAGGCAGACGCGCGGGCCGCCGCCGAAGGGGAACCAGGCGTACTCGGGTATCTCCTCGGCGGGCTCGCCCTCCACCGCGCCCCAGCGCTCGGGGCGGAACTCCTCCGGGTCGGTGTACCAGCGGCCGTCGCGGTGGGTGGCCCACTGGCTGCTCCACACGCGCGTGCCGGGCGCTATCGGCATGCCCCCGAGCGTCGCCCCCTCCTTAGCGATGCCGGTGAGGAGCCAGATGGTCGGGTACAGACGCAGGGTCTCCTTCACCACCGCCTGGGTGTAGGTCAGCCGGGCGTAGTCGTCGAAGCCGGGTTCGTGGTCGCCCAGGACCCGGTCGAGCTCCTCCGTGAGGGTCTCTCGCACCCGAGGGTTGTGGGAGAGGAGGTGCCAGGCCCACACCAGGGTGGAGCTCGTGGTCTCGTGTCCGCCGATGTAGAGCGTGACGGTCTCGTCACGGATCTCCCGGTCGGAGAGGCGGGCCCGGGTCTCGTCCTGGGCCGCGAGGAGCCGGCTGAGCAGATCGGGCCGTTCGGTGTCGCCGTCGCGGTGGCGGGCGACGACCCGGGAGACCTCGGCGTCGATGACGGCGGTGGCGCGCTTGATGCGTGCCCGTCCCGGTGTGGGCACCCAGTCGGGCAGCAGGGCACCGATGCCGCTGAACTCGGCCCCTATCTCCTTCTGCGCGACGTCCATGGCACGGCCGATGGCTTCGGCGTCGGCGGCGGTGTCGACGCCGAAGATCGTGCGGACGGCGATGAGCTGCGTGAGGGCGGCCATCTCCTTCTTGATGTCGACGCGCTGTCCGTCGCTCCACCGGTCGGCGAGGGCGATGGCGCACTCGGCCATGGTGGCGGCGTAGGACCGTACCTGCTTGGGCCGGACGGACGGCTGGACGAGCGAGCGCTTGCGGCGCCAGTCGGCGCCCTTGGCGACGACGACTCCGTCGCCGAGCAGCGTGCGGAAGGCGATGCCCAGATCGGGCTGGTCGAAGGTGCGCTCGACTTCGGTGAGGAGTTCTCCGATGGTCTCCGGGTGCGCGATGAAGAGCGCGTCGCCCCGGCCGAACCGCCAGCTGACGAAGTCCCCCCGTGCGCGCAGCCGCTCGAAGAAGGCGAGCGGGTCCTTGCCGAACTCCGGCAGGTTTCCGAGCAGCGGTACGCCCCGTGGCCCTGGCACTATCTTCTGTCCGCCGGCCGTCTCCTCGACGGCGGCCGGACCGGCTTGCGTGGTCACGTGCGTCCCCTCCCAGCGGTGGTGCCCGGTGTGTGAGTCCATGGAATCGGAGAGGTCCGACACTCCGCCACCCCTGTGGACAACGCCCTGTGGACAACGCCCCGTGAGCAAACGGCCGATGGCGGGAACACCAAGGGCCCGTGGCGTCAACCACGGGCCCCGCAGGCGCAATCGGCAGGATCGGGCGGCGGTCAGCCCACCGAGCTGTAGGCGACGACGCCCCGCAGCAGCGCGTCCACCGCCTTCCGCGCGTTCTTGGCGACGGTGCTGTTCTCCTTGGGCGCTGCGGCCGCGATCTGTCCGAGGACGTCGATGACCTGCTTGCACCACCGGACGAAGTCGCCGGCGGGCATCTCCGCCTCCCGCAGGACCTCGTCCAGCCCCTTGTCGGAGGCCCACTGGTAGGCGGCCCAGGCGAAGCCGAGGTCGGGCTCGCGCTGTCCGACCCCTTCCGCCTGGTTGATCCTGAACTCTTCCTCCAGAGCGTCGAGCCGCCCCCAGATCCGCACCATCTCGCCGAGCGCGGCCTTGGCGTTCCCGGTCGGGAGCTTCGGCGCGACCGCGTCGTCGGACTGCCGCGCCTCGTAGACCAACGCCGAGACACAGGCGGCCAGTTCGGCCGGCGTCAGACCCTCCCAGACACGGTCGCGCAGGCATTCGCTGGCCAGCAGGTCGAGCTCGCCGTAGAGCCGGGCGAGCCGCTTGCCGTTCTCGGTGACGTCGTCCTCACGCAGATAGTCGAGCTCGGTGAGGAGCGCCACGATCCGGTCGAAGGTACGGGCGATGGTGTTGGTGCGGCCTTCGATGCGCCGCTCCAACTGCCGGGTGTCGCGCTGCAGTCGGTGGTAGCGCTCGGCCCAGCGGGCGTGGTCCTCGCGCTCGTCGCAGCCGTGGCAGGGGTGGGCGCGCAGCTCGGTGCGCAGCCGGTTGATCTCACGGTCGTCGGCGGCGGCCGAGCGCTCCTTGCGGTGCCGCTCGGGGTTGAGGTGCCCGGCCTTGGTGCGCAGCGCGGAGGCGAGATCCCGACGGGACTGCGGGGAGCGCGGGTTGAAGGACTTGGGGATCCTCATGCGCTCCATCGCCTCCACCGGGATCGGGAAGTCGATCGAGGCGAGCCGCTTGACCTGTCGCTCGGCGGTGAGCACGAGCGGGCGGGGCCCGTCGTGGTACTCGAGGCCGCGGTGGCCGTTGGTCCGCCCGCCGGGGATCCCGGGGTCGAGGACGAGGGCGAGCCCGGCGAACTTGCCCGTGGGGACGTGGATGACGTCACCGGGCTTGAGCTTCTCCAGCGAGGCGGCGGCCTGGGCGCGGCGCTGCGCGGCGCCCTGCTTGGCCAGTTCGGTCTCGCGGTCCTTGAGGTCGCGGCGCAGCCGCGCGTACTCCTCGAAGTCGCCGAGGTGGCAGGTCATGCCCTCCCGGTAGCCGGCGAGGCCCTCCTCGTTCTTCTGCACCTGGCGGGAGATGCCGACGACGGAGCGGTCCGCCTGGAACTGCGCGAAGGAGGTCTCGAGCAGCTCGCGGGAGCGGTGGCGTCCGAACTGGTCGACGAGGTTGACGGCCATGTTGTACGACGGCTTGAAGCTGGAGCGCAGCGGGTACGTGCGGGTGCCCGCGAGTCCGGCGAGGTGGCCGGGGTCGAGGCCGCGCTGCCACAGGACGACGGCGTGCCCCTCGACGTCGATGCCACGCCGGCCGGCACGTCCGGTGAGCTGGGTGTACTCGCCCGGGGTGATGTCGGCGTGCTGTTCGCCGTTCCACTTGACGAGCTTCTCCAGGATCACCGACCGGGCGGGCATGTTGATGCCCAGCGCGAGGGTCTCGGTCGCGAAGACGGCCTTGACGAGGCCGCGGACGAAGAGCTCCTCGACGACCTCCTTGAAGGTGGGGAGCATGCCGGCGTGGTGGGCGGCGATGCCGCGCTCCAGGCCTTCCAGCCACTCGTAGTACCCGAGGACGTGGAGGTCCTCGGACGGGATGGAGGCGGTGCGCTCCTCGACGATCTCGCGGACCCGCTGGCGGGCGGCGTCGTCGTTGAGCCGCAGCCCGGCGTACAGGCACTGCTGCACGGCGGCCTCGCAGCCGGCCCGGCTGAAGATGAAGGTGATCGCGGGCAGCAGCCCCTCGGCGTCGAGACGCTCGATGACCTCGGGCCGCCCCGGCGTCCAGATACGGGAGCGCTGACGGCGCTCGCGCTCGCGGTCGGCCTCGCGGATCATCTTGCCGCGGCGGCGCTCGCGCGGGTTGTACGTACGGGAGTTCTCCGTGCGGGCCAGGCGCAGCAGGTCGGGGTTGACCTCGCGGCGGGAGGCGCCGCGGCCGCCGTGGTCGGTCTCCTCCTCGAAGAGGTCGTACATCCGGCGGCCGGCGAGGACGTGCTGCCAGAGCGGCACGGGGCGGCTCTCGGAGACGATCACCTCGGTGTCGCCGCGGACGGTGTCGAGCCAGTCGCCGAACTCCTCGGCGTTGGAGACGGTCGCGGAGAGTGAGACGAGGGTCACGGACTCGGGGAGGTGGATGATCACTTCCTCCCAGACGGCGCCGCGGAAGCGGTCCGAGAGGTAGTGCACCTCGTCCATGACGACGTAGCCGAGGCCACTGAGCGCCTGGGACCCCGCGTACAGCATGTTGCGGAGGACCTCGGTGGTCATGACGATGATCGGGGCGTCGCCGTTGACACTGTTGTCGCCGGTGAGGAGTCCGACCTTGCCCGGTCCGTACCGCTTGACGAGGTCGGCGTACTTCTGGTTCGACAGCGCCTTGATGGGTGTCGTGTAGAAGCACTTGCGCCCTTGGAGCAGGGCCAGGTGGACGGCGAATTCGCCGACGATGGTCTTGCCGGAGCCCGTGGGCGCGGCGACGAGCACGCCTTTGCCCGACTCGAGAGCCTGGCATGCCTCGATCTGGAAGGGGTCCAGACCGAACTCGTACATCTCGCGGAAGGGGGCCAGCGCCGTGGCCTGCTCGGCGTTCCGGGCCCGGGCAGCTGCGTACGCTTCGGCTGGTGTGAGGTCCTCTGTCATCTTGTTGTCGAGCCTACCCGCCACCTCTGACAGTGACGCGATCTTTAACGACGGACGGAATTTCCTACCGGGCCGGGGGTGCCAGGACCCGCAGCGCCGCCGGTACGCAGTCGGCGGTCAGCGGCAGCGGTCCGAGCGGCTCGCCGTCGGCGTAGCCGGTGATGCCGGGCGCGTCGAGGGTGAGGGAGCGGACGCGGTGGACGGTGACCGCGGGGTGGTCGAGGTGGGTGCCGCGGTAGACGCGGGGGAAGACCTTGATCAGCGTCGTACGGCTGCAGTCGCCGACGACGGTGACGTCGAAGAGCCCGTCGTCCATGCGCGCGCCGGCGCAGATGCGCATGCCGCCGCCGTACGAGGTGCCGTTGCCGACGGCCACGAGCGTGGCATCGACCTGCCGTACGGTGCCGTCATCGAAGGTGAGGCGGTACGGCACCGGCCGGAACGCGGCGAGCTCGGCGATCATGGCGAGGTCGTACTTGAAGCGGCCTGCGGGCAGCCGCATGCGGTTGCCGCGGTCGTTGACGCGCGAGTCGAAGCCGGAGGCGAGGACCGTGCCGAACCAGCGGTCGCCGACCCTGCCGAGGTCGACGTCGCGCCCGCCCCCGCCCTTGAGCAGCTCGGCGGCGAGCCGCCCGGCGGCCGCGGGGTCGCGTACGGGCAGGCCGAGGGTGCGGGCGAAGTCGTTTCCGGTGCCGACGGCGACCACGCCCAGGGGAATACGGGTGCCGGCCAGGACCTGGAGCGCTAGGGAGACCATGCCGTCACCGCCGACGGCGACGAGCGCGCCGGTCCCGCCCGCGACGGCCTCGCGGGCGCGCCGCAGGGCGTCGTCCGCGTCGGCGCCGAGCACCGTACGGACGGAGAATCCGGCGTCCCGGAGCGCGCGAGCGGCCGGCTGCGCGGCGTGCGCGCCCCGGCCGCGTCCCGCGGTGGGATTCACGAAGAGGGTGATCTCGCTGGTCATGGGTGTCCCCCCGGACGGAGTCTGGGGGGAGGACCCTACAAGATCAGGTGATGTCGTCGTAACTGCCGGGCCGGAGCGACCTGCCGCCGTCGGCCTCGCCGCCGGCCTGCTCGGGCAGGGCGCGGGTGGCACTGACGGGTTCGACGGCCCCGACGGCCTCGGGGGTGAGGTCGAGGCTGGAGGCCTCGTCGTCGTCGAGTTCGGCGTCCGGGTTGTTGCGGGCCCGGCGCCGGTCGTTGAGGAGCGAGAAGCCGACGGCCGCGAAGTACAGGACGGTGATCGGTCCCGCGAGGGCGATCATCCCGACGGGGTCGGTGGTGGGGGTGATGACGGCGCCGAAGACGAAGACGCCCATGATCACGCCCCGCCACCAGCCGGCCATGCGGCGGCCGGTGAGAACGCCGGTGAGGTTCAGCATCACGAGGACGAGCGGGAGCTCGAAGGCGAGACCGAAGACGAGCACCATGCGCAGGGTGAAGTCGAGGACGTCACCCAGGGACAGGATGTTCGCGGAACCACCGGGCGTGAGGCTGATGAGCACCTTCACGCTGATGGGAAGGATGAGGTACGCGAGGTAGGCGCCGGCGGAGAACAGCGGGACCGCGGCGCCGACGAAGGCGTACGTGTACTTCTTCTCGCTCTTGTGCAGGCCGGGCGCGATGAAGGCCCAGAGCTGGTACAGCCAGATCGGGCTCGCGACGACGAGGCCGGTCACGAGGCTGACCTGGATCGTCGTGCTGAACGGGGCGATCAGCGTGTTGAAGGAGACGATCGCGCAGTTTCCACCGTCGCTGGTGACGCCCGGCCCGCACTTGGGCACGGACTTCGTCAGGAACTGCATCAGCTCCTCGCTGTACACGAGGGCCACGACGGTGACCGCGGCGATGGCCAGCAGGCCCTTCGCCATACGGTTGCGAAGCTCACGCAGGTGCTCCACGAGGGGCATCCGGCCCTCGGGATCCTTCTCCTGCTTGCGGGCAGACTTGAGCAACCCACGTCCTCATCTCATGCGGCAGGCCGCCGCTCGGTGCGACGGCCGCGGCGGACCGGGTCAGCGCTTGGTGGTGTCCGAGGGCTCGGTCACGGGACGCGAGCTGGTCACGTCGCCGGGCGCGGCCTGGATCGTGCGCGGGGCGGCCTGGTCCGGGGTGCCGGGGGTCGGCGGGTCGGCGGGGGCGCTCTGCTGGTCGTCCGACTTCATCGCCTTGGCCTCGCTCTTGAGGATGCGGGCCGACTTGCCCAGCGAACGGGCCATGTCCGGGAGCTTCTTGGCGCCGAACAGCAGGATGATGACGACGAGGATGAGAATGATCTCGGTGGGGCCGAGCCTACCCATAGCTGTTTACCTTCTTCACCGAGGCGACATGGTGTGCGTGCCCGGCGGGTCGGACATGCGTCCGGCCACCGCGCTGTCTGCGATCGTAACCCGCAGGAGTAAACGCGGGGCAATGCCTGTGCATACTCGCGATTGCGGCCCACGCGCCCTTCTCAGGGCTGTCCTGTGCAGCGTACGGCACGAGTTTGTGAACCGTACGGCACGGGCTCAGCGCAGCGCCTCACCAGTTCGCGCCAGATCTTCGGCGGCCCTTTCGAGGTCTTCGGCGGCTCGGTTGATGCGCTCCGCGGTACGGGCCACTTGGCGGCCGAGCCGCCGGGCCTCCAGGAAGACCTTGATACCGAGGATGCCGAGGACGGCGATGCCGAGGAAGCCGAGAGCGATGGCGAGCATGGGCCAGAACATGTGCCGAGCCTAGACGTTGCGGGGTTGCCCGGAGGCCGGACGGGTACCGGGAGGCCTGACGGGTGCCGGACGGGGTGCCGGACGGGGTGCCGGACGGGGTGCCGGACGGGGTGTCAGACGGTGGAGTGCAGGCGCAGGGTGCGCACGCCTCCGCCGGCGAGGAGTTCGATGATGCGCTCGCCGGCGGGCTTGCGGACGGCGCTGCCGCACTCGGGGCAGGTGAAGGAGTAGAAGGTGGTACGGCGGCTGGCGCCGATCGCGAGGCGCAGTGCGCCCGCCGAGAGTTCGAAACGGGCGCGGCAGTCGGGGCAGGCGGCCTTGAAGAAGACCGGTGCGATCGTCGCCGTCATTCCGTGCATCACGGACATTTCCCTCATCCCTCTCGGTTCCCGCGCTCTCGCGATTCCGTCAGCTCCACAGGCAACAGCGTCGACTCCCCGGGGAATGTCACATTCCCCTTGAGTCTCCCGTGCGTCACTCGTGGCCGTCGTAGGCGGCGAGGGCGGCGGTCGCCGCCTCCCTGGCGCTGTCCGCGAGGTCCTGCGGGGAGACGATCCGACCGTCGCTGCCGAGCCGCAGCGCGAGGCGGCGCAGGGAGGCCGGGGCGGGGGTCCGCAGCGTGATGCGCAGCCCCCCGTCGGGCAGCTCGTCGGCCCGGTCGTGCGGGTAGTACTCGGCGACCCAGCGGCCGCCGGGACCGACCTCGACGACGACCTCCGGGTCATCGGCCGAGGGCTGGACGAGCCCCTCGGACAGGTCCCGCAGCTCGATCTCCGGCGGCGCGGACTGCTCGTCCAGGATCCGGATCTCGGCGACCCGGTCGAGCCGGAAGGTGCGGCGCGCCTCGGAGAGCCGGCACCACGCCTCCATGTAGGTGTGGCCGACGGCGAACAGCCGGATCGGATCCACCTCGCGCTCGGTCAGCTCGTCGCGGGCGGGCGAGTAGTACCGCACCCACAGCCGTCGGCGCTCCGAGATCGCCCGGTCCACGTCGGCGAAGACACCGCCCTCGGACTCGAAGGTGACCGAGAGCCGCGAGCTGGCCCCGGCCACCTCACCGGCCGCGGTCTCCAGCTTGGCGGTGGCCCGCAGCAGCGCTTCCCGGTCGCTCTCGCGCAGGCCGGGCAGCGTGGCCACGGCCCGGGCGGCGACCAACAGGGCCGTCGCCTCGTCGGCGGCGAGCCGCAGCGGCGCGGCGACGTCATCGGGGTTGTGCCACCAGATCCGGTCGCCGTCGGTGTCGATGTCGAGCAGATCGCCGCCGCGGAAGCTCGTCCCGCACATGGGCAGCACATCGAGGTCGGAGATCAGCTCGTCCTCGGTGATCCCGAAGGCGCGGGCGACGTCGGCGACATGCGCGCCGGGCCGTTCCCTGAGGTAGGTGACGAGGGAGAGCATCCGCCTCGTCTGGTCGATCGCGTTCGCAGCCATGCCGTACGTCTCCCCTTCAGCCCTTGGCCACGGCGCGCAGCCGGTCCACCACATCGGCCCGCAGATCCGCGGGCTCCAGTACGACGACATCGGGACCGAACTCCACGAGCCAGGCGTCCAGGCCGTGCCCGTACGGGATCTCCAGCTCGTCCCAGCCGTCCGTCCCCTCGCGTACGGACTGGGCGCGGGACCGCAGCGGGTAGCCGCAGCCGGCGCGCAGCCGGATACGGGCGGAGCGGGTGGCCGTCTCGCCCGCCCAGCTCTCGACGGTCTCGCGGACGGTGACGACGTCGGGCACGGGCGCGGTGAAGGCGCCGGCCCGGGAGCGGACCTTGCCGGTGATACGGGAGAGCCGGAAGACGCGTTCGGCGCCGCGGTCGCGGTCCCAGCCCGCCAGGTACCAGTGGCCGCGCCAGCACTCCAGGGTCCACGGCTCGACCTGGCGCGTCTCGGGGCGGGCCGCCGTCGCCTTGCGGTAGTCGAAGACGACCGGGCGCCGGTCGCGGCAGGCCAGCATCAGCGGCTCGAAGGCGGTCTCGTGGACCGGGATGCGCGGTTCGAGGGCGCTGTGCTGGGCGTCGTAGGAGTCCTCGGCCTCCGGCATGCCGGCGGCGCGGAGCTTCTGCAGGGCGCCACTGGCCGCGCCGGCGAGCCGGGCCTGCTGCCAGACCTTCGCGGCGAGGCCGAGCGCCGCGGCCTCCTCGGCGTCGAGAGTGATCGGCGGGAGGCGGTTGGAGTCGCGCCGGGCGAGATAGCCGGTCTCGCCCTCCAGGTTCTCGACGGTCTCGATGACCAGGCCGAGCTCGCGCAGATCGTCCTTGTCCCGCTCGAACATCCGGTTGAAGGAGTCGTCGGTGCCGGCTTCCATGTAGGCCTCGATGGACCCACGCAGCTCACGCTTGCTCAGGGGCCTGCGCGTCCCGAGCAGGCAGAGGGCCAGATTCATCAGCCGCTCGGCCTTGGCAATCGCCATCGACGCCCTGCACCTCTTCTGCCGGATTGACTTCTCGGACAACCGACCGTACCGCCCCGGGGTGTCGTGGCAAAAGCCGAGGGCCCACGCCGGGAACGGCATGGGCCCTCGTTCGAGCGGATCCGGTCAGCGCTTGCTGACGCCGACCAGGTCGCAGACGAAGATCAGGGTCTCGCCCGGGGCGATGGCGCTGCCGGCGCCGCGGTCGCCGTACGCGAGGTGCGCGGGGATGACCAGCTGGCGGCGGCCGCCGACCTTCATGCCCTGCACGCCCTTGTCCCAGCCCTGGATGACCTGGCCGACACCGAGCTGGAAGTCCAGCGGGTTGCCACGGTTCCAGGAGGCGTCGAACTCTTCGCCGGTGGAGAAGGCCACACCCACGTAGTGGACCTTGACGAAGTCGCCGGCACCGGCCACCTCGCCGTCGCCCTCCCAGATGTCCTTGATCTCCAGGTCGGCCGGCGGCTCGCCGCCCGGGAAGTCGACCTCGGGCTTCTCGATGCTCACTGCAGTGTGCTCCTCAAACGGATGAACCGCGCAAACGATGAACTGCGCGACCGGGACAGTCTTACATCTTCGCCAGGATGTCGACGGCGAACACCAGCGTGGAGTTCTTCGGGATGCCCTGCTGCTCCTGGTCCCCGAACGCCTCCGACGGCGGGGCCACGATCAGGACGCGGCTGCCCACCTTCTTGCCGGTGAGGCCGTCCTTGAGGCCCTTCAGCGTCAGCTGCGCGAGCGGGAAGTTCGCGGTCTTGCCCGTCGCGTACGTCGAGTCGAAGACCTTGCCGTCCTTCCACAGCGCCGCGACATAGTTCACGACGACCGTGTCGGTGCCCTTGACGACCTCGCTCTTGGACTCGAGGACGTAGTTCGAGACGAGCTTCGTCGGCGGGTCGACCTTCGGGACGGTCAGCGAGGGGGCCTTGCCGTCGGTGTTCGTACCGACCTTCGGCAGGTCCTTGTTCTCCTGGGCGACCTCGGTGCCCTCGGCGGACTTCGGGATCGTGGTGGACTTCAGGATGTCCACCACGAAGACGAGGGTGGCGTTGGGCTTGATGTCGCCCTGCCCCTGGTCACCGTAACCGAGCTCCGGCGGGATGCCGATCTCGATACGGCTGCCGACCTTCTGGCCCTCCAGGCCCTGGTCCCAGCCCTTGATGACCTGGCCGGCGCCCAGGGTCAGATCGAACGGCTGCCCCCGGTCGAAGCTGTTGTCGAAGGGTGTGGTCGAGTCCCAGGTCTGGCCCAGGTAGTTGACCTGAAGCGCGTCGCCCTTCTTCGTGACCGCCCCGTCGCCCGCGCTGATCACATTGACCTTGAGCTCCTTGGGCGGGTCGCCCTCTCCCTTCGAGAGGGTGGGCTTCTCCCCGAACTTCTCACCCGCGGTGATGGCGGGCAGCCCGTTCTTCATCGAGGCGGTATCGGAGCCCTGGTCTTCGCTGCCGCAGGCCGCTGTCGAGAGCAGCAGCAGCGGGACGACCAGTAGGCCGGCAAGTCGGCGCACGTGTTCCTCAGATCTCAGACGGCACAGTAGTTGCCCGACACTCTAGGGGACCCTCCGGGCACACCGAGGGCCCCGCACGTCAAACGTACGGGGCCCGGTGCTTCGTACAGCGTCGTCCTACATTCCCGCGATCAGCTTTTCCACCCGGTCGTCGACCGACCGAAAGGGGTCCTTGCACAACACGGTGCGCTGTGCCTGGTCGTTGAGCTTGAGGTGGACCCAGTCGACGGTGAAGTCCCGCCGCTGCTCCTGCGCACGGCGGATGAAGTCGCCGCGCAGGCGCGCCCGCGTGGTCTGCGGGGGCACGGACTTCCCCTCGAAGATCTTCAGGTCGTTGCAGATCCGGGCGGCCTGCCCCTTCCGCTCCAGGAGGTAGTAGAGCCCACGGCGCCGGTGGATGTCGTGGTACGCGAGGTCTATCTGGGCGACCCGCGGATGCGACATGGTCATGTTGTTCTTCGCCCGGTACCGCTCGATGAGCTTGTACTTCATGACCCAGTCGATCTCGGTGCCGATGCGGTCGAGGTCCTCGGCCTCGATGGCGTCCAGCGTGCGGCCCCACAGCTCCAGGACCTGGGCGACCGTGCCGGTACGGATGCCCCGGCGGTCGACGAAGTCCGCGGCCTTCTCGTAGTACTCGCGCTGCACCTCCAGGGCGGAGGCCTCCCGGCCGCTGGCGAGCCGGACCTTGCGCTGGCCGGTGATGTCGTGGCTGACCTCGCGGATCGCCCGGATCGGGTTCTCCAGGGTCAGGTCGCGCATCACGGTGCCCGCCTCGATCATGCGCAGCACGAGGTCGGTGGCGCCGACCTTGAGCAGCATGGTCGTCTCGGACATGTTCGAGTCGCCCACGATGACGTGCAGGCGGCGGTAGCGCTCGGCGTCCGCGTGCGGCTCGTCGCGGGTGTTGATGA
This sequence comes from Streptomyces vilmorinianum, assembly GCF_005517195.1. Lineage (NCBI taxonomy): Bacteria > Bacillati > Actinomycetota > Actinomycetes > Kitasatosporales > Streptomycetaceae > Streptomyces > Streptomyces vilmorinianum. Next base: position 2,545,162 of record NZ_CP040244.1, on the reverse strand, counting down.
TCGGCCGGGAGCGGGTCGTGGCGGAACTGACGCCCTCCCAGATGTGCTCGGCCCGCTGGGAGACGCAGTAGACCGCGCCGCGCGGGGTCTGCAGCACCTTTCCGGCGCCGCAGATGAGCTGTCGGGTGACGAGGAACGGAATGAGGATGTCCGCGAGCCGGGAGAACTCTCCGTGGCGGGCGACGAGATAGTTCTCGTGGCAACCGTAGGAGTTTCCCGCCGAGTCGGTGTTGTTCTTGAAGAGATAGACGTCGCCGGCGATTCCCTCCTCGTGCAGGCGGCGTTCGGCGTCGACGAGCAGGCCTTCGAGAATGCGCTCGCCTGCCTTGTCGTGCGTGACCAGTTCGGTCACGTTGTCGCATTCGGGAGTTGCATATTCCGGATGCGAACCCACGTCAAGGTACAGGCGGGCACCGTTCCGCAGGAAGACATTGCTGCTGCGGCCCCATGACACGACACGGCGGAAGAGGTAGCGCGCCACTTCGTCAGGAGACAGTCGGCGCTGTCCCCTGAACGTGCACGTGACGCCGTACTCGTTCTCCAGCCCGAAAATGCGGCGGTCCATGTCTGAACATTACGCCTGATGGCCTGAGCTGAAACCGGGTTCGACGGCCCCGTTTCGATCATTTTCCGATGTGTGCGCGTTCTTTTCGGTGTGGCCGGCTCCGCCGGTGGCCGCGCTGACGGCGTGTCGCACGCCGCGGCCGGGAGCCGCGAGGACCCGGCCGGTGGCCAGAAGGACCAGGAGGGCGACGAAGCCCCCGGCTCCGGCGACCGCGAAGCCCGCCGTGGTTCCGGCGAGTTCGACGGCCGGGCCCGCGACGGCCGAGCCGAGCGCGGCCCCTACACCGAAGGTGGTGACGAGCCACGAGAAGGCCTCCGTGACGGTCCCGACGGGCGCGTGCCGGTCGACCACGATGAAGCCGCAGGCGAGGGCGGGGGCCAGGAAGACGCCCGAGAGCGCGGCGAGGGCCGTCATCGGCACGACACCGGGCGTGAGCATGAGCGGCAGATACCCGAGGGCGAGCAGGCCGATGATGATCCGCAGCCGCCGCTCGGGGGCACCCACCCACCGGCGGGCGCCGTAGAGGACGCCGCCGATGAGGGCGCCCAGGCCGAGAGCGGCCATCAGCCACCCGTACGCCGCCTCGTTGCCCTGGTCGTCGGCGTAGGAGAGGCCGGCGACGGTGATCGAACCGAGCGCGATGCCGACGAAGAAGAACGAGCCGAGCAGGGCCAGGAGGCCGGGCGAGCGCAGGGCGCCGAGCCAGTGGGCCTCGCGGGGAGCCGAGCGCCACGCGCGCGAGGGCTCGGACAGGACGACGGAGAGCGCACCGAGGACGCCGAGGAGGTTGATGACGAGGAGGGCCGCCGCCGGGGACCAGAGGGCGACCAGGAGGGTCACCAGCAACGGTCCGACGGTGAACATGACTTCCTGGGCGACGGCGTCCATGGCGTAGGCCCGGTGGACCCGGTCCTCACGGCCCAGCACGCTCGGCCACAGGGCGCGCAGTCCGCCTTCGAGGGGCGGGGTGAAGAGCCCGGCGACGACGACCGCCGCATAGGCGAGGACGAGGGGGCTGATTCCGGCCACGGCCAGGACGATCATGCCGAGGGCGGAGACGAGCGCGGCGGGCAACTGGACGCGCGGCTGGCCCTTCAGGTCGACGGCCCGGCCCAGCAGGGGCTGGCCGACGGCGGTGGCGATGCCGTACGCGGCGGTGAGCCCGCCCGCCAGGCTGTAGCTGCCGCCCTCGGAGCGGGTGAAGAGCACCACGGCGATGGGCCCGGTGCCGTTGGGGAGCCGGCCGATCAGGGTGCCGGTGAGCAGTCGCAGGGCGTGCGGCGCCCTGAGGATGTCGAGATAGCCGCCGCTCTCCTTGGCCTCGGTGGCCATGTCCGTCTCCTCTCCCCCGGCACCCACCCCCCCGAGGTTTTACGTATAACGTCGTGGGTCATACGTACCATGGCGGCATCCCACGGGTCCACCCGCGGGCAGCGACCACCCTCGCGGAGGCACGAGTGCAGACCCCGGAAACCCCCAGCGCCCCACGGCCCACCAGCCGGGACGTCGCCAGGGCCGCCGGAGTGTCCCAGGCCACCGTCTCCCTCGTCCTGGGCGACAAGTGGCGGGGCCGCGTCTCCGAGCGCACGGCACACGCCGTACGCGAGGCCGCGAGCGAGCTCGGATATCGGCCGAATCTCGCCGCCCGCAACCTGCGTCTCGGCCGCACCAGGACCGCGCTCCTCGTCGTCCCCGCCCTCACCAACGAGTTCTTCGCCCGCGTCTACACCGGCGCCGCCACCGTCGCCGCCCGCCACGGCTTCGGGGTCGTCCTCTACCCCTCCCCCGAAGGCGTCGGCCCCGCCAAGGACCCCTTCGCCTCCGCCCGGGCCGCACTCGACGGAGTCATCGCCTCCTCCATGGCCGCCGACGCGCTCAAGGCCTTCCGCGGCACCGACCTCCCCCTGGTCATGCTGGACAGCGACCCTTCCGACACCGGCGCCGCCGCCCACGTCAACCTCGACATCGCCGACGGCATGCGCCAGGTCACCGGACACCTCCTGTCCCTCGGCCACCGCCGCTTCGTCCACCTCGCCTCGGCCGTTCCGTCCTGGACCTTCGACGTACGTGCCGCCGCCCTCGCCGACGCCCTGCGTGACGCCTCCGTACGGACCGTCCGCGCCCCCCTGGAGGTGAACGGGGCCCGCGCCGCCGCCGAGCGCGCCCTCACCGGCCCCGGTCCGCGCCCCACGGCCCTCATCTGCGACGACGACGTCATCGCCGCCGGCGCCTGCAAAGCGGTGCGCCGCCTCGGCCTGCGCGTCCCCGAGGACGTCTCCGTCACCGGCTTCGACGACCTGGCCCTGGCGACCGCTCTCGAACCGGAGCTCACCACCGTCCGCCTCCCCGCCGAGCGCATCGGTGAACGCGGCATGGCCGCCCTCCTCGCCGTCCTGGCGGGCGACGCACCCGAACCGGGCGACCTCCCGGTCACCCTGATGCCCCGCGGCTCCTCCGGCCCCCCGGCGGCCTGAGCACGACGAAGCCCCGGCCCGCAGAAGCGGACCGGGGCCCATCGAGCGCGCGAGGGGGAGGGACTTACTCCTCCGAGTCCTCCGGAATCTCGTCCGACGGCTCGTCCGTCCTGGCGATCGCCGCGTTGTCCGCCTCCAGGAGGCGCACCAGCTGGCGCCCGACGATCCGCTTGAACTTGCGCTGCTGCGGACGCGTACGGTCCAGGACCGCCACCTCCAGCCGCTCCGCGGGGATCTCCCGCTCGCTGCCGTTGGTGTCCCGCGACAGCGCCTGTACGGCGAGCTTCAGCGCCTCGGCCAGCGACATCCCGTCGCGGTGCCGCTGGTCGAGGAAGCTGCTGATCTGCTCAGCGTTGCCGCCGACCGCGACCGAGCCGTGCTCGTCCACGATCGATCCGTCGTGCGGCAGCCGGTAGATCTGGTCGCCCTCGGGCTCCGTACCGACCTCGGCGACGACGAGCTCCACCTCGTACGGCTTCTCCCCCGCGCTGGAGAAGATCGTGCCCAGCGTCTGCGCGTACACGTTCGCCAGGCCCCGGGCCGTCACGTCGTCCCGGTCGTAGGTGTAACCCCGCAGGTCGGCGTAGCGCACGCCGCCGATGCGGAGGTTCTCGTACTCGTTGTACTTGCCGGCCGCGGCGAAGCCGATCCGGTCGTAGATCTCGCTGAACTTGTGCAGCGCACGGGACGGGTTCTCGCCGACGAACACGATGCCGTCGGTGTACTGAAGGACGACCAGACTGCGGCCGCGGGCGATGCCCTTACGGGCGTACTCCGCCCGGTCCGCCATGGCCTGCTGGGGTGAGACATAGAACGGAGTCGACACCGGCTACCCGTCCCTTTCTTCTGGGCTTCTCATGACGACGAGTGATCAAAGCAGGGCCGCGCGCGGACCGTCGGGCTGCTCAAGGCGCCGGTCGGTGACCGAGCGGGCGAGCGCCGAGGACTCCTCCTCGGTGAGCCTGCGGAAGCCCTCGTCGGTGATGACAGTGACGATCGGATAGATGTGCCGGTACAGGTCCGGGCCACCGGTCGCCGAGTCGTCGTCGGCGGCGTCGTACAGCGCCTGCACGACCAGCGTGGTCGCCTGCTCCTCCGTCAGGTCGGGGCGGTACAGCTTCTTCATGGACCCGCGGGCGAAGATCGAGCCGGAGCCAGTGGCGGCGAAGCCCTGCTCCTCGGAGCGGCCACCGGTCACGTCGTAGGAGAAGATCCGGCCCTTCTCCTTGCCCTCGTCCCAGCCGGCGAAGAGCGGCACCACGGCGAGGCCCTGCATGGCCATGCCGAGGTTGCCCCGGATCATGGTGGACAGGCGGTTCGCCTTGCCCTCCAGGGAGAGGGTCGTCCCCTCCACCTTCTCGAAGTGCTCCAGCTCCAGCTGGAACAGCTTGACCATCTCCACGGCGAGACCGGCGGTGCCGGCGATGCCCACGGCCGAGAACTCGTCGGCCGGGAACACCTTCTCGATGTCGCGCTGCGCGATCATGTTCCCCATGGTCGCCCGCCGGTCACCGGCGAGCACGACACCGCCGGGGAACGTGGCGGCCACGATCGTGGTGCCGTGCGGCGCCTCGAGGACGCCTTCGGGCAGCTTCCGGTTGCCCGGGAGCAGCTGCGGCGAGTGATCGGACAGGAAGTCCAGGAACGAGGACGAGCCCGGCGTCAGGAAGGCAGCTGGTAGACGCCCGGTGCTACGAGTGTTGGCTTCCACGCGTGTCCCTCCAAAAAGATGAGATGGCCCGACGCAGACTGTCGGGATCGTCTCCCAACTTGCCGATGGCCGAATTGCAGTTGAAGCACAGTACGCCACGGACCCTACCCGTCTCGTGACGGTGATCCACCTGAACTGCGGGGGCAGTCGGCCGTACCGGCGCTCGACACATCGCTGATGACCGGACGGCACGGGCACGCTCGCCCGCACCGTCCGGCAACCGCCTCGGTCACCCCACCCCCACCTTCGATCCGAAGGTCAGATGGCTTTACTGGCCGCCCTTTTGCACGAAGGAGCGCACGAAGTCCTCGGCGTTCTCCTCCAGGACGTCGTCGATCTCGTCGAGGACGGAGTCCACGTCGTCGCTCAGCTTCTCCTGGCGTTCCTTGAGGTCGGAGCTCGCCTCCGCGGTCGTCTCCTCGACCTCCTCCGTGGAACGCGTCGCCTTCTGCTGTCCGCCGCCGGTGTCCTTGGTCGCCATATCCCTCACCCCGCTCGAATCGGCCCGCTCGGTTGGGTCTCTCAAGATCAGACCCTACAAGCAGGGTCTGACATCGGCCCCGCAGTTTCGTACAACGTCCGGGCACTAGTCCCATGATTCCCAGCAGCCGGTCATTTCAGCCGCGCCTCAGCCGCCGGACAGTACGCGGACCAGTTCCTCCGCCGTCCTGCACCGGTCCAGAAGCTCCTTCACGTGGTTCCTGGTACCCCGCAGGGGTTCCAGGGTCGGTACCCGCTGCAGGGAGTCGCGGCCCGGAAGGTCGAAGATCACCGAGTCCCAGGAGGCGGCCGCCACGTCGTCGGCGTACTGCTCCAGGCAGCGGCCCCGGAAATAGGCCCTGGTGTCCTCCGGAGGCTTCGTCTCGGCCTTCTCCACCTCGGTCTCGTCCAGGAGGCGCTTCATGCGCCCCCGGGCCACCAGACGGTTGTACAGGCCCTTCTCGGGGCGTACGTCGGCGTACTGCAGGTCCACGAGGTGCAGACGCGCCGCGTCCCAGTCCAGCCCGTCCCGGCGCCGGTAGCCCTCCATGACCTCCCGCTTGGCGATCCAGTCCAGCTCACCGGCCAGGCTCATGGGGTCGTTCTCGAGCCGGTTGAGCGTGTCCTCCCAGCGGATCAGGACGTCCTTGGTCTGCTCGTCGGCGTCGACACCGAAGCGCTCCTCGACATACTTCCTGGCCAGCTCGAAGTACTCCATCTGGAGCTGGACCGCGGTGAGTGTGCGGCCGCTGCGCAGCGTGACCAGATGCTGGAGCGTGGGGTCGTGGGAGACCTGGTGCAGGGTGCGCACCGGCTGCTCCACGGCGAGGTCCACGTTGATGAAGGAGTCCTCGATCATGGACAGGACCAGGGCGGTGGTGCCCAGCTTGAGGTAGGTGGAGATCTCCGAGAGGTTCGCGTCGCCGATGATCACGTGCAGCCGGCGGTACTTCTCGGCGTCCGCGTGGGGCTCGTCGCGGGTGTTGATGATGGGGCGCTTCAGCGTGGTCTCCAGGCCGACCTCGACCTCGAAGTAATCGGCGCGCTGGCTGATCTGGAAACCGTGCTCGCGGCCGTCCTGGCCGATGCCGACGCGGCCGGCGCCCGTGACGACCTGCCGCGAGACGAAGAAGGGCGTCAGGTGGCGCACGATGTCCGAGAAGGCGGTCTCCCGCTTCATCAGGTAGTTCTCGTGCGTGCCGTAGGAGGCGCCCTTGTTGTCGGTGTTGTTCTTGTAGAGGTGGATCGGCTGGGCGCCGGGGAGCTGCGCCGCCCGTTCGGCGGCCTCCGCCATGATCCGCTCGCCGGCCTTGTCCCAGAGGACGGCGTCACGGGGGTTGGTGACCTCGGGGGCGCTGTACTCCGGGTGGGCGTGGTCCACGTAGAGCCGGGCGCCGTTGGTGAGGATCACATTGGCCAGGCCGATGTCCTCGTCGGTGAGCTGGCTGGAGTCGGCGGCCTCGCGGGCGAGGTCGAAGCCTCGCGCGTCCCGCAGCGGGTTCTCCTCCTCGAAGTCCCAGCGGGCGCGGCGCGCCCGGTGCATCGCCGCCGCGTAGGCGTTGACGATCTGGGACGAGGTGAGCATGGCATTGGCGTTCGGGTGGCCCGGAACGGAGATCCCGTACTCCGTTTCGATGCCCATTACTCGCCGTACGGTCATGCGGCCCTCCTTGCCCGGCGGCGCTCCCCTTCGGGTGCGGCGCAACAAGTACCGACGAGCCTAGAGCGACTCCGCGCCGGTGGGGAGATCGTTTGCGGTTTTGCTGGGGTGTTTCTGCTGGCGTGGAATGCGACGGCTGCGGATGCCCGTTTTCCGGACATCCGCAGCCGGTCCGCGTTTTTACAGGTACTGACCGGTGTTGGCCACCGTGTCGATGGAGCGTCCGGTGTCCGCGCCCTGCTTTCCGGTGACGAGGGTGCGGATGAAGACGATCCGCTCGCCCTTCTTTCCGGAGATCCGGGCCCAGTCGTCGGGGTTGGTGGTGTTGGGCAGGTCCTCGTTCTCCTTGAACTCGTCCACGCAGGCCTGGAGGAGGTGGGAGACGCGGATGCCCTTCTGGTTGTGGTCGAGGAAGGCCTTGATAGCCATCTTCTTGGCCCGGTCGACGATGTTCTGGATCATCGCTCCGGAGTTGAAGTCCTTGAAGTAGAGGACTTCCTTGTCGCCATTGGCGTAGGTGACCTCGAGGAAGCGGTTCTCCTCGGATTCCGCGTACATCTGCTCGACCACGGACTGGATCATTCCGTGGGCGGCGGCCTCCTTGGAGCCGTGGTGCTCGGAGAGGTCGTCGGCGTGCAGCGGCAGCGAAGCCGTGAGGTACTTCGCGAAGATGTCCTTCGCGGCCTCGGCGTCCGGGCGCTCGATCTTGATCTTGACGTCGAGCCGGCCGGGCCGCAGGATCGCGGGGTCGATCATGTCCTCGCGGTTGGAGGCGCCGATGACGATGACGTTCTCCAGGCCCTCCACACCGTCGATCTCGGCGAGCAGCTGGGGGACGATCGTGTTCTCGACGTCCGAGCTGACTCCGGATCCGCGGGTGCGGAAGAGGGATTCCATCTCGTCGAAGAAGACGATGACGGGGGTGCCCTCGCTCGCCTTCTCGCGGGCACGCTGGAAGACGAGGCGGATGTGCCGCTCGGTCTCACCGACGTACTTGTTGAGGAGCTCGGGGCCCTTGATGTTCAGGAAGTAGGACTTCCCGGCGGGCTGGCCGGTCACCTCGGCGACCTTCTTGGCAAGGGAGTTGGCGACGGCCTTCGCGATCAGCGTCTTGCCGCAGCCGGGCGGACCGTAGAGCAGGATGCCCTTCGGCGGCCGCAGTTCGTGCTCCTTGAAGAGGTCCGGGTAGAGGTACGGGAGCTCGACCGCGTCGCGGATCATCTCGATCTGGCCGCCCAGACCGCCGATCTTGTCGTAGTCGACGTCCGGGACCTCTTCGAGAACGAGTTCCTCGACCTCGCTCTTGGGGATCACCTCGTAGACGTAGCCGGACCTGGGTTCGAGCAGGAGGGCGTCGCCGGGACGGATGGTGATGTCCAGGAGCGGCTCGGCGAGCCTGACCACCCGTTCCTCGTCGGTGTGCCCGATGACCAGGGCGCGCTCGCCGTCCTCGAGGATCTCCTTGAGGGTGACGATGTCCCCGGCACGCTCGAATTCCATGGCCTCGACCACGTTGAGCGCTTCGTTGAGCATGACTTCCTGGCCGCGCCGGAGCTCGTCGAGCTCGACGCTGGGGCTCACGTTCACCCGGAGCTTGCGGCCACCGGTGAAGATGTCGCAGGTGCCGTCCTCGTTGGCCTCCAGGAAGACTCCGAAGCCGGCCGGCGGCTGTGCGAGCCGGTCGACCTCCTCCTTGAGGGCCACGATCTGGTCGCGGGCCTCACGGAGTGTGTTGGCGAGTCGCTCGTTCTGCGCGGACACGCCGGCCAGGTTTGTCTGCAGCTCGACGATCCGCTCTTCGAGAATCCTCGTATGACGCGGAGAGTCGGCGAGCTTGCGGCGCAGGACGGCGATTTCCTGCTCGAGATAGGCAACCTGGCCGGCGGGGTCTTCAGACCCCCGCCCCGGCCGGATGCCGCGGTTGATGTCGTCGTCGTGGGCTGCCACGGTCCTCACCTCCTCCAAGGGGAGCTGGACGCTTCCTGACCCTACCTGCGTGGGTGGTGATTGAAACCCCTAGATCAAAAAGACTCTGGGGTGTGTCCGATCTTCACCCTTGCGCTTCCCCTCACGCCAGGGGAATACCCACCCATCAACATCGGAAAGCGGCCGGTTGTATCGTCGTGTGTGGTCAACACCCGTCAGGCTTGGCCGGACTTAGAAGAACGATCTCTTTCGAAGCTCAGGAACGGCAGGAGACATGACCGTGCAGCACGAGGTCCCGACGACGGGCGCCGGCGAGGCGCTGGAGGTCTGGATCGACCAGGACCTCTGCACCGGGGACGGGATCTGCGCGCAGTACGCTCCCGAGGTCTTCGAGCTGGACATCGACGGGCTCGCGTATGTGAAGAGCGCGCAGGACGAGCTGCTGCAGGAGGCCGGGGCGACGACGCCGGTGCCGCTGCCGCTGCTGCAGGACGTGGTGGACTCCGCGAAGGAGTGCCCGGGCGACTGCATCCACGTGCGCCGGGTTTCGGACAGGGTCGAGGTCTACGGTCCCGACGCGGAGTGAGGGATCACACACTGCGCGCATCGGTCTGGGCGGTGCGGACGAAGGTGCCGCCCGTCCAGCGCCAGCTGACGCGTTCCTTCTCGTCGGGGCAGCAACTGGGGACGTCCGGGGACGAGTAGCCGAGCAGGGTGGCGGTCACCGCTCCGTCGCGTACGACGAGGTCGGTGACGTTCTTCTGCTCGGAGGGCTCGACGAGGGTGGCGACGACTCGGGCGCCGGGGCTTTCCTTGCCGTGGGTGAGGACGTAGAGCCCGTGCGGGGGCGTTCCCGACCCGGCTTCGCAGTGTACGACTGCGACGGTCTCGGGGTTTCCGTCGCCGTCGAGGTCACCGGCGGCCCGCCGCGCGATCGCGGTGGGCGCTCCCCCGCACTCCAGGGGGTAGGCGGCCGTCGTGGCGTCAGGTGCGGGCGGCAGGGCGCTCGTCCGGCTGCCCGCGGCCGCGGTGGTCGCGGTGGCGGGGTCGGGCTGGAGGAGGCCTGCGGCGGCGACGACGGCGGCCATCGCGGTCGCGGTGGCCAGCCAGTGCACCGGCCGGGCGTGGGTGTGCGCGAGGTCCGGGACGGCGGGGTGCTGCACGCGGGATGTCTCCTGTGACGTGGTGCGGAAGGAGTTGCGGGCATCGTGCCACACGTCACAGGCGGGTGGAACAGGCGGGGTGGGAGCTGTCCGCAAAGATGCCGAACGTGAAGGTGCCGCCGTCGAGTTCTCCGCCCTGGGGCGGGAACTCGACGGCGGCACGCGTTCGTTGTCGGGGCGTCAGCCCTGGTGGCGCCTGGAGGCGTCAGCCCTTGTTGGGGCCTTCGTAGTCCTCGCCGTACGCGCCCTTGGCGGGGCGCCGGCGGCGCATCGGGGGCTCGACGCCGTCCGCGAGGCGGCGGGCGGTGACGAGGAAGCCGGTGTGGCCGATCATCCGGTGGTCCGGGCGGACGGCCAGGCCTTCCACGTGCCAGTTGCGGATCATGGATTCCCACGGCTGCGGTTCGGCGTAGCAGCCGAACTCGCGGATGGACTCCACGGTGCGCGCGAGCTGGGTGGTGGTCGCCACGTAGCAGCAGAGGATGCCGCCGGGGACGAGCGCCTTGGAGACGGCCTCCAGGCACTCCCAGGGGGCGAGCATGTCCAGGATGACGCGGTCGACGTCGGTGTCGGACAGGTTGTCCTGGAGGTCGCCGACGGTGAGCTGCCAGGCGGGGTGCGGGCCGCCGAAGTAGCGCTCCACGTTGCCCTTGGCGATCTCGGCGAAGTCCTCGCGGCGCTCGTAGGAGTGCAGCATGCCGCTGTCGCCGATGGCGCGGAGCAGGAAGCTGCTGAGCGACCCCGAGCCCACCCCTGCCTCGACGACGCGGGCGCCGGGGAAGATGTCGGCGAAGGCCAGGATCTGCCCCGCGTCCTTGGGGTAGACCACGGCGGCGCCGCGGGGCATGGACAGGACGTAGTCGGGGAGCAGGGGGCGCAGCGCGAGGTAGGCGACGTTTCCCGTGGTACGGACAACACTGCCCTCGGGAGCACCGATCAGCTCGTCGTGGGGGAAGGAACCCTTGTGGGTGTGGAAATTCTTCCCGGCCTCGAGCGTGAACGTGTAGTGGCGTCCCTTGGGGTCGGTGAGCTGGACCTGGTCCCCGACCTTGAAGGGCCCGCGACGGCGGGCGGCACCGGTCGGTTCGGACATGTGACCAGAGTACCGGGGTTACGAGGAGGGTCTTGCCATGGCCCGGACGAAGGCGCGTTCCACGTCGGCGGTGGAGAGGACTCCGTAGATCTCGCCGGTCTCCTCGACGACCAGGTATTCGGTGGCGGGGCTGGCGCGCAGGTGGTCGAGGAGAGGCTGGCCGGTGAGTTCGGCCGGGACCCGCATGCCGTCGGTGAGGTCCTGGGCGAGGGCGCTGACGGCGACCCAGGGACGGCGGTGCTGGGGGACGCCTGCGATGGCGGTCTCGCGGACGAGGCCCGTGGGGTCGCCGATGCCGTCGACGACGACGAGGGCGCGGGCTCCGGCCTCGTTGGCGCGGCGCAGGGCCTCGGAGAGCGGGGTGGTCGGCTCGACGGGGATGGCGCGCCGGGTGAGGGTGCGGGCGCGCAGCTCGGGGAGGTGTTCGCGGAGCCGGGCCATGCGCAGGCTGTTGCCGGCGCCGGTCCAGATGATCGCGGCGAGGATGGCGGCGAGCAGGGCGTCGGTGACGGTGTCCATGCCGCTGATGTCGTCGGTGGAGTTGCCCAGGAGCCCGGTGCGGGTGAGGAGGGGCAGGCCGATGAGGACGGCGACGGCGAGCGCGCGGCCGACCCAGGCGGCGGCGACGGTGCCGCTCATGGGCTTGCCGGTGATCTTCCAGACGACGGCCCTGAGCATGCGGCCGCCGTCGAGCGGGAGGCCGGGCAGCAGGTTGAAGACCGCGACGATCAGATTGGAGATCATCAGGCCGGCGAGGAGGACACCGGGGACGGTGCCGGGTTCGACGGCGTACAGCGTGAGGTAGAAGAGGCCGGCGAGGACGAGCGAGAACAGCGGGCCGACGAAGGCGAGGACGAACTCGCGGCCGGGGGTCTCGGTCTCCTTCTCGATCTCGGAGACGCCGCCGAAGAACTGGAGCTGGATGCGGCGCACCGGGAGTTTGTAGCGGAGCGCGACGACCGTGTGCGCGAGTTCGTGGACCAGGACGGAGGCGTAGAAGGCGATGGCGAAGAAGAGGGAGACCAGGTAGCGGGCGGCGCCGAGGTCGGGCAGGACGCGCTGGATCTGGTCGCCGAAGACCCAGGTGATCAGTGCGGCGACGAGGAACCAGCTGGGGGCGACGTAGACGGGCACGCCGAAGGGGCGGCCCATGAGGATGCCTCCGCCGGGTTCCTCGGCCCGCCGGGCTTTGCCGGTGCCGGGGTCGGTGGGGCCTCCGGTGGGGTTCGGTGCCGCGGGCCTGGGTTCCGCTTCGCCGGACTGCGGCCGATGCTTCTCGCCGCGCTCGTCGTCCTGGTTCACGGGTTCCTTTCGTCGCCGAGTCGTCGCCGAGCTGCAGGGTGTGCGTCCGGGCGGCACTGCGTCACGCTTCGATCATGCAGTGCGACGGGGTCTGTCGTCGATGGTATTCCGCTCGCTGTCAGTGGCGGGCCGTAGGGTCTGTGTCATGAGTACGAGCGAGCAGCCGCCCGTGGAGGCCCGGACGCCCACGTCGTTGTCGCCTTCGCGGGCGAGCGACTTCATGCAGTGTCCCCTGCTGTACCGGTTCCGGGTGATCGACAGGCTGCCGGAGAAGCCGAGCGAGGCGGCGACGCGGGGCACGCTGGTGCACGCGGTCCTCGAGCGGCTCTTCGACGATCCGGCGCTGGAGCGGACGGCGCCCCGGGCGAAGGCCATGATTCCGGGGCAGTGGGACCGCCTCCTGGAGTCGCGGCCGGAGCTGGGCGAGCTGTTCGCGGAGGACGCCGAGGGCGAGCGTCTCTCGCGCTGGCTGACCGAGGCGGAGCAGCTGGTCGAGCGGTGGTTCACGCTGGAGGATCCGACGCGTCTGGAGCCGGCCGAGCGTGAGCTGTTCGTGGAGACGGAGCTGGAGTCGGGGCTGCGGCTGCGCGGTGTGATCGACCGGATCGACGTGGCGCCGACGGGCGAGGTGCGGATCGTCGACTACAAGACGGGCAAGGCGCCGCGGCCGGAGTACAGCGAGGGCGCGCTGTTCCAGATGAAGTTCTACGCGCTGGTGATCTGGCGGCTGAAGCGGGTCGTGCCGCGCCGGCTCCAGCTGGTCTACCTGGGCAGCGGCGATGTGCTGACGTACGACCCGGTGGAGACGGATCTGCTGCGGGTGGAGCGCAAGCTGCTGGCGCTGTGGGAGGCGATCCGGCTGGCGACGGAGACGGGCGAGTGGCGGCCGCGTCCGACGAAGCTGTGCGGCTGGTGCGACCACCGGGCGGTCTGCCCGGAGTTCGGGGGGACTCCCCCGGTGTATCCGCTGGAGATCCGGAGGGAGATCGGTCGGGAGGCCGAGCGGGGGAACGAGCTGGGGATCGAGCGGGAGATCGTTTCCGCGCGCCCGCCGGAGTCGGGCGAATCGGGGCAGGGCAGAATGGGCCCGTTCGAGCCCGCGCCCTGAAGGAGTTCCTGTGGCCATCCGCGTTCTACTGGTCGATGACCAGCCGCTGCTGCGCACCGGTTTCCGGATGATTCTGGAGGCGGAGCAGGACATCGCGGTCGTCGGTGAGGCCGGGGACGGTCTTCAGGCTCTGGACCAGGTGCGGGCGTTGCAGCCCGATGTGGTGCTGATGGACATCCGGATGCCCCGCATGGACGGCGTGGAGGCGACGCGGCAGATCACGGGCCCGGGCCGGGACGGTCCGGCGAAGGTGCTCGTGCTGACGACGTTCGATCTGGACGAGTACGTGGTGGAGGCGCTGCGGGCGGGGGCGAGCGGCTTCCTGCTGAAGGACGCGCCGGCCAATGAGCTCGTGCAGGCGATCCGGGTGGTCGCGGCGGGCGAGGCGATGCTGGCGCCGTCGATCACGCGCCGTCTCCTGGACAAGTATTCGGCGCATCTGCCGTCCGGTGACGAGCAGGTTCCGGACACGCTGAACACGCTGACCGAGCGTGAGGTCGAGGTGCTGAAGCTGGTGGCGCGCGGGCTGTCCAACGCGGAGATCGCGGCGGACCTGTTCGTCAGCGAGACGACGGTGAAGACGCATGTGGGCCATGTGCTGACGAAGCTGGGGCTGCGTGACCGGGTGCAGGCGGCGGTGTACGCGTACGAGAGCGGTCTGGTCCGCCCGGGCGCCCAGTAGGCGGCGCGTTCGCGGATACGGGAAAGGGGCCCGGCACGCACCACGCGTGCCGGGCCCCTTGCCGTACGGACGGTCCCGCTGTGTCCGGTCAGCCCTTCTCGATCTCCCAGAAGCGGAAGACGGTCGAGGCGTCCAGGGTCCACTCGAGGCCGGTGATGTTGCCGCGGGCGACGGCGTACTGCTTGCCCTGCCACAGCGGGAGGATCGGCAGCTCCTCGGCGACGAGGTCCTGGAGCTTGCCGAAGTCCTGGCCGGTGGCGGCACGGTCGGCGGAGGCGGCGGTCCTGGGCAGGAGGCTGCCGGTGATGGTGTTGTTCTCGTAGTTGTTGGCGAGGACGTTGCCCTCGCCGAAGAACGGGGCGGTGAAGTTGTCGGCGTCGGGGTAGTCGGGGATCCAGCCCCGGACGTACACGCCGTACTTGCCGTCCTCGATGTCCTTCATGTACTGCTCGGCCTCGACGGACTTCACGTCCACGTCGAACAGGCCGCTGGCGTTGAGCTGCTCGGCGATCGCCTTGAGGTCCTGGTCCGTGGTGGGGCCGAAGCGGCTGGGGGTGGACCAGAGGGTGAGCTTGACCTTGCCGGTGATGCCGGCCGAGCGGAGCGCCTTCTTGGCCTTGGCCTTGTCGGGGCTGCCGTAGGTGTCGAAGAAGGCGGTGTTGTGACCCGCGATGCCGGCCGGGACGATCGAGTACAGCGGGGTGGCCGTGGCCTTGTGGACGTTCTGGACGAGGGCCTCGCGGTCGACGAGGTGGGCGATGGCCTCGCGGACGCCGAGCTTGCCGACGACCGGGTCCTTGACGTTGAAGACGAGGTGCTGGACCTGGGCGCTGGTGCCCTGGACGACCTCGAACTCGGTCTCGCCGGTGGTGGCGGAGGCTTCGAGGGCGGCGACGTCGTCCGCGGCGAGGCCTCGGTAGGCGACGTCGATGTCGCCCGCGGCGAGGGCCTTGGAGAGGGCCGCGCGGTCACCGCCGTAGAGCTTGAGGGTCACGCCGCTGTTCTTCGCCTTGGCGGCGCCCTGGTAGCCGCCGTTGACGGAGAAGACGGCCTCGGTGTCGCTGAGGGACTCCAGCGTGTACGGGCCGGAGCCGACCGCCTTGCCGTCGGTGCGCAGCGCGTCCTCGGCGTACTCGCGGTGGTCCACGATGGAGCCGGCGCCGGAGGCGATCTTGCTGGGGAAGGTGGCGTCGGCGGTCTTGAGCCGGAAGACGACGGTGAGGTCGTCGGGGGTCTCGATGGAGTCGATCGTGGACAGCAGCGGCGCCGGGCCGTTCGGGTCGTCGATCTTGATCGCGCGGTCGAAGGAGAACTTGACGTCCTTCGAGGTCAGCGGGTTGCCGTTGGAGAACTTCAGGCCCTCGCGCAGGGTGCAGCGGTAGACCCTGCTGCCCCCTTCGAAGTCGCACTTCTCGGCGGCTTCCGGCTCGGGCTCGGTGGTGCCCTTGGGGAAGCTGAGCAGGGACTGGAAGACGTTGTTGAACAGCAGCCAGGAGCCGGGGTCGTAGCCGGCGGCGGGGTCGGTGGCCAGGACCTCGTCGGACATGCCGACGCGGATGTTGTCCCCGGAGTTCGCGGCGCCTCCGCCAAGCTCCGCGCCACAGCCGCTGAGCAGGGCGGCGGACAGTCCCGCGGCGAGGGGGGCCGTCAGCCACTTGTTGTGCTTCACAGAACGTGCCTCTTGATCTCTTGCCAGGCCTGCCGCGCGCGAGTGCGCGGCCGGTGTAACGAAGGGGTCAGGCGCTGCCCGAAGGTCAGACGGTGTCGCGGCCGAGCTCCCACAGGAGCAGGTCCGACGAGGTGTTGAGGGCCCATTCGACGCCGGTCAGGTCGTCGCGTGCGGCGACGTACTGCTTGCCCTGCCACAGGGGCAGGACCGGCACGTCCTTGGCGACGATCTTCTGGATCTGTCCGAAGACGGGGCTCACGGCGGTGCGGTCGGCCGAGCGGCGCGAGCGCGGGATCAGCTCGTCGCGTACGACCTTGTTGATGTACGGGGTGTTGAGGAAGTTCTCCGCGTCCAGGAAGGGAGCGACGTAGTTGTCGGGGTCCGGGAAATCGGGGAACCAGGCGAGGCCGTAGACGGCGTAGTCGCCGCGCTTCTGGGCGGGGCGGTACGAGGACCACTTGGTGCCCTGGACGGTGATGTCGAAGAGGCCGGTGGCGTTGAGCTGGTCGCGCAGCGCCTCGAACTCGGTCTTCATGTCCGGGCCGTAGTGGTCGGTGGTGTAGTGCAGGGTCAGCTTCACCGGAGCGGTGATGCCGGCCTCGCGCAGGATCTTCCCGGCCTTGGCGGTGCTGGGCTCTCCGTACGTGTCGAGGAAGGCCGTGGAGTGGCCGGTGACGCTGGAGGGGATGAGCGAGTACAGCGGCTTGGCGGCGGGGCCGTAGACCTTGCTGACGAGAGCGCCGCGGTCGACGACGGCGGCCATGGCCTGCCGGACGGCCTTGTCCCTCACGGAGGGGGCGGCGGTGTTGAAGCCCAGGTAGCGGATCTCGAGGCCGGGGACCTCGGTGAGGTCGATGCCCTCGGTGGGGTTGTCGGTGAGCTTCTTGACCTGCTGGAGCGACATGGAGCGGGTCATCATGTCGATCGTGCGGTCTTCGAGGGCCTTGCCCATGGCGTCCGCGTCGGCGAAGGTGCGGAGCTCGACCTTGTCGTTGCGCAGGGTGACGGTGCCCTTGTAGTTCGGGTTCCGGGTGAAGACGGCCTTGACGACGGTCTCGCCCTCGCGCTCGGCCTTCATCGTGTACGGGCCGGAGCCGTCCACCTCGAAGCCCTCGCGGAGCTGCTTGTCGCTGTACTTGTCCTTGCTGAGGATGCCGGCGACCGGGGTGGAGATCTTGTACGGGAAGGTCGCGTCGGGCGTCTTCAGGTGGAAGACGATCTCGCGCTCGCCCTTGGTCTCGACGGTGTCGATGTTGGCGAGGAGGGCGGCCGGTCCGTTGTCGGACTGGATGGTGAGCACCCGCGCGACGGAGAACTTGACGTCCTCGACGGTCAGCGGGGTGCCGTCGGCGAAGGTGAGGCCTTCGCGGAGGGTGCAGCGGTAGCTCTCACTGAGCCGGTCGCTGAAGCCGCAGCTCTCGGCGGCCTCGGGGACGGGCTCGCCGCCGCCGCGGGGCACGTGCATCAGGGTCTGGACGGTCTGCCGGAGGATGTTCCAGGCGCCGGTGTCGTAGGCGAAGGCCGGGTCGAGGGGCGCGGGGGCGTCGCTGGTGGCGAGGAACTGGTCCGTGGTGCCGACGACGATGGCTCTGTTCTCGTCCGAGCCGCCGCAGGCGACGAGCAGCGGGGCGAGCAGGCCGGCCACGGCCGGCAGTGCCAAGGTCTTGCGGTTCATCCTGGACGTTCTCCTCATCCGGCCTGGGATACAGCGGCGTACGACACTCCACCGCTGCCGCCCGGTCAGGGCGGGCGATCGGGCCGGGATGGTGTGCGATCGGTCCTGTGTTCGCGGCGACTTGGGTGGGGCGCCGGTGCACATGGATGGTGCGGCGAAGTACTCGCGAAAGATTAGTGGGCAACGCCGTAATGCCGGACCTCGGGCGGCTTGATGCGTATGCGCATGGTGAGCATGAATGCGGTGGGTTCGATAGTCATGCGCGGGAATGATTCGTCAGGGAAGGAGCGAATACGGACACACGGGGAGGGCGCAACCACCGCGATCCGGACATCGGATGCACTACGGCCACCCGCCGGTCGAAACGCTGAGTGACCAAGGTCACGTGTGTCACGACTCGACGGATGGCCGATTCATTTCCTGGCGGCGGTTACGGAAAATGCACGGTCGAGTGCCCTGCGTCTCCGCCGCCGCATTCGGGATCGGAAATCCCGGGAAGGCTCAGAAAAAGCTCAGACGATCATGGTGAAGTGATCAGCGTCCGCAGGAACGGAACGTCCACGTCCTCCAGGGAGCGGACCACGACGCGGCCCGCGGAGGGCGCGATCGGTGCGACGGACGGCACGGCGACCACGCGGCAGCCCGCCGCCTCCGCGGCCGCGACGCCCGTCGCCGTGTCCTCGATGACGGCGCACAGCGCCGGCTCGGCACCGACCCCGGTCGCGGCGGTCAGATAGGGCTCGGGGTGGGGCTTGGAGCACATCACCTCGTCGCCGGCGACGGTGAGGCTGAAGCGGTCGCGGCCCAGCGAGGCGAGGACCCGGTCGATGATGCGGCGGTGCGAGGCGGAGACCAGGGCGGTCGGGATGTTGTGGCGGTACAGCTCGGCGAGGAGCCGCTCGGCGCCCGGCATCAGCGGTACGCCCCGGTCGATGCGCTGCTCGAACTTCTCGTTGAGCAGGACGGTGAGCTCGGCGAGGGTGATGTCGGCGCCGGTGGCCTCGATCAGGTAGCCCGCGCTGCGGGTCATGGGGCCGCCGACGACGACGTCGCGCCAGGACTCGTCCAGCCGGTGCCCGAGGCCGGCGAAGACCTCCACCTCGGCGTCCCACCAGAACCCCTCGGTGTCGACGAGGGTGCCGTCCATGTCGAGGAAGACCGCCTGCAGGGCGGAGCTACCGCTCGTGCGGAACAAGGACGCGGGGACCGTACTGGTCATCCGGCACACCTCCATGGAGGGACGAGAAGGCCGGCCTCCCTCCCCGGTACGGGTAGGGCGGCCGGCCTGCACTGGACCGACAAGTGTACGTCTCGCTCAGCGAAGGTGCGGGGATTTACCCCGCCGCGATCACCGCGCGTTGAAGTACTTCGCCTCAGGGTGATGGATGACGATCGCGTCGGTGGACTGCTCCGGGTGGAGCTGGAACTCCTCCGAGAGGTGGACGCCGATCCGCTCGGGCCGCAGCAGCTCGGCGATCTTCGCCCGGTCCTCCAGGTCGGGGCAGGCCCCGTAGCCCAGGGAGAACCGCGCGCCGCGGTACTTCAGCGCGAACATGTCCTCGACGTCGGCCGGGTCCTCGCCCGCGAAGCCGAGCTCGGCGCGGACGCGGGCGTGCCAGTACTCGGCGAGGGCCTCGGCCAGCTGGACGGACAGTCCGTGCAGCTCCAGGTAGTCGCGGTAGGAGTCGGACTCGAAGAGCTTGGCGGTGGCCTCGCCGATCCGCGAGCCGACGGTGACGACCTGGAGGCCGACGACATCGGTCTCGCCGGACTCCTCCGGGCGGAAGAAGTCCGCGAGGCAGAGGCGGCGGCCGCGGCGCTGGCGGGGGAAGGTGAAGCGGGTGCGCTCGTTGCCGGCCTCGTCCAGGATGATCAGGTCGTCGCCCTTGGAGACGCAGGGGAAGTAGCCGTGGACGACGGCCGCCTCCAGGAGGTTCTCGGTGTGGAGGCGCTCCAGCCAGCCGCGCAGCCGGGGACGGCCCTCGCTCTCCACCAGTTCCTCGTACGACGGTCCGTCACCGGCCCGGTTCTGCTTGAGGCCCCACTGGCCCTTGAACAGGGCGCCCTCGTCGAGCCAGGAGGCGTACTCCTTGAGCTGGATGCCCTTGACGACGCGGGTGCCCCAGAACGGCGGGGTCGGCACCGGGTTGTCGGTGGCGACGTCCGAACGGCCGCCTTCCGCGGGCTCGTTGACCTCGAGGGCCGTGGCGCGCTGGGCGACCCGGCGCTGCTTGAGCTCGGGGAGCGCGGCTCCGGGGACGCCGCGCTTGACGGCGATCAGGGCGTCCATCAGCCGCAGGCCCTCGAACGCGTCGCGGGCGTAGCGCACTTCGCCCTGGTAGATCTCGTGGAGGTCCTGCTCGACGTAGGCGCGGGTGAGGGCGGCGCCGCCCAGGATGACCGGGAAGTCGGCCGCGAGGCCGCGCTGGTTCAGCTCCTCCAGGTTCTCCTTCATGATCACCGTGGACTTGACCAGCAGGCCGGACATGCCGATGACGTCGGCGCGGTGCTCCTCGGCGGCGTCCAGGATGGCGGAGACGGGCTGCTTGATGCCCAGGTTCACCACGTTGTAGCCGTTGTTGGAGAGGATGATGTCGACGAGGTTCTTCCCGATGTCGTGGACGTCGCCGCGGACGGTGGCGAGGACGATGGTGCCCTTGCCCTCGGCGCCCTCGACCTTCTCCATGTGCGGTTCGAGGTAGGCGACGGCGGTCTTCATGACCTCCGCGGACTGGAGCACGAACGGCAGCTGCATCTGGCCGGAGCCGAACAGCTCGCCGACGACCTTCATGCCGTCGAGCAGCGTCTCGTTGACGATGTCGAGGGCGGGACGGGTCTGCAGGGCCTCGTCGAGGTCGCCCTCCAGGCCGTTCTTCTCGCCGTCGATGATGCGGCGCTTGAGGCGCTCCTCCAGCGGCAGGGCGAGGAGCTCCTCGGCCTTGCCGGCCTTCATCGACTTCGTGGTGGCGCCCTCGAAGAGCGCCATCAGCTTCTGGAGCGGGTCGTAGCCCTCGGAGCGCCGGTCGTAGATCAGGTCGAGGGCGGTGGTGACCTGCTCCTCGTCGAAGCGGGCGATCGGCAGGATCTTCGAGGCGTGCACGATCGCCGAGTCGAGACCCGCCTTCACGCACTCGTCGAGGAAGACCGAGTTGAGCAGGATGCGGGCGGCCGGGTTGAGGCCGAAGGAGATGTTGGACAGGCCCAGGGTCGTCTGGACGTCCGGGTGGCGGCGCTTGAGCTCGCGGATCGCCTCGATCGTGGCGATGCCGTCCTTGCGGGACTCCTCCTGCCCGGTGCAGATCGTGAAGGTGAGGGTGTCGATGAGGATGTCGGACTCGTGGATGCCCCAGTTGCCGGTCAGGTCGGCGATGATCCGCTCGGCGATGGCGACCTTGTTCTCGACGGTGCGGGCCTGGCCCTCCTCGTCGATGGTGAGCGCGATGAGCGCGGCGCCGTGCTCCTGGGCGAGCCGGGTGACCTTGGCGAAGCGGGAGTCGGGTCCGTCGCCGTCCTCGTAGTTGACGGAGTTGATGACGGCGCGGCCGCCGAGCTTCTCCAGGCCGGCCCTGATGACGTCGACCTCGGTGGAGTCGAGGACGATCGGCAGGGTGGAGGCGGTGGCGAAGCGGCCGGCGAGCTCCTCCATGTCGGCGACGCCGTCGCGGCCGACGTAGTCGACGCAGAGGTCGAGCATGTGCGCGCCCTCGCGGATCTGGTCGCGGGCCATCTCGACGCAGTCGTCCCAGCGGCCTTCGAGCATGGCCTCGCGGAACTTCTTGGAGCCGTTGGCGTTGGTCCGCTCGCCGATCGCCATGTACGAGGTGTCCTGGCGGAACGGGACCGTCTGGTAGAGCGAGGCGGCGCCGGGCTCGGGGCGCGGGTCGCGGACGGTCGGGGTGAGGTCGCGGACGCGCTCGACGACCTGGCGCAGGTGCTCAGGGGTCGTACCGCAGCAGCCGCCGATCAGGGAGAGTCCGTACTCGCGGACGAAGGTCTCCTGGGCGTCGGCGAGCTCGGCTGGGCTCAGCGGGTAGTGCGCGCCGTTCTTGCCGAGGACGGGCAGTCCGGCGTTGGGCATGCAGGACAGCGGGATACGGGAGTGGCGCGCGAGGTAGCGCAGGTGCTCGCTCATCTCGGCGGGGCCGGTGGCGCAGTTCAGGCCGATCATGTCGATGCCGAGCGGCTCCAGCGCGGTGAGCGCGGCGCCGATCTCGGAGCCGAGCAGCATGGTGCCGGTGGTCTCGACGGTGACGGAGCAGATCAGCGGCACGTCGACGCCGAGGGCGTCGAGGGCGCGGCGGGCGCCGATGACGGACGCCTTGGTCTGCAGCAGGTCCTGGGTGGTCTCCACGAGCAGCGCGTCGGCGCCACCGGCGAGCATGCCCTCGGCGTTCTGCTGGTAGGCGTCGCGCAGGGTGGTGTAGGCGGCGTGGCCGAGGGTGGGCAGCTTGGTGCCCGGGCCCATGGAGCCGAGGACCCAGCGCTGCTGTCCGGTGGAGGCGGTGAACTCGTCGGCGACCTCGCGGGCGATCCGGGCGCCGGACTCGGAGAGCTCGTACACGCGCTCCGGGATGTCGTACTCGCCGAGCGCGGCGAAGTTCGCTCCGAAGGTGTTGGTCTCGACGCAGTCGACGCCGGCGGCGAAGTACTCCTGGTGCACCGAGCGGACGATGTCGGGCCGGGTCACGTTCAGGATCTCGTTGCAGCCTTCGAGGTTCTGGAAGTCCTCGAGGGTGGGGTCCTGTGCCTGGAGCATGGTGCCCATGGCTCCGTCAGCCACCACCACTCGGCTCGCGAGTGCCTCGCGGAGTGTTGCGGCGCGGGTCCGGCTGTCGGCGGAAGGGGTAGGCGACGAGGCCATGGATGAGCTCCCTGGGATGCGACGGCTGTCGGCTTTGCACCCTCGGAGGAGGGCGCACGGGGCCAGAGTAACCGTGCGCGCGCCGGGGTGGACATGGCGTCCCACGGGCCGGACGGCATCCTGTGTCCGGGGACTCCCGGTCACACCCGTTCGTGAACGACACTGTCAAGGTACAGAGCGGTCGGCATCGACCGATAGTGTTCAGCATTGTCGAACAGCATGATCCACGGGATCCTGTCCGTAGGATCCACGGGACCGCCGGGATCATGACAGGGAGAAAGGCCGGGCGATGGCGAAGAACATCCAGTCGCTTGAACGAGCGGCGGCGATGCTGCGACTGCTCGCGGGCGGCGAGCGCCGGCTCGGTCTGTCCGACATCGCCTCCTCGCTCGGCCTGGCCAAGGGCACGGCGCACGGCATCCTGCGGACCCTGCAGGCCGAGGGCTTCGTGGAGCAGGAGACGGCCTCGGGCCGCTATCAGCTGGGCGCGGAGCTGCTGCGCCTGGGCAACAGCTATCTGGACGTGCACGAGCTGCGGGCGCGGGCGCTGGTGTGGACGGACGACCTGGCGCGCTCCAGCGGCGAGAGCGTCCATCTGGGCGTCCTGCACCAGCAGGGCGTGCTGATCGTGCACCACGTCTTCCGGCCGGACGACAGCCGCCAGGTCCTGGAGGTCGGGGCGATGCAGCCGCTGCACTCCACGGCCCTGGGCAAGGTGCTCTCCGCCTACGACCCGGTGGCCCACAGCGAGGGTCTCGAGGTTCCGCGCGAGAGCTTCACGCCCCGTACGGTCACGGACCTCGCGGAGTTCGAGGGCCTGCTCGACATGACCCGCGCGCGAGGCTGGGCCGCGGACGTGGAGGAGACCTGGGAGGGCGTGGCCTCGGTGGCCGCCCCGATCCACGACCGGCGCCGGATGCCGGTGGGCGCGGTGGCGATCACGGGCGCGGTGGAGCGGGTCTGCCACGAGGGCGAGCTGCGCTCGGAGCTGGTGGCGGCGGTACGGGACTGCGCCCGCGCCGTCTCCCGTGATCTGGGCGCGGGGCGCTTCTAGCGGCGCGGCCGGGACCCGGTCCCACCCCTCGACGCATCGGCCCGGTCGCCCTCAGGCGGCCGGGCCGAGGTGTGTCCGCGGGCGCGCGCGGAACGCGTCGGTAACGATCGGGTCATGCGGAAGGCAATCGGCCACAGAACCCTTGACGTGCTGTTAAGCGGAGGGCAAAACTTCCGTTCATCGGTCGGCATTGTCGAACACCTACCGGCAATACACGCTAGAGTGTGGCACTGCCAAGGGCCGGCTACGCACCCATACGAGGGCGCGGACCACCGGAGGGACCCGGGGTTCGCCTTCCCCTGGACGAAGGACAAAGGAGTCGCGGGTGTCCAGCTCCGACATCTTCATCGGCGAGATCATTGGTACCGCCGTACTCATTCTGCTCGGCGGCGGCGTCGTCGCCGCCGTGGTGCTCAAGCGCTCGAAGGCGCAGAACGCCGGATGGCTCGCCATCACCTTCGGGTGGGGCTTCGCGGTCATGACTGCCGTGTACATGACCGGTACCCTCTCCGGCGCCCATCTGAACCCGGCCGTGACCGTCGGCATCGCGATCAAGGACGGGGACTGGTCCAACGCCCCGGTCTACTTCGCGGGCCAGATCCTCGGCGCCATGCTCGGCGCGTTCCTGGTCTGGATCGCGTACTACGGACAGTTCCGGGCCCACCTCACGGACCCGGAGATCCTCGCCGCACCGCCGCACGAGGAGGGCATGGTCACCGAGGTGGCCGCTCCCAAGGCCGGCCCGGTGCTCGGCGTCTTCTCCACCGGCCCCGAGATCCGGAACGTCTGGCAGAACCTGGCCACCGAGATCATCGGCACCGTCGTGCTGGTCCTCGCGGTGCTGACGCAGGGCCTCAACGACAGCGGCAAGGGCCTCGGCGTACTCGGCGCTCTGATCACCGCCTTCGTCGTCGTCTCCATCGGCCTCTCGCTCGGCGGCCCCACCGGCTACGCCATCAACCCGGCCCGTGACCTCGGTCCGCGCATCGTGCACGCCCTGCTGCCGCTGCCGAACAAGGGCGGCTCCGACTGGAGCTACGCCTGGATCCCCGTCGCCGGTCCGCTGATCGGTGGCGCCCTCGCAGCGGGTATCTACAACATCGCGTTCGCCTGAGCCGTCCTTCTTCCAGACATCCCTTGGAGTAACCGTGACCGACGCACACACCGCCGGCTCTTCCTCCCACGGCAGCGGCCCGTTCATCGCCGCGATCGACCAGGGCACCACCTCCTCCCGCTGCATCGTCTTCGACACCGACGGCCGGATCGTCTCCGTCGACCAGAAGGAGCACGAGCAGATCTTCCCGAAGCCGGGCTGGGTCGAGCACGACGCCGCCGAGATCTGGACCAACGTCCAGGAGGTCGTCGCCGGCGCCATCGCCAAGGCCGGCATCACCTCGGCCGACGTCAAGGCCATCGGCATCACCAACCAGCGCGAGACCACGCTGCTCTGGGACAAGAACACCGGTGAGCCCGTCCACAACGCCCTCGTCTGGCAGGACACCCGCACCGACGCGCTGTGCAAGGAGCTCGGCCGCAACGTCGGCCAGGACCGCTTCCGCCGCGAGACCGGTCTGCCCCTCGCCTCGTACTTCTCCGGCCCGAAGGTCCGCTGGCTGCTCGACAACGTCGAGGGCCTGCGCGAGCGCGCCGAGCGCGGCGACATCCTCTTCGGCACCATGGACTCCTGGGTCATCTGGAACCTCACGGGCGGCGTCGACGGCGGTCACCACGTCACCGACGTCACCAACGCCTCGCGCACCATGCTGATGAACCTGCACACCATGGGCTGGGACGAGAAGATCCTCCAGTCCATGGAGATCCCGGCCGCCGTGCTGCCGGAGATCCGTTCCTCCGCCGAGGTGTACGGCACCGTCAAGGGCGGCGTCCTGGACGGCGTCCCGGTCGCCTCCGCGCTCGGCGACCAGCAGGCCGCCCTGTTCGGCCAGACCTGCTTCGCCGAGGGCGAGGCGAAGTCCACGTACGGCACCGGCACCTTCATGCTGATGAACACCGGTGACAAGATCATCAACTCCTACAGCGGCCTGCTGACCACGGTCGGCTACCAGATCGGCGACCAGAAGCCGGTCTACGCCCTGGAGGGCTCGATCGCCGTCACCGGTTCGCTGGTGCAGTGGATGCGCGACCAGATGGGCCTGATCAAGTCCGCCGCCGAGATCGAGACCCTCGCGTCCTCGGTCGAGGACAACGGCGGCGCCTACTTCGTGCCGGCCTTCTCCGGTCTGTTCGCCCCGTACTGGCGCTCCGACGCCCGCGGTGTGATCGCCGGCCTCACCCGGTACGTCACCAAGGCGCACATCGCCCGCGCCGTCCTGGAGGCCACCGCCTGGCAGACCCGCGAGATCACCGACGCCATGACCAAGGACTCCGGCGTCGAGCTGACCGCGCTCAAGGTCGACGGCGGCATGACCTCCAACAACCTGCTGATGCAGACGCTCTCGGACTTCCTGGACGCGCCGGTCGTGCGTCCGATGGTCGCCGAGACCACCTGCCTCGGCGCCGCCTACGCCGCCGGTCTGGCCGTCGGCTTCTGGCCGGACACCGACGCCCTGCGTGCCAACTGGCGCCGGGCGGCGGAATGGACCCCTCGCATGGACGCCGACAAGCGTGACAGCGAGTACAAGAGCTGGCTGAAGGCCGTTGAACGCTCCATGGGCTGGCTCGAAGACGGAACCGACGAGGAGTAGATCGACATGACCACCCTGCAGAGCGTCCCTGCCCTGGGGACGCGCCCGGCCGCTGGTTCCCTGCCGAGCCGCGCCGAGACCCGGGAGCAGCTTTCCAAGGCGACGTACGACCTCCTGGTGATCGGCGGCGGCATCCTGGGCATCTCCACCGCCTGGCACGCCGCGCAGTCGGGCCTGCGGGTGGCCCTGGTGGACGCCGGCGACTTCGCCGGCGCCACCTCCTCCGCCTCCTCCAAGCTTCTCCACGGCGGTCTGCGCTACCTGCAGACCGGCGCGGTGAAGCTGGTGGCGGAGAACCACTTCGAGCGGCGTGCGGTCTCCCGCCAGGTGGCACCGCACCTCGCCAACCCCCTCACCTTCTACCTGCCCGTCTACAAGGGCGGCCCGCACGGCGCGGCCAAGCTCGGCGCCGGTGTCTTCGCGTACTCCGCCCTGTCCGCCTTCGGTGACGGGGTCGGGCACCTGCTCAGCCCCTCGAAGGCCGCGCAGGACGTGCCGGAGCTGCGCACGGACAACCTCAAGGCCGTGGCCGTGTACGGCGACGACCAGATGAACGACGCCCGGATGGCGCTGATGACGGTCCGCGCCGCCGTCGACGCCGGTGCCGTCGTCCTCAACCACGCCGAGGTCACCGGGCTGCGCTTCACCCGCGGCCGGGTCACGGGCGCGGAGCTCAAGGACCGCACCAGCGGCGAGGAGTTCGGCGTCACGGCCCGTCTCGTCCTGAACGCGACGGGACCGTGGGTCGATCACCTGCGCAGGATGGAGGACCCGAACGCGGCCCC